>DASTEQ010000061.1:0-8579 GCA_035709505.1 Candidatus Limnocylindria bacterium
GTCGGCGGCGTAGTCGCGGTGCACCGCGATGTCCTCCAGCTTGTGCTCGAGGATGACGAGGGTGTCGTCGATGCCCTTGGTGACCGCGAAGCGCTGGACCGGTGCCTGGTCCAGATATGCGTAGCCCTTCGTCGCGCCGACGATGGCGCTGATCCGCGCAGCCGCCATCTGGATCTCGGACAGGAGCTCCTCGCCGCTCGCCACACTGGCCAGCCATCGAACGGCCGCTGGGATGGCCGGCGGGTCCAGTCCGCCTAGCGCCCGGCGCAGGTCGTCGGCCGTCCAGCCGGCCGAGGTGAGCCGGCCGGCCGCATCGTCGGGGCCATCGGACTCGGGAAAGCCCGCCGCTCGAAGGGTGGCGGCGACCTCGTCGGTGCGATCCGCGCGCGACAGTGGGTCCAGCGCCTCGCCCGCGGCCGAGGGAGCGGCCCCGACCAGCGCCTCGAGCGGTGGATGTCCGACCGCGATACCGACGGCCGCCGCGTTCCGTTCGCGGGTGACCTCTGCCAGCTCGTCCGCCGAGCGGCGGATCGCCGCGGCGGGGTTGTTCAGCTCATGGGCCAGGCCAGCGGCCAGGGTCCCGAGCGCGGCCAGCTTCTCGCGCTGACGCAACGCCTCTTCGATCCCGCGCAGGCGGGAGGTGACGGTCCGCAGCAGTGCGGTGGCCACATCCGGGTCGGCCGCGATCGTGGCCCGTACTGACTCCAGCGGCAGCCGGAGGACCTCGGCCTCGGCCACCGCGTAAACCGATGCCATGCGTCGCCCCCGCTCGAAGGCGGCCATTTCGCCCTGGATCGAGCCCGGGCCGACCCGGGTCAGGGCGACCTCCGCGTTCCCCGACATCTTGCGGATCTCGAGCTCGCCGCTGACCACCACGAACAGCTCCTCAGCCGGGTCCCCCTCACGGAGGAGCGCCTCACCGGGGCGGAGGCGAAGCGGCTCGGCATCCGCCGCGAGGCGGCGAAGCGGGGCCTCTCCCACCTCGGCGAAGAACGGCGAGGCCCGGAGCTGGGCCAGTCGCTCGTCGTTGGCGGCAGAGGTCGTCACAGGGTGGCCAGGTACTGGTGGACGAACTGGATGGCCATCGACCCTTCCCCCACCGCGCTGGCGATGCGCTTGACCGACCGGGCTCGGACGTCCCCGGCGGCGAAGACGCCAGGGAGGCTCGACTCAAGAAGGAACGGGTCACGGTCGGGCCAGCCCGGCGGCCGCTTGCCGTCGACCAGGACGGCAGGTCCGGTCGGGATGAACCCCGCCTCGTCGCGTACCACGTCCTCCGGCAGCCACTCGGTGCGTGGCTGCTGACCGATGAACACGAAGAGGGCCGACAGCGGCAGCGTCTCGGAGGTCGGCTCCCCTTCATCGCTCTCGCATTTCAGCGTCGCGCTGGCAAGGTGGCCCTCGCCAGTGCAGGCGGTGATCTGCGTGCGGTATCGCACCTCGATGTTCGGAACGTCGGCGATCTGATCGATGAGGTACTGGCTCATCGACGACAGCTCCTTCGTGCGGACCATGAGCAGGACGCGCTTGGCGAACCTGGCGAGGTACACCGCGGCCTGCCCTGCCGAGTTCCCTCCGCCCACGACCCCGACCTCAAGGTCGCGGTACAGCACGGCCTCGGTCACCGCCGCCCCGTAGTAAACGCCGGCTCCTGCCAGCTCGGCGGCGCCGGGGATCTCGAGCTGGCGATAGCTGACCCCGCTGGCCACGATCACGGCATGACAGCTGATCTCCGACCCGTCGTCGAGGGTGACATACCGATATGGGTCGCCGCTCCGGATGGCAGTCACGTCGCGAGGCGAGAGGATCTCCGCCCCGAGGCGGCGCGCCTGGGCCAGCGCCCGGCGGGCGAGGTCGCCCCCCGACAGACCTGCCGGGAACCCGAGGTAGTTCTCGATCCGGCTGGTCGTGCCGGCCTGCCCGCCGGGCGCCTCGCGCTCGATCAGGACCGTCTTCAGCCCCTCCGACGCCCCGTACACCGCCGCCGCCAATCCGGACGGCCCGCCACCGACGATCACCAGGTCGTAGAACGGCAAGGCGGCGGTGGTCTGGATCCCGACCCGCTCCGCGATCTGGCGGACGGTCGGGTCGTGGAGCACGGCCCCGTCCTCGAGGACGACGATCGGTACCGCCGGATCGATCTCCGCTTCCGCCACACCGGCACTCACCGCCACGCGGCGGCCCTCCTCGTCGGTGGTGGGGTCGAGCCAGTGGTACGGCACCTGGTTTCGGGTCAGGTAGTCGCGGATCTCGTGACCCTTCGCCGCCCACCGGCCGGCAATCAGGCGCAGACCGACGAATGGCGGACGGTAGCCCGCGGCCCAATCGGCGAGCAGATCGTCGAGGACCGGGTACAGCCGGTCCTCCGGCGGATCCCACGGCTTGAGGAGGTACTGGTCGAGCCGGATCTCGTTGATCGCCCGGATGGCGACATCGGTATCGGCGTAGGCGGTCAGCAGCACCCGGCGGGCATCCGGCTGAAGGTCGATGGCCTCGGTCAGGAACTCGATCCCGGTCATGTTCGCCATCCGCTGGTCGACGACGAACAGGGCGACCGGGTCGCCGCGGACCGTCAGCTCGCGGACCGCCTCCAGTGCCTCCGCCCCGCTGGGGGCGGCGAGAATGCGGTAGTCCTTCGCGTACCGGGTCCGCAGGTCGCGCTCGATGGCGCGCAGGACCGGCACGTCGTCGTCGACGGTGACGATGGTGGGGCGACTGGCCACCCGGTGAGTCTAGCCTTGGAGGCGCAGGCTAGGATTCGACCGATGAGTCCCGCATCGCAACGGGCCGACGTTGTCATCGTCGGTGGCGCCGTTATCGGCTCGGCGATCGCGTACTTCCTCGCCCGCGACCCCGATTTCTGGGGCTCGGTCATCGTCGTCGAGCGCGATCCAACCTACGCGACGGCGTCGACGACGCTCTCCGCCGCATCGGTCCGCCAGCAGTTCTCGACCCCGGTGAACATCCAGATGAGCCAGTTCGCGGTGCAGGTCCTCAAGCACCCCGAGTGGTGGTTCCCGCTGCTCGAGCCGGTCCCGGACTTCGGGTTCGTGGAAGGCGGCTATCTGTTTCTCGCCACCGAGGCCGGGGTGCCGACCTTGTGGGCCAATCACGAGATCCAGCGCGAGCTGCAGGTCCCGGTCGAGATCCTGTCACCGGATGAGCTGTCCCATCGGTTCAGCTGGCTGACCACCGAGGACCTGGCCGGCGGGTCGCTGGGAACCGCCGGCGAGGGATGGTTCGACGCGACCGCGCTGATGCAGGCCTTCCAGCAGTCTGCACGGGCATCGGGCGTGACCTACGTCACCGGAGAGGTGACCGGCATCCTCTCGTTTGGCGGCCGGGTGGACGCGGTGATGCTGTCCGACGGCCGCCTCATCGAATGCGGAACGCTGGTCAACGCCGCGGGTCCGCACGCGGGGGCGCTCGCCCGCTTCGCCGGCGTCGACCTGCCCGTCGTGCCCCGCAAGCGCAACGTCTATGCCTTCTCCGCCAAGACCGAGATCCCCGACGCGCCGCTGGTCATCGACCCCAGCGGCGTCTACTTCCGGCCCGATGAGCCGAACTACATCGGTGGCTTCTCCCCGCGTGACGGCGAGGAGGACCCCGACACCCTTGACCTGACCGTCGATCTGCCGGCGTGGGAGGACCGGGTGTGGCCGGCCATGGCGCACCGGGTGCCGGCCTTCGAGGCGGTGAAGATGCGCCGGGCGTGGGCCGGCCACTACGAGGTCAACACCCTCGACCGCAACGCGATCATCGGTCCTCATCCGGAGATCCCGAACCTGTTGTTCGCGAACGGGTTCTCGGGCCACGGGCTGCAGCAGGCTCCGGCGGTCGGGCGCGGGCTGGCCGAGCGGATCATCCATGGCGCGTACCGGACGATCGACCTCTCCCCGCTCGGCTACGAGCGGATCGCCGAGAACCGGCCGCTCCGCGAGCTGAACGTCGTCTAGGCGTAGGCTGGCCCGATGGCAGATCCAGAGCTGGACGCTGAGCAGCCGGAGCCGGAGCAGCCGGAACCGGTGGCCACGCCGGAACCGGTGGCCGAGTGGGAGTCCGAGGGCGGAGCGGTGCTGCCGCCCGGGCTGCCGCTGACCCTGCGGGGGCCCGACGGCGCCGGTCCGGACGAGCTGGACGCGGCACTGGTGGCTGCTCGGCGCGCGCTGCCCGAGGGCTATCGCCTGGAGCGTGACTGACCGGTGTGCGGCCGCTTCGCCCAGCCGCACTCCAGCGAGGAGCTCGCCCGCATCTTCCGAGCCCGGCCCACCGTGGACCTCCCCGGCCAGCGGTTCAACGTCGCTCCGACCGATGAGGTGGCGGGGGTCCTCGAGCACCACGGGGAGCGGGTCATCGAGCCGTTCCGCTGGGGCCTGGTGCCCTGGTACGCCGACGACCGCAAGAGCGCGGCGAAGCTGATCAACGCGCGGGCCGAGACGGTGGAGACGACTCCGGCCTTCAGGACGTCCTTCGCCAAGCGCCGGCTCATCATTCCAGCGGCCGCGTTCTACGAGTGGCATCGTGTCGAGGGGCGTCGTGAGCCGTTCGCCATCCGGAGGCTCGACGGCGACCCCTTGGCCCTCGCCGGGGTGTGGGCCGTCTGGCGCGACCCGGACACCGGCGAGCGGGTCTACACCTGCTCGATCCTGACCACGGTCCCCAACGCTCTGGTCTCGCCCATCCACAACCGGATGCCGGTCATCCTCGATCCGGATGACTGGGATCGCTGGCTGTCGACCGAGACCGCCCTGAAGGACCTGCGGGCCCTCCTGTTTCCGTTCCCCGCCGGGGAGCTGGATGCGTACCCCGTGTCCGCGGCGGTGAACAACGTCCGTAACGATGGAGCCGAGCTGCTGGAACGGGCCGGGTGACGGCGATCGACGTCCCCGCCGACGCTCTTGTCCTGATCGTCGGTGTTGCCGGCAGCGGAAAGTCGACGCTGGCGGCCCGCCATTTCGCAGCGGAAGACATTCTTTCCTCGGACGCCTACCGCGCGGCCGTCGCCGGCGACCCGACCGACCAGTCGGCGACCGAGGAGGCGTTCACCAGGCTCCATGCCGACCTCGACCACCGACTCGCGGATGGCCGGCTGACGGTGGTCGATGCCACGAACGTCCAGTCGTGGGCGCGCCGATCGCTACTGGCAGTGGCCGCTCGCCATGGTCGTCCGGCGGTGGCCCTCGTGCTTGCCCTCCCGCTCGAGGTCAGCCTGGCGCGGAATGCCGGGCGAGAGCAGGGCCGGGTCCCCGGGGGCGCCGTCCGGCGCCAGGATCGGGACCTGCGGGCGTCGCTGCCACGGCTCGGAGAGGAGGGGTACGCGACGGTGGTCGTGCTCTCGAATCCAGACCAGGTTGAGGCGCTCCGGATCCGGACACAAAGAAACGTCCCGAAGGAACGGCACCCGACCCTTTGATGCAATCTCCGGAGTCGTCACCGGGACCTTGATGCAATCTCGGACCCGGATCGTGCTGCCCCTTCGGGACGAGAGGAATCATAGGCTGCCCACAACATCCCCACAATAGGGGTTATCCACCACTTTCTTGGTTCTTTCGGGAGCAATCCACAGGTTCTCCACATGTGGACATCGGGGTCCATACTGTTCCCCATGACGACTCGGGCCGCGCTCGTGGACTGGCTCGACCGCTATGAGCAGGCGTGGCGCACGAACGATGCGGACCAGATCCGCGAGCTCTTCACCGAGGACGCGGTGTACCGCTGGCATCCCTGGGAAGAGGCGGCAGATGGCGCCGATGGGCGCGAAGAAATTGTCGAGGCCTGGCTCGAGCAGCCGGACGATCCGGACGACTGGACGTTCGAGTGCGAGCCGGTCGCGGTGGATGGCGACGTCGCGGTTGCTCGCTGCGAGATCCGCTATCGGGCCACCGCCCGCGCTCCGGCCCGCAGCTATCACAACATCTGGATCCTGACCCTGACCGAGGACGGGCGCTGCTCCGACTACGTCGAGTACTTCATGAAGGAGCCGACCGAAGAGTCCGCCTGACGGCTACGCTGCACGCGCATGGCGGCCAGCTTCCAGGTGCTTCACGAGGGCTACGTCGACGACCGCGGCGTGTGCGGCACGGTCAGCCTCGTCCAGGATGGCGATACCCGGATCGTGGTCGATCCGGGTATGGTCGCCGACCGTCAGGAGATCCTCGGCCCCCTGCGGTCTGCCGGCCTCTCCCCAGAAGACGTGACCCACGTCTTCCTGACCCACCACCATCCCGATCACACGGTCAACGCCGCGCTCTTCCCGAACGCAACCGTCGTCGACTTCTGGGCCGCCTACCACGGGACCAGCTGGACCGATCACCAGGGCCACGGTCACCGGATCTCGCCGAACGTGTCGCTGATCCTGACCCCGGGCCACACCAACGAGGATGCGACCCTCCTGGTCGAGACCGATGACGGGGTGGTGGCCTGCACTCACCTGTGGTGGCGGGCCGATCGGACGCCGGACGTCGACCCGTTGGCCGACGACCAGGCCGCGCTCGAGACGAGCCGGCTCCATGTCCTGGAGGTCGCCGACATCGTCGTCCCCGGCCACGGACCTCCGTTCCGCGTCAACCACGATGACGCATCGGTATCCTCACCGGCGTGAGTACCGATCCGAGCGTGGACCGGCTCGAGCACAGCGAGCAGTGGCGGGTCCGGACGTTCGAGCTGGACTCGAACGGCCACGTCAATAACGCGGTCTACCTGAACTACGCGGAAGTCGTCGCCACGGAGCATGCGGAAGCGCTGGGGTATGGGCGTGAGTGGGCCGACCGCCACGACATCGCCTGGGCCGTTCGCGAACACCGCGTCATCTACCATCGGCCCGCCGAGTACCGCGATCTCCTCCGGGTGACAACCCGGGTCGGAGAGATGGGCGGCGTCCGGGCGGTGCGCTACACCGACATCCGCCGCGAGCCGGATGGCGAGTTGCTGGCCGAGGTCACGACGACCTGGGTGTGCATCCGCCGCACCGACCAACGACCGACCCGCATCCCGGCCGACCTGCTGGACCGATACGCCGACGACCTGGCGAGCAGGACCGATGCCGCGGGCCCGTGACCTCGGCATCCGCCTCGGCCACGGCCGGCCGGGCCCGTTCAACGCGATCACCGACGTGGTGGGCGTCCGGGTAGGCCATACGACCCTCATCTCCGGCGATGGTCCGCTGGTGGTCGGCCGGGGACCGATCCGCACCGGCGTGACGGCCATCGTCCCTCACGACGGGGACCCCTGGCGCGAGCCGGTCTTTGCGGGAAGCTTCTCGCTCAACGGCAACGGGGAGATGACCGGCCTGCTGTGGATCGAGGAGAGCGGGCTGCTGAGCAGCATCATCGGTTTGAGCAACACCCATGCCATTGGTGTCGTCCACGACGCGCTGGTCCGAACCGCCGTGGCGACCACCGGAGAGCACCTTCCGTGGACGCTGCCCGTGGCCAGCGAAACGTGGGACGGGATGCTGAACGACATCGACGGCATGCACGTCCGGACCGAGCACGTGATGGCGGCCATCGAGTCCGCGAGCGGAGGTCCCGTTGCCGAGGGCAACGTGGGAGGCGGCACCGGGATGATCTGCCACGAGTTCAAAGGCGGGATCGGGACGTCGTCACGGGTGCTGCCCCCGGACGGCGGAGGCTGGACGGTCGGAGCACTGGTCCAGGCGAACTACGGTGATCGCGATCAGCTGCGGATCGACGGCGTCCCCGTGGGCGAGGAGATCGGCCTCGACGAGCTCAGCAGCCCGTACGGCCTTGAGCGCAACCCGATCGCCTGGCCGGAAGCCGGGGCCGGGTCGATCATCGGCATCGTCGCCACCGACGCCCCGCTCCTCCCCCACCAGTGCACGGCGCTGGCTCGGCGGGCGGCGCTCGGCGCGGCGCGGGTCGGTTGCTATGCCTCGCTCGGCTCAGGGGACATCTTCCTGGCCTTCACCACCGGCAACCGCGGGCTGACGAGCGAGGAGAGCCCGGTCCCCCCGGGCGCCACGGTCTCGTCCGAGATGGTCGCCGGCGCGGCCCTCACCCCTCTGCTGCTTGCGACTGTCGAAGCGGTCGAGGAGGCCATCGTGAACTGCCTGATCGCCGCCGAGACGATGGTCGGGCGGGACGGCATCACGGCCCATGCGCTTCCCCACGACCGGTTGAGGGAGCTCATGGCCCGGTACGGGCGGAACCTGGACACGCCCGCTGGCGTCTGACCGTCACATGCCAGACCCCGCGGGCAGTCGACCCTCCGTGCTCGGCGACCGCCTCGAGGAGCTCTTCGAGGCTCATCACCGCGCCCTGCTGGCCTACGCCGCCCGACGCTCCCCGACCATGGCCGATGCCGAGGACGTCGTGGCCGAGGTGTTCCTAGTCGCTTGGCGCCGGCTCGACGACGTGCCGGCCGGCAAGGATGCGCTTCCGTGGCTGTACGCGGTCGCGCGGAAGACGCTTGGGAACCAACGACGCGGGTTCCTCCGCCGGGGACGCCTCCGGGAGAAGCTCGAGCAGACCACTGAGCGGCCAGGCCTTGCGCCGCAACCTGCCCCCGAGACCGAGCCGGCGCTCGAGGCGCTCTCCCGCCTCTCGGCGGGTGACCAGGAG
>DASTEQ010000062.1:0-29820 GCA_035709505.1 Candidatus Limnocylindria bacterium
TCCGTCCTACCCTGAACCGGTCGAGCACTGCGAGGTCTGCCGCTGGAGACTCGTCTGTGACCGGCGCTGGCGGGATGACGACCACCTCAGCCTGGTCGCGGGCATCAGCCGACGTCAGCGCCGGGCGCTGGAGGCGCGCACTGTTGGCACGCTGGCGGAGCTCGCGATGCTGCCTCTCCCCGTCGAACCACCACTGGCCGGCATCAGCCGCTCTGCCGTGGAGCGGGTGCGGGAGCAGGCTCGCCTCCAGCTGGAAGGGCGGGAGCGCAACGAGACGCGGTACGAGCTCCTCGTCGATCCGGAGCAGCCTGTCGAGCCCGGCGTGGGCCTGGCCGGGCTCCCGCCCCCATCCCCGGGCGACTTGTTCTTCGACATCGAGGGCGACCCGTACGCGGCCGCGGACGGACTCGACTACCTGTTCGGGGTGATGGACCTTGACGGCGCCTGGCATCCCATCTGGTCGCGCGACGCGGATGGGGAGTTCACGCTTGACGGCGAGAAGCGGGCCTTCGAGGCGGTCGTCGACCTGTTCATCGCGCGCCTGTGGAGCGATCCGAACGCCCACATCTACCACTTCGCCCCCTATGAGCCGACGGCCCTGAAACGGCTCATGGGCCGTCACGCCACCAAGGAGAACGAGGTCGACCGGCTGCTCCGCGGTGGGGCGCTCGTCGACCTCCACCGCCTGGTTCGCCAAAGCATCCGCGCATCGGTCGAGGGGTATGGCATCAAACGCCTCGAGCCCCTGTACGGGTTCACGCGGAGCGTGGACCTGCGGGACGCCGGGTCGAGCATCGTCGCCTTCGAGCAATGGCTCCAGCTGGGGGAAGGCGACCGTCCGAGCGCGGACCATCTCGCTCGGATCGAGGGCTATAACCGCGACGACGTGGTCAGCAACCGCCGGCTGCGAGACTGGCTGGAGGAGCGCCGCGACGAGCTGGCGCAACGGACCGGGGCGCCGGTCCCCCGACCCGGCCCACGCGACCCGGAGCCGACCCCCGGCCTGAACGAGCGACAGATGGTTGTCGCGGCGATGGCGAATCGGCTCACCGCCGACGTCCCGGAAGAGGATCGCAGTCCCGAGCAACAGGCGCGGTGGCTGCTGGCGCAGCTCCTCTCCTGGCATCGGCGTGAGAAGAAGAGCGCGTGGTGGCTCTTCTTCCACCTGAAGGACGAGCTGACCGATGCCGAGCGGATCGAAGCAAGCGAGCCTCTGTCCGGGCTCGAGTACATCGGTGTGGTGGAGGAGTCAGCCCGGGCACGCGTCCACCGCTACCGCTTCCCGACCCAGGAGTACGAGGTGAAGGTCGGGGCCACGGTGGTCGATCCCAGCACCTGGGGTATCGCCGACGCGGCCAGGAATCCCGGCGACGTCGTGGCCCTCGACGAGGCGGCGCACACGATCGACCTGCGCCGAACGACGCGGAACATGGCGCCGCACCCGACGGCGCTCATCCCGTTCGACGACTACCGGACGCCCGAGCAGGAGGACTCCCTCCTGCGGCTGGGCGAATGGGTCGCCGATCACGGCCTCGCGGTCGACGGCCCGCACCGAGCCGCGCTGGACCTGCTGCTGGCCCGTGCCCCGCGCGTCGGCCAGCCGGATGGCGCTGCCCTTCGGGAACCGAACGAGTCGGACCTGCAGGCCGCCCGTCGACTCGTGCGGGCACTCGACCGATCCACGCTCCCGGTCCAGGGCCCGCCCGGGTCGGGAAAGACATACAGCGGAGCCCGGATGGCACTCGACCTCGTCCGGGCCGGGAAACGCGTAGGCGTCACAGCCAACAGCCACAAGGTCATCACCAACTTCCTAACCAAGCTGCTCGAAGCCGCGGCGGAAGAGCATTTTGCGGTCAGCGTCATCCAGAAGCCCGGGAAGGACGATCCGGCCCTCAATCACGCTGCGGTTCAGTCCGCGGACTCCAACGAGGAGGTACGCGACGCCCTGCGGTCGCGAGCCGTGACCGTGGCGGCCGGGACGACCTGGCTGTGGGCACGGAAGGACATGATCGGCACGGTTGACACCCTGTTCGTGGACGAAGCCGGCCAGATGTCCCTCGCGAACGTGCTGGCAGCCGCAGGGTGCGCCGAGTCAGTGGTCCTGCTTGGCGATCCACAGCAGCTCGATCAACCGCTCCAGGGTTCGCATCCGGCCGGGGCGGATCGCTCCGCGCTCGCCCACCTCCTCGGTGAGCGCGCCACCATCGCCGACGACCGTGGCCTGTTCCTCGAACGGACGTGGAGACTGCACCCCGATCTCTGCGACTATACCTCCGAGGTCTTCTACGAGAGCCGGCTCGAACCGGAGCCGCACCTCAGGGTGCAGGTGGTCAACGGCCAGGGAACGCTGAGCGGGACCGGGCCACGACTGGTCGACGTCGCGCACGAGGGGAACGACAACGAGTCACCGGAAGAGGCGGCCCGCGTCGCGGAGCTGACCAACGTGCTGGTGGACGGCGGGGCGACCTGGATCGACGAACACGGGCACGAACGCCCGATCGGTTGGGACGAGATCGTGATCGTGGCCGCATACAACTCCCAGGTCGGCGAGATCAGGAAGCTGCTCCCCCACGCCCGCGTTGGGACCGTGGACAAGTTCCAGGGCCAGGAGGCGCCGATATCGGTCTACAGCATGGCTTCCTCGTCGGCGGAAGACGCGCCGCGTGGGATGTCGTTCCTCTACAGCCGCCATCGCCTGAACGTGGCCACCTCGCGGGCACGGTGCGTGGCCGTGGTCGTGGCCTCCCCTGACCTCCTGCGCGTCCGCGCGCGCTCGCCGGAGGAGATGCGGCTCGCGAACGCTCTTGCCCGCTTCGCGGAGATGGCGCGAGGCTGAACTACTGGGCGGTGCCCTCGGCGGACCCGGTCACCGGCGTCTCCGACAGGTTGTGCAGGAAGCACGAGATGGCGTGGTCGCCCTGGTCCCACGACTCCTCGGTCGGTGTCAGGGTGCTGAAGTACCAGGTTGACTCGTCGTAGCTGATGCCGATGTACGTGTCGAAGCCTCGCACACACTGGTCCTCCTCCCAGGCCGTGTAGGGCTCGTCGATGTCGGACGGGAGCTCACCGGCCGGGTACTCCGCCACCACGTAGACCTCGTACACGTGGGGCTCGGCGCACGGAATGGCGCGGACGTCGCTCACCTCGCCGCCATCGGTCGTGTCGCCGCTGGTGAGGTCGAAGCAGTCGCCGACCCGAAGGTCCTGGACACTCAGGTCACCGGCACCGGTGATCTCTCCGCCTTCTCCGCGTCGGGCCGCGAAGAACAGGGTGCTGCCGACCACGACCAGACCGATGACGCCGTAGCTCACCAGGCGCCACGGGATCTGCCTTCCACCGGACCCGGCAGCGGCCGGAGTGGTCGCCGCCGCGAAATCGCCCGGGGCGTCAGCAGGTGGCTCTGAGCCACGCTCCAGTCCACAGGTCGAGCACGCGGTTGCGGCTCCGTCATTCGACGCGAAGCACCGGCGACAGACCCAACGTCCATCGCCGGCCACTCCGGTCGCGGCTGCGGGGGCGAGGCCACCGGGAGACACCTGGGCGGGAGTCGACGAGGTGGGCACGGTGGTCGTCGGGGTGGTCGGGGTGCCCGGCGTGGTGGGCGGCGGAGTCGGCTGCGAGCCTGCGGGCGGCTTCGGCGGCCCATCGTTAACCGTGAACGTCGCCGACATTCCGCGCGGCGTGCCGCAGTTCGGGCAGGAGCGGAGGTCGGCGCTGGCCGATGTGAAGCACCGTGAGCAGATCCAACGTTCGCTCATGTCTTCTCCCGATGTGCAGCATAGGCCGCCACGAATTCGACCTGTTGCCGCGTTTCGACCGCGGTAGGGTGTCGAACCGCCCGCAGGTGGGCAATAGCCCCATCGGGGGACTCTCCGGCAGCCACCAGGGCGCACGCCACGATCGTTCCTGACCGGCCGACCCCGCCCATGCAGGCAACGACCACGTCCGACCCGGCCCGTGCCGTGTCGATCTCCCGCAGCAGCGCATCCACCGCTGTCACCGAGGGTGGGGCAGAACCATCCCGGATCGGCATCCGTCGGACGGTGACGCCTGCGGCCTCCGCGTGGAGGACCAGGTCTGGGTCGCCCCATCGGCGAAGCTCATGGTCCTCGACCAGGAGCACGAGCAACCCGGTGCCCAGCGAACGAAGCCGATCCAGGTCGGTTCGGGCGTCGCGGCGGTACACCAGGCCGGGGTACCTGACCGACTTCCCGCGCTTGCCGGGCAGGATGGTCAGACCCAGGCGGCCGGGCCGCCCATCCGCGAGCAGCGACGGATCGACCCAGTCGACGTGAATCGGTGGGTCTTCCGGCGGTTCCCGGAGCGTCTCCGATGACGGATCGGCCACGACGCGATGCTACCGGCGACTCCGCGTAGAGTGTCGGCCGATGAGCCGCCGACGGCGCACCCAGGCCGTGCCGCAGACGGCCGGGTCGCGCCCGAGGGCCCGGCCGCGACCTCCTGTCGACCGATCAGGCCGGCGCCCGGGCCGTGGCACGACGCTGGTGCTGGGGATCGGCCTCGTCCTCATGGTGGTCGGCCTGGCCTCGGTCGTGTCCGATCTTCCGGCCTCGCCGAGTCCCACCCCCGCCACCGGTCCGCTGCCAATCACGTTCGGGCTCGCGCTCGATCCCGACACGTACCTGGTGACTCAGCCGGCTTCCGCATTCACCCGTGACGACCCGTTTGCCTATTCGGTCAACCCGCCGGTCCATCCGGGCGTACCCGACGTCTATGTCGCGGTGACGACCTACGAAGCGGGTCAGGAGGTCGTCCTCCAGCCGCCGAGCCCTCAGCGGCTGCTCCCCGAGCCCGCCAGCTTTGGCTACGAGACGACGACGGCCAACATGATCGCCGGCTTCGGCTATGGCCGGTTCACGATGAAGATCTACCTGCAGCCGGAGGGTGCGGTCTACGCGCAGGGCCGATTCGAGATCATCGATCCTGCCGCCCCCGAAGTCGACCCGTAGGCGCACAACAAAGGGACCGGGGAGCTGTGCCCATTCCCCGATCCCTCGTCCCCCGATGGTGCGAACCGGTCCGCCGTGTGGCGGGTGCCCACACCGGTTCGTTCGAGACGGAACCTAACCCGACCGCACGGGCCCTGTCAATACCTAATTGACCGCCACAGCCTCGGCACTTAACTCGTACGCACCCTGGTAGTCGCCGGCCTCTGCCCGCAGCTCGGCCCACTCGCCGAGCAGCTCGCGGAGGCGCCCCTGACCGGAACCGGCCCGGGCCAGCTCAGCGGCTGCAGCGTACCGTTCCTCCGCCCCGGCGCGGTCGCCGCGAGCGCGGGAGATCCGGGCGGCAGTCACCAGCGCCAGCGTCTCGACCAGCCGGTTCCCGGTCTCTCGGGCCAGCTGGTGCGAACGGGCCGCCAGGGCGAGTGCTCGATCGTGCTTCCCCCCGGCAAGCGCGATCTGGGCCTCCGTGTCCAGGACGGCAGCGAGGAACCGATCGTCCCCGGCGGCCTCGAACTGCTCGTGGGCCTCAGACGCCATCTCGGTGGCGCGGCCCAGGTTGCCCATGGCCAGGTAGGCCAGGGCGAGGTCGTTCTCGATGGTCGCCGACTCGAACGGGGCGCCTGCGGCGCGATACAGCGCCAGGCCCTGCTGGCCGACGCGAATCGCCGCCTCCACGTCCCCGGTCTCGCGATAGCTGATGGCCAGGTTGAACAGAAACGTTGCCCGGCGCCGATCGTCGAGGTCGTCGGCCAGGCCCCGCGCCTCCTCGAGGTATGCCAGTGACCGCGCATGCTCCCCAACGCGGGATTCAACCGCTGCCAGGGCGGTGAGAACCCGCATCTCGAACTCAGGCTCCACGCGGAGCCCGGCACGGGTCTGGCCCAGGAGCGCCTGGAGCTGGGTGCGGGCATCGGCCTCGTTGTCGGTCAGGTAGGTGCCGTAGGCCAGCCAGTAGCGCGCCAGCGCCTCGTCCGAGGCCCGGCCCAAAGATCCGAACAGGCGGGCCGACTCTGCGGCCGACGCGATCGCCTCGCGGCCATGATCCAGGCGGGCTTCCGCCTCCGCCAGCCCGCGGAGTACCTCTGCGCGCGCCACGTCCCCGATGCTCTCCCCAAGCAGCGCGCGGTAGCCGTCGGCCGCACCGGCCCAATCACCCGCCGCCAGCCGCATGTCGACCTCGAGCCGGGTCCAGGTCGGGTTCGTATCACCGAGGAAGTGGCTGGCGGGCAGACCCAGCCGCTCGGCAACGTAGTTGAGGGCAACCATCGACGGCCGGGTGATGCCGGTTTCGAGGGCACTGATGTAGGCCTTCGTGTACCGATCGCCGGCCAGCTGGGTCTGGGTCATTCCAGCGCGGCGGCGGGCCGTCCGGATCCGTCCACCGACACGCCGCGCCAGTTCGAGCGCGGCGTCTTGCTCGGCCGAGTCTACCGGGGTCCGGGTCCGCGGCATTGGACGAGAGTCTACACCGGCCGGGCAAGCCCTATTTGACCGGTTCGGAGCCCGAATCGGACGGCCGAAGGTACTGGCCGCCGTCCAGCGGGACGGTACCCCCGGGTCATTGTCGCGGCGGACTTCCGCCGCGAGTGTCTTGGTCGCGTGGTTCTCACTCGTGTTGGGTGAGCCACCGCCGACGGGAGAAGACCATGAGGTCCGCGACTACCGGGGGTGGTTGGCCCCGTTAACCGTTCCGCGTCCGGTATGGACGCACGGTCTAATCCACCCGGGGGGAGGCGCCACGGTCAGCACATCGGCCGTGGCGCCTTCGTGTGCTCAGCCCAGCGGCGGCAGCTCCTGGCGCAGGGTCGTCGCGGGGGCGAAGAGGTCCCCCACCTCGTCGAGGCGTGCCGGCAGCGAGCGTATCGTCCACCGCTCGGGCCCAAGCTCCGGGTCCTCGAGCTCGTCCCAGGAGATCGGTGCCGACACCGGGGCTCCCGGCGACGGTCGCACGCTGTACGGCGCGACGAGGGTCCGGATCGGGGCGTTCTGGGTGTAGTCGAGCCGGGCGCGCCCGCGCCGGTCGCGCTTGGTCCATGCCCAGCTGACCAGGTCCGGAACGGTCTGCGCCACGGCCCGTGACAGCCCCTCCACCCAGTCGCGGGTCTGGTCGAAGGTGTAGTGGTCGGCGATCGGGACCCAGACCTGGATCCCCCGCTTGCCGGTGGTCTTGGGCAAGCCGACGACCCCGAGATGATCGAGCGCCGCCCGAAACAGACGGGCGAGGACGAGAACCTCCTCCCAGGTCGTCGCGTCCCCCGGGTCGATGTCGATGAGCGCGAAGCGCGGCCGGTCCGGCGCTTCGACCGTCGCGGTCCATGGGTGGAGCTCGATGGCAGCCTCCTGGGCCAACCAGGCAAGCGTCGCCACCCGGTCGACGACCACGTACTGCTTCGTTCCCTCGCTGTCGGTCAGCTCCCGACGGGAAATCCAAGCGGGGGTGTGGGACGGGAGGTCCTTCTGCCAGAAGCCCTTGCGCTCGACCCCATCGGGAAAGCGCTGGAGGGTCAGGCCGTGGTGGCGCAGGTGCGGGATCAGTGCCGCCCCCACCGAGGTGTAGTAGCGCGCCAGGTCGCGCTTGGTCAGCGGCCCGGGGTCGCCGTCGCGGGCCGGGAAGAGGATCTTGTCCAGGTTCGTGAGGCGAACGACCTGCCCCCCGATCTCCCACGTCCCTTCCCCCTCCAGGGCGTCGAGGGCGGCGAGCTCCGCCTTGCTCGCACCCGGCGCCGGTCCGGGCGGCTTCGGCGACGCCGTGGGGGTCGAGCGGCGCGCACGCACGGGGGGATCTTCGCGGATCGTCGACGACACGTCGCGGTCGACCTGGATGCCGAGGAACGTTGGCTGGCGCAGCAGCCCGTCATGCGTCCACTCGGCAAACTCGACGCGGGCCACGATCCTCGGCTCGACCCACCGGGCGCCGGGAACCGCGGGCGCGTCGGCAACCGGTGGGTCGGAGCGGCCGCTCTCCGCGAAGGCGGCCAGGAGCTCGCGGCGGATCTTCCCCCCGAGCCCGCTGCCCACCTGGCCGGCGTGCACCAGCCCGTCAGGTCCCATCACGGCCACGATGAGAGACCCGAGGTCGTCACGGCTTCCCTGTCGCGGAAGCCAACCGATGACGGCCACGTCCTGCTCAGCCTTGATCTTGATCTTCACCCAGTCCGGTGAACGCTCGCCGGGGCGGTATCGGCTCATCCGCTTCTTGGCGACGACGCCCTCCAGACCGCCGGCCAGCGCGGCGTCGAGGAAGGCCGTTCCCTCTCCGACGACGTGGCGGGCGAACACGACGAGCGGGTGCGGCTCGAGAACGCGGTGGAGCAGCCGTTTGCGTGACTCGAGGGGGACATCCAGGAGCGACAGCCCATCGAGGTAGAGGAGGTCGAAGGCCTGGTAGATGATCGGAGCCGGCGAGCTCCGCTCGGATGGTGCCGAACCGGCGGACCTGGAGCGCGGGCGTCGGCGTCCGGTGCGCGACTCCAGGCCCATCAGCCCGGTCCGCTCCTGGAGGGCGGAAAAGCTCGGCCGACCATCGGTTCCAAACGCGACGACCTCGCCGTCCACCACCGCCTGGGCGGCGTCGATCCACGTCGGCGGCGCCGCCAGCTCGGGGAAGTAGCTCGCCCCGTCCGCACGATTGCGCGTCCACAGCTTCACCTTCCCGTCACGGACGACCGCTTGAACCCGGTAGCCGTCCCATTTCACCTCGTGGAGCCAGTTCGCGTCCTCGTACGGGTGCTCGCCCGCGGTGGCGAGCATCGGTGGCGTGAACTCGGGGAGTGGCGCCTCATGCGCGGCGGAGAGGTCGATCGGCTCTTCCGGCGCCGGTGGCGGCGCCTCGAACCGCGGCTCTCGCCCGGCGGCCAGCTCGTCATTCGTCCGCCCGGTCTTCACGCTCCGCGGCTGGGTCTCGGCATCGAATCCATCCTCGGCGTACTCGTCGCGCTTGTGGATGAGGAGCCAGGGGTCGCCACCCTCCGTTCTCCCTTGCTCATCGGTCCGCCCTCGGGTCTTGACCAGGGTGAACCTGCCGCGCACGCGCTCGCCATGGAGCCGAAACTTCAGCTCGCCGGCCGCCACCGCGGCGGCTGGGTCATCGGTCTCCTCCGGCTCGTAGGTTCCCCAGTCCCACACGATCATGTCGCCCGCGCCGTACTGGCCTTTCGGGATCACGGCCTCGAATTCGAGGTACTCGATGGGATGGTCCTCGGTCTTCATCGCCAGCCGGCGCTCGTCGGGGTCCAGCGTTGGACCGCGCGGCACCGCCCAGCTGGCGAGCACGCCGTTGATCTCCAGCCGCAGGTCGTAGTGGAGGCGCGTGGCCCGGTGACGCTGGACGACGAATCGGCCGCTCGTCTCGACCGGGATCGCGCCGGAGGGCTCCGGCGTCTTGCCGAAGTCGCGCTTGGACCGATAGGTCTCGAGGGGCATCGTCACACCGGTCGGAGGAGGCCGACCAGGTCGCCGAGGCGGTCGACGACGGTGATGGCTCCCGCATCACGAAGGTCGGCGGCGGTGGCGGCGCCCGTGGCCACGCCAACGGGGTGCATTCGGGCAGCCACGGCGGCAAGCACATCCCAGCGGGCATCCCCTACGCACCAGCAGCCTTCAGGACGGGTCGCGAGGCGGTCGGCCGCGGCGAGGAGCAGATCCGGCTCAGGTTTGGCTCGCTCGACGGCGAGGCCGTCGACGACCACCGGCCGCGCGTCTCGCCCGAGCGCAGAGACCGACACGTCCACCTGTTCCGGCCGCGAGGAAGTGGCCACCGCCCAGGGGATACCGGCCGCGTCCAGCGCGTCGAGAAACTCGTCGACCCCCGGCAGCGGGCGGGGGTCGGTGTTGAGCTCGCCATACCGCTCCCCTGCCCGCCGGTCGATCGCCTCCGCCTCGTCTGCGCTCAGGCTGCGATTCGCCCGCTCCGCGACACGCTCCGCCAGCCACTTCCCGTCGGAACCGATGAGGGACGCGACGTGATCGCGGTCAGCCGGCAGGTCAGTCTGGACGAAGGTCTGCATCCAGGCCTCGATGCGGGTTGGAACGGTGTCGACGAGGGTCCCGTCGAGGTCACAGATGACCGCTTCCGGCGCGGGGAGGACCGGGATGAGCGGTGAGGCCATCGTTCTACGATAGCCGCCGCATGCCGTCCGAGTTCCGACCGCTGTGGCCCCTCGACCCCGCGGTTGAGTTCATGAACCACGGCACCTTCGGCGCGACTCCGGTGGCGGTGCTCGATGCCCAGGCCGCGATCCGGCAACGAATGGAGCGCGAGCCGGTCGCGTTCTTCTCGCGAGACCTGGAGGGCCTCCTGGACGAGGCCCGGGTCGCACTCGGCGCTTTCGTCGGCGCGGATCCGGACGACCTCGCCTTCGTCGATAACGCGACCACGGCGGTGAACGCGGTGCTTCGCTGGCTCCCGCTCGGCGCGGGGGACGAGCTGCTCACGACCGACCACGAGTACAACGCCTGCCGCAACGTGCTCGCCGCGGCCGCCGCCCCTGCCGGTGCCCGGGTGGTGACCGTCCCGCTCCCCTTTCCGGCGCTCGGCCCGGAGGACGTCCTTCAGCGAGTCCTCGCCGAGGTCACGCCGCGCACCCGGCTCGCGGTGCTGGACCACGTCACGTCGGCCACGGCCCTCGCGTTCCCCATCGAGGAGCTCGTGGCCGAGCTGTCGACCCGCGGGGTCGACACCCTCGTCGACGGTGCCCACGCGCCGGGGATGCTCGACGTCCAGCTCGACCGCCTGGGGGCGGCGTACTACGCCGGCAACCTGCACAAGTGGGTCTGCGCGCCGAAGGGCGCGGCGTTCGTCCACGTCCGACGCGACCGACAGGACCGGTTTCACCCACTCGTGGTGAGCCACGGCGCGAATTCGGAGCGGACGGATCGGTCGCGCTTCCGCCTCGAGGCCGACTGGACCGGGACCCGCGACCCGAGCGCGTGGCTCGCGACGCCGGTCGCCATCGAGCTGATCGGGAGCCTCCTGCCGGGTGGTTGGCCGGCCGTACGGCTCCGCAACCGCGACCTTGCCCTGCGCGGCCGCGACCTGCTGTGCACCGCGCTCGCGATCACCGCGCCAGCCCCGGACGCGATGATCGGCTCGATGGCCAGCGTCCCGCTCCCCGACGAGTCGGCGGCGGGCCGGGTCCAGGGCGTGGACCTCTACGGCGACCCGGTCCACGACGGCCTCCTGGCCCGCGGCTTCCAGGTCATGGTCACGCCGTGGCCGCAGCGTCCGGATGGCGGCCCGTGGCGACGCCTGGTCCGGATCAGCGCCGCGCTTCATAACGACCTCGATCAGTACCAGCGACTCGCAAGCGCGCTGCTCGACGTGCTCACCGAGAAGCCCACGTCGTCGCGATCCTGACCGATGCCGCTCGATCCGGACGACCTCGACCCCGATCCGCTCGTCGAGCTGGCGGCCTGGGTGGCGGAGGCCGAGGCGGCAGGGCATCGACTGCCGTCCGCGTTCGCTCTCGCAACCGCCGACGCCGACGGCCGCCCGAGCGTGCGGTTCGTCCTGCTGCGCGGGATCGAGCCCGACGGCCTGCGCTTCTACACGAACCGCGACAGTCCAAAGGGCCGCGACCTGGCAGCCAACCCCCACGGCGCCGCGGCCTTCTGGTGGGAACAGACCAACCGCCAGGTCAGGGTCGTCGGGCTGGTTCAGGCCGTCTCGGACGCGGAATCGGATGCCTACTGGGCATCACGGCCGCCGGGCCACCAGCTCGCGGCCTGGGTATCGGCGCAGAGTGAGCCGATCGCGGATCGGACCGCCCTGGAGGCCCGGATGACAGAGATGGGCGCCCGCTTCGGCGACGCCCAGGCCATCCCGAGACCCCCGTCGTGGGGCGGCTATCGGCTCATCCCGGAGGTCGTCGAGCTGTGGGAAAGCCGCGAGGACCGCTTGCACGACCGGATCGAGTACCGGCGCCGGCCGGACGGCGGGTGGGACCGGAGATGGCTCCAGCCCTAGGGGATGACGTGACGCTCGCGGCGATGGAGGCGGGCGATGAGCGCATTCATGAGCGGGATCGCCATCTCCGGGTACTCCTTCAAGAGCGCGGTGAACTCCCAGGCCACGAACAAGATGCAGTCCGTCGGGCTGTCCGCGACGACGCTGGCGCTGCGCGGATGCTCCTCGATCAGGGCAAGCTCCCCGAAGAAGTCACCAGGACCGAGCAGGGCGACCGGGGCGCCATCGCCTTCCGCCCGCTCCACGTGTACCTTGCCGCCCAGGATGATGTAGAGCGCCGACGCGGGTGCCCCCTCCCGGACGATCGTCTCACCGGCCTCGTAGTGGCGGTGCTTACCCTGTTCGGCGAGCCGCTTGATCGTCTTGCGGTCGAGGCTCGACAGGAGCGGAGTGGCAGCGAGCGCGGCTTCGACGTCCATGGGTGCGCATGGTAGCGCCGCAAGGTCCGCGCGGGAAGGTCCCGGCGTCTCAGCCGGAACGAGCTCAGTGGCCGATGAGGGTGACTCGGACGAGGCCCCGAAGCTGCTCGGCGTCCGCCTCGCGGTCCAGTCGCCGGGCGCGGTGACGCCGTCGGAGGATTCGGACGTAGGCCATCGTGCCCACGATGAGACCACCGAGGGTCAACAGAACGGTGAGCGGATCTGCCGGCAGGAACGGCATGGCCGCAGCGTGGCGCGCCGGGTCCGGCGCCGAAATGGGAGATAGGTACCGCGGACCCCCGGTCAGAACGGCTTGGTCACCATCAGCACGACGATGATCAGGACCAGGATCGTGGTCACGATGCCAAGTGCCGTGGAGCGCGCGGCGGCCGCCCGATAGGCCTCCGAGCCCACGTCGAGCTCGGCTTCGACCAGCTGCCGCCGGATGGCCGGTCCGAAGGCGACCAGACCGATGACCGCGGTCGCGACGTACAGCCCGATGGCCGCCAGTATCCAGCCGGTCGTGAAGCTGAAGGGGCCACCCAGGACCATGAGCACCCCGGTGACGAGCAGGACGATATAGGCCGGGTTCGCGATGCGGCTGTCGATCATGCGGACAGTCCGGATCACGAACACGAGCCTATCCCGGTCGATGCCCGCGGCACGGAACCAGATCGCATAGGTCAGGTTCGCGCCGACGGCGACGATCGCTGCGATCACGTGGATCAGGAGCAGGATCGTCACCGGGTCAGCCCGCCGCGCGCACCAGTTCGAGGGCGCGACGCGCCTGTGCCAGGTGCAGCCGGTCGTGGCCCGCAATCAGGGTGAATGACAGCGCGAAGCTCTCCGGTCCCCGCTCGCGATGCAGGCCAACACGAGCGCGGTCCGCGATCGGCGTGCGCGCCCACAGGTCCAGGTTCGCCTGGCGAAGCGGCTCGAAGAGCGCGAGCAGCTGGGCTGGCTCCTCGACCGGCTGGTGCAGCCGGTTGACCCACAGGTCCTGGTCGTAGCCGATGAGCTCGGGCTGGTCGTGGGCCAGGATCCATCGGTACCGGCCGGCATAGACGATCTCGGCGTCAGCGATGTGGGCCACGCACTCGAGAACGGACCATTCCGCAGGCTCAGGCCGGGTCCGCGCATCGGGACCAGCCTCGTCGAGCAGGGCACGGATCTGCCCGGGCGTTGCGCCCTGGACCACGGCCGGATCGTCGCCGCCGACGAGACCAACGAGTAGGTCCTGGTAGGCCTTCGGCTCGTCGATCGGATCCGCGTCGTGGGTGCTCGGGGCGGCGTGCACGGTCAGTCGCAGGATAGCCGGTGAGTCGCTCGTACCGGATCGCACCATGCCGCCGACCAGTACGCGGCTGCCGAGGGTCCTCGAGGATCAGGCCGTCCGGCTCTGGTGAACATCGAATCCTGCCGCGATCGTATCTGCGCGGACCCTCGCGGGTGCGCGGAAGGAAGGTGTGCTGTGGAGTTTGATCTTGGCCTTCAGGCCATGGCAATCCTGGTCGGGCTGTCTGCGGTGTTTGGGGTCATCGCCCACCTCATCTTCGGGCGTGACACCCGCTGGATGTGGCTGGTGGGGGCGGTCAGCTACTTCATCGGCGGCCTGGTCGCGAGCGAGTGGATCTTCTCGTGGGCAACCGTCGAAGAGCTCCAGCCTCAAATTGACGGGCTCTCGTTTGATGAGGCGCTTCTCGGAGGCTTGATCGTCGGCGTCCCGGTCGTGCTGGTGGTCTGGTTTATCAACCGACGGCGCCACATCCACGGACCATCGACGGCCTGACGAGTCAAATCGGTAGCCGGGTCCCCGGGGGCCTCACCCGGCTACCGCCCTGCCCGGATCCTGGGCATGGCTGGCGACCCTGCCGCGAATCCGTGACCTTGCGGCGGTAGAGTCTCGGCGGGAGGAGAGTGCCATGGCAGTCAAGGTCATCGTCGAGCTGAAAGCCAAACCGGGGCGGCGAGACGAATTGCGGTCGCTCATCGAGCAGCTCGCCACGCGCGATCGCCCGAGCGGCTATCACGGGAGCACGTACTACGAGTCGCCCGACGACCCCGACCTGCTCATCGACATCGCCGACTGGGAGTCGCCTGAAGCACGGACGACCCATCTCGCGAAGGCCATGGCCGCCGGTGCCTACGGTCCGGTGCTCGAGCTCCTGGCAGGGCCCTTCCGGGCCACGGTCATTCGCCGGCTTCCCTGACCCTGTGTCAACGCGGCGTCCGTCTGGGC
Source organism: Candidatus Limnocylindria bacterium (assembly GCA_035709505.1). Taxonomy (GTDB): domain Bacteria; phylum Chloroflexota; class Limnocylindria; order QHBO01; family QHBO01; genus DASTEQ01. The sequence continues at coordinate 14,590 of DASTEQ010000062.1, forward strand.
GCACCCGAGGGCCAGTCGGCCCCTAGCGCGCCACGCGGTAATGGAGGTAAACGACCCCCGAGCTGAAGGTGCGGGTCTCGACGAGCTCGAGATCCACCCGGCGCTCGCGCCGGGGGAAGAACGGGATGCCACCGCCCACCAGCACCGGGTAGACCATGACCCGGTACTCGTCGATCAGGTCCAACGCGGCCGCCTCGGCGGCGAGCGTCGCGCCGCCGATTGCGATCTCGCCCTCCTCCGGCTCGCCTCGTAACCGCTCGATCTCCTCCGCCAGGCCGACGGTGGCCAGGCGTGCATTGCCCTGAACCGTCGACAGCGTGGTGGAAAACACCACCTTGGGCAGTGGGTTCCAGAGCGCGGCCCATTCGAGCTCTGCGTCGTCGAGCGACCGATCCTGGTCGGCGGTCTCCCAGTACAGCATCGTCTCGTACAGCCGTCGTCCCAACAGGTGGACGCCGACCCCTCGGATCTCGTCGATCCAGAAGCGAAAGACCTCGGGGTCGGGCTCCGTCCAGTCGAAGCCCCCGTCCGGCCCGACGATGTAGCCGTCAAGTGACATGCTCATCGAATAGGTCACGGTGCGCATCACCAGTCCTCCTCGATAACGTGTTCGACAATACGACCGCCGAGCGTGGGCGGGTGCGGCTGGCACGTGCAGCGCGTGTGAGGCCCATAGACAAAAGGCCTACTTGAGTCAGGGCCGACAGTCGCGGCGCTGAGGTGTACCCTCGACCGGGCTACCAGACGGGGGCGATGGTTCAGATGATGTCCCGCCGCACACGCACGTCCATCCTGGCTGCGACGCTCGCCGTCTTGGTCAGCGGCTCACCGGCAGCCGCGGCCGCTCCGCTGCATTTCACCTTCGAAGTGAACCAGACGGTCTACGCACCGGCCCTCAGCGCCGCTTGCGGATTCGACGTCTACGTTACGACCGAGGGCACAGCTCATGCCCTCCTGTTCCTGGAAGCGGATGGCACGGCGGTCGCGCGCGAGCTGGACTTCAACGCCGGCTGGACGCTCACCTTCAGCGCCCCGAGCCTCGGGACCTCGTACAGCCAGGTCGGCGCAGGGCCGCTCATTGCCACCTACCCTGAGGGGACGGACATCGGTGATCCGGCCACCGTGACGATCAGCGGTGTCAGTCGCAAGATCGGAGATGACCCGGCGGAAGCGGGTCGCCTGGTCTTCAACGCTGTCGTCGTGTTCGTGGAGCCGACCTTCGGCATCCCGGTCTTCTCACTGCTCGATGCCGTGTCCACCACTGGCCACTTCCTCGGCGACGCGACGGCCCGACGTTGCGAGGCACTCGCGAGCGCGTAGACCAAGCGCCTAACCAACGCCCTGGCCGGCAACCGTCATCGCAGTTCTTTGTGCTCAGTCGTGAGTGGTGGGCGACACTGGACTCGAACCAGTGACCTCTTGCATGTCAAGTATCGCCAGCCCAGCGGACGGCCGTGAGCGTGGACACAGCACCGAATTCGGCCCTGTTATTGCGGTGACGTTGGCCTCCAGTGGCGCTTGCGTCAGTGTCAGGTTCTCTATGGCAGGCCGGCTCCCGACGCCCACCTCGGCTACCACGGGCCCGCGGAAGGCGAATCTTGACGTTCGGGACGCTTTGAGCGCGTTTCGAGGAGTCCTGCTAGAGTCCGCGACCGCTGCCCGTCCGGGCACTCCTGTCAGATGAGGACCCCATGCATCGCACTGCCCTGGCCACTGTGGCCTTGCTCATCGCCGTGACCGCCTGCTCCGGCTCTTCCCCATCCCCCAGCGAACCGGAGTCGAGCAGCTCCGCGAGCTCACCCGAAGCGACCATCCCGGCCAGCGCGCCAGCCGGCTGCGTCAATCCCCCGGCTGACCTAGCGACCTTGATCGCGGCCACCCAGACCGAAGGCGCCGACCCGGTCGCCTGCTACGGCAACGCGGCGCTCAACGTCGAGGCCAACTGGGTGGGTGGCGGCGTGGCTGACTGTCCAACGGCCCCCGAGCCCGCCTGGCTCGCCTGCTCGCCCTTCAGCCTCCAGGCGGTGGGAGACACGCGAAAGGTCGGCGCGCCTCAGCTGTTCGTCGCCGTCGATCCCGCGATCGGCACTCTTCCGGAATCGGGCACGGACGTCCTCGTCACCGGCCATTTCGATGACTCTGCCGCCGACTCCTGCCACGAAACACATGTGCTCCCGGACGCGTCGCCAGAGCCCGTGGCAGACACGATCGAGCGTTGCCGCAACACCTTCGTCGTCAGCGAGGTACTCCCGCTCGAACCGTAAGCGGTCCAGCGAAGTCCTCCCGTTTACGGTGCAACCCGGCTCTCGACGCCCACCTCGGCTACCGCGGGTCCCGAGAGGTCGCCTACGGGCGGGCGTCAATCGGGGAACTCGATGCTCGAGGAGATCCGCTCGAGGGTTATCACCTGGCGGGGTGCTGCAGGGTCGGCAAAACTCACGTCCAGGGGCGCGATCTGGATGACAGGCTGGCTCTGGTCGTCGAAATCGATCGGCATCGTGATCGCAAAGGCGTCGCCGGTATTGACCTCAAAGCCGTTTCCGCGGGCCCACTGCCACCGTCCGACAACGGTGAACTCGTTGGTCAGGTCACCTACGAACACGCTGCGCCAGTCTGATCCGAGGGGTTCGCCGGGGACCCTGCTGAGTCCCTCGATGGCCACGCAACTCTCCCTCTGCGTCACGAACAGCAGACCGTAACGGAAGCCCTGCCACGTTCCCGTGAGGTTGACCCGACTGCCGTCGGGCCCACGCAGGACTACCTCAGGACAAAGAATCGCGGCGGGCTCCTGCGTGGCCTCAAACGAGGAACGCGCTGACGGGAGCGCCGACGTGGTCGGGCCACAGGCCGCAGCCACCAGCGAGATGAGAGCAGCTGCCGCCACGGCTGCGACTCGTCGCATCATGCGTATCTGAGAATACGCGTGGGCTCCGCTGCTCCGTCCGCCGCGTCGACAAAAGCCGGCTCCCGGCGCCCACCTCGGCTACCGCGGGTCCCCGGACTCACGCAGCCGGGCATCGACGTAGAACAGCTCTCGAACTGCGGGCCGCCCGCCCGGTCGGCCCGCCGCAGCGATCGCTCGAGAATGGTGGGGCACTACCGGCACGACGACGCTAAGGACCAAACTCGACGGTTCCCTCGATGTCGTCCCTGAGCCAGATCTCGTCCGTCGGATGGTTAGTGCGCTCCTCCGTCAGCCACCCGTCGAGATTCGCGAGGCAGTCTGTTGTCGGCGTCCAGGGCGGGGACCCATATGCCCATATCGCCGCCTTCACGGGCGCACGCCTGAGGGCGATCGCGGCGAAGGTGCCGTCAGGATGTAGGCCCCCGTCCGTGTAGCCGCCGATCATGATCAGGCCGTCTTCCGTCGTCCGAGTGCACTGGAGATCGACGGTGATCGGCCATTCAGATCCTCTCCCCATGCCGATCTCCATGCGCCCCGTCACGCTGGACCCTTCTCGAGTCGCCTCGAATTCGACCGGACCCCAGTCGCGTATGACGAAGGTGCCACGGGCGAGCAACGCTGGGCTTGGCGAGGGTGCCGGCGTCCCGATGGTCGGCCCCCAGAGCATGCCCAGTCCCACGATGAGCGCGATGACAATCGCCGCCGTCGCCAGGCCTACCGGCAACACGTAGTTCGTCCTCTGCGGGGCTACCTGCGGCTCGGCGACGGCGCGAAGCGTGGCCTCGCCCCACAGCTCGGGCATCTGGACCCGATCAAGGCTTCGGAAACGGTCTTCCATGTCAGTCATCGCGATTCACCCAGCAGATGCTTGAGCCGCTTCCGTCCGCGGCTGAGGTTGGCTCGCACGGCAAGCTGCGACATGCCGGTCCGGTTGGCGATCTCGCGGATCGGGAGGTCGACGTAGTAGAAGAGGATGACGGCGGTGCGCTGCTTTTCCGGCAGTCCCGCCAGGGCGTCGAGAAGGTCGGAGTCGGCTTCGGTGTCGAGATAGCCGGTGTCCGGCATCTGGGTGCTCGAGCGCGAGCGTTGCTGGAGCTCGCCCGCAGCGATGCGGAAGCCGGTGCGCCATACCCAGGCCTGTAGATCGCGGATAGCAGCCCGGCCGCGGATGGCGCGGGCGAAGGCCTCGGCAACGGCATCGCTGGCGATGTCAGGGTCGCGGCTGAAGGCAAGGAGAGCGCGCCACAGGCGCTCCGCGTCCTGGCGGTACACCACTTCCAGCTGTGCGAGGTCGTCGGCAGTTGCCGTCACTACTACCACTGTGTACCGCTAGACCCGAAAACCGGCTGAAAGGTGACATGGCGGCAGCCCGCCGCACGAGATTCATCCGGGTCGGGCCTGCACGATTCAGGTATTCGCGACGCGCCAGACTCGCTTTCGGCAGCGGGGCGAGCTGGTCACATACCGAGCATCGGGAGTTATTGCCGGTGCATTCGTGGTCAGAACTGGTGGGTGGTGGGCGACACTGGACTCGAACCAGTGACCTCTTGCATGTCAAGCAAGTGCTCTAACCAGCTGAGCTAGCCGCCCATCGATTCCGCCGGTTTCGTGCCTCGTGTGGCACGGACGGGCGATCGGCTCAAATGACCGATTCGCCACGGCGCTCGAAAGCCGCATAACTGTAGCGAGTTTGTCGACCCGCTGATCCGAGCACGACCGCAGACGCCGGCGTTGGACCCTGGACCGTTCGGCCTATTCAGCCGCTCACTCCTGGTTGGTGCCCGGCCCCGCTGATCGGGAAGGTTTCTTCACCACCCTGCGGGGCCCGATCAACGCGCCCGATCGCGTCCTCGGAAGCTCGCCGCTCCACCGATACGCACCCGCCGTACGACGGCGATCGTCCAGACCGAGCCGCTGTCGCAGGCGCGCCGCCATCTGGCGCGGAGTGAGCGGCATCGAGGTGAACGCCTCGACGCTCGGCGGCGAGTGCCTGTGCGCGGTCCGCCGCCGAATTAAGGCGGCCAGCCGTTCGCCCACTGTCCCCGTGCCCACGATCTCGATGCGGTCGTCTTCATCGAGCCGATCGGCGACGGCGCGCAGGAATGACCGGAGGTGCTCGCTGCGCCGACGCTCGGCATCATCCTGCCCCCGGCCCGAACCACCGCGGCGGACGCTCGGGTCGTGTCGGACGTGGGCGGTACTGCGTATGTGCGGCGGCACGTCGGATACGAGCGTCTCGGACACGGCTCGGCCCTGCCAGCGCAGGATCGTTGCGCGCTCGCTGTCGATCCATACCAGGGCGAAGCGCTCAGCGCGCGGCTTGGCCCCGGCTGACGCGTGGGCCGGCACGCCGTGGTGGTTATCGGCCATGCCCGAAGACTGTGGGCTGGGGGCGTCGACCGCTAGAGTCATGCGGACCCGATCACGCTGCCATTTGGCCCCTGATCCTCGTCGTGAGCGTCCGGTACGTGGGGTCCTGGCAACGCTATGCCCTAGTTTTCCGGCCTGACACAGGGACGTAGGTCCCGGACCTTCGTTACCAGTGGCACGCCCTCCCGAAGACTCTGTCGTTCAACCTTCAGGCCCAAGTAATCGACAGGGAGGGGCGAATGGACCTCACGAGCGAGTCCCCCCGGGTTGGGAACCTGATGACGGTCAACCCGGTCGTGGTGGACGTTGACGCTCCAGCCGCGGAGGCGGAGCGCCTGATCAAGACGTACCACGTGTCCGGTCTGCCCATCGTCAGCGATGACGAAGTCGTTGGGGTGATCAGCCAGAGCGACCTGGTGGTCGCGCGATCAAGCGCAATGATCAGCGCGAACTGGGAGCGAGTGCGCGTCCGCCATCTCATGACGGCGCCGGCGGTCACGGTGCACGTAGAGACTCCTATCAGGCGTGCCGCCGATCTCATGGTCGATCGTCACATCCATCGACTCGTCGTGGTTGATGACCAGGACAGGCCGGTCGGCATCCTCAGCTCGCTTGACCTTCTGAAGACCTTGGCGACTCCCGGATCCTGACTCGCCTGCCCGGCTGCAGTCACCGCGGGCCGACCTATCCCGCCACTGCCTGGCTTCCGCCAGGGCCGGTCGGCCCGGTCGATTGGGTCCGATCCGCACTCCACCACTCGCCATCGCTCCGCCACGATGGTCACGTGAAGACGGCACACGCCCGCCTCCTCGGCAATGGTCACCGGTTCCGGATCCGCAGCGGCAGCGGCCACGCGGTCACCGTCGACAACGCTGAAGGCGACACGGGAGCCCGGCCGGCGGAGCTGCTGCTGATGGCGCTGGCGACCTGCACGGCGATGGACGTGATCTCGATCCTTCGCAAGAAGCGCCAGCCAGTCGATCGGTATGAGGTGTCGGTCGTAGGTGAGCAGCGGAGCGGCCATCCAGCCGCTTTCGAGCACATTGACGTGGAGCACGTCGTCCATGGCGCCGTTGAGCCCGAGGCGCTTCGGCGCGCGATCGAGCTTTCCGCCACACGCTACTGCGCGGTGAGCGCCACGCTCAGCTCCGGAGTGACCCAGATCGATCACCGCTACCGACTGGTCGCCGACGGTGCTCTACTGGAGGCTGATGTATGCAGGACCGGGCCGTACCGCTCACCCGAGCGGACCGAGCTGCATGCGGCGCTCGCCGGCTGACAGGAACGGACGCCCGCTCGGCCGATACGAGACGGCCCAGGCAATCGCCGATTCCAGGGTGATCCTGTCGACGACCACTGATGGTGATGACGGCGCGCCAGCCTGATCCTGCCGGGAGCCGGTCCCGCGACCCCGCTGCTCCGTGGGGTCGCGCCCCCGATGACGTGTGTGCCGCGCTGGGAGTCGACCCAGAGGTCGGCCTGTCAGGTGCCGACGCGGCTGTTCGACTGGCGGAAGGCGGCCCCAACGAGCTGGAAGCCGTTCCAGGCCCGAGCGTTCTCCGGGCGCTGGGGGAGGCGCTGAGCGAGCCCTTCGTCCTCATGCTGATCGGCGCGGCCGTCCTGGCCATCATCCTCGGCGAAGTGCGCGACGGCGTCCTGGTGCTCATCGGCGTCGTGCCCATCGTCGTCGCCGATGTCGCGACCACCTACCGCGCCGAGCGAGCGCTCGAAGTCCTGCGCCAGGCGAACGCGCCGCGGGCCCGCGTGCGACGGGATGGTGAGGTGGTCCAGATTCCCGCGCGCGAGATCGTCTCGGGCGATGTCATCCTCCTGGCCACCGGCGACGTCGTGGCCGCCGACCTTCGGGTTACGGTCTCGCATGGGTTGCTGGTCGACCGCAGCACGCTGACCGGAGAGTCGCTTCCTGAGCCGGTATCGGTCGAGCCGGATCCGGCGGACGCTGGCCTTTCGGAGCGGCGGGCCATGGCATACGCCGGCACGAGCGTGGTGGGCGGACTGGGGGAGGGCGTGGCCGTGGCCGTTGGGCAGGCCACCGAGGTCGGCCAGATCGCCGGCTCGCTGGCCACCCATGCTCGACCCCGCTCGCCGCTGGAGCGCGAGCTCGCCCGCCTTGTTCGCATCCTGCTGTCGGTGGCAGTCGCCCTCGTCGTCATCACGGTCGGGCTGGGCTTCCTGCGGGGCAATCCAGCGGGCGAGAACATCCTCGCAGGAGTGGCCGCCGCGATCGCTGCCATTCCCGAGGAGCCACCGATCCTGTTGGCGGTGATCCTGGGCCTCGGCGCGTACCGCCTGCTTCGTCGCGACATCCTCGTTCGGCGCCTGAACGCGCAGGAGACGCTGGGCGCGGTCGACTTCATCCTGACCGACAAGACCGGGACCCTGACCCTCAACCGGTTGTCGGTGGCCGCCGTGCGGACGCCAGACGGTCTGGCGACCGGGACCGACCGGGCGGAGATCCTTGGCGAGGCGCTGCGGGCGGAGGCGGAGGCGTGGCATGCGGTCGGTACCGGTCGGGCCGGCGCCTTTGCGCGAGCCATCCGCGACGCCCTCGCGGACGAGGATCTCGTCCCGGAATTCGATCCGACGAACCTGCTCGACGCGTCGCCGCCGACCGACCTCAGGCCGTATGCCACGACGCGCTGCCACGACGAGCGCGGTCTCCGCGACCTCGCGATCGGCGCCCCTGAGGCCGTGCTCGAGCTCGTGCGCTCGGACCAGCGGTCGGCGGGCGTGAACGAAGACCTGGAAAGCTGGGAGCGGCTCATCGCCGAGGAGGCAGATCGGGGTGGAAGGCTGCTCCTCCTGGCCGTGCGGAGCGAGGGCGCGAGCTGGCGGCCCATTGCCGCCATCGTCTTCGCTGATCCGCTCCGACCCGAGATCCCCGATGCGATCGCGACCGCGCGGGCAGCGGGGATCCAGGTGGTCATGGTGACCGGTGACCATCCGACGACGGCGCGCGCGATCGCTCGGCAGGCCGGACTGCCAGCCGATGGCGTTCTCACCGGCGCCGAAGTCCAGGCCTTGAGCCCCGCCGCGCTCGCCGCCCGGATCGCGGACCTGCGGATCGTGGCCCGGGCGACACCCGCCGACAAGCTCCGCCTGGTCGAGGCGGCCGAGGCATCGGCCCGCACGGTGGCGGTCACCGGCGACGGCGTGAACGACGCACCGGCGCTCCACCACGCGGACGTCGCCGTGGCCATGGGCAGTGGGACCGCCGTCGCTCGCGAGGCCGCCGACCTCGTCCTGGGGGACGACTCGTTCGGGACACTGATGGACGCCCTTCGCGAGGGACGGCGGATGATTGCCAATGTCCAGAAGGGTCTCGTCTTCCTGCTCTCAACCCATGTCGCCCTGCTCGGCTACGTCCTCGTCGCGACGCTCGCCGGGATCAGCCTCCCCCTGCTCCCCCTCCAGATCCTGTGGATGGAGTTCTTCATCGACCTTTCAGCGGCAGTCGCCTTCGAGCGCGAGGCGGAAGAGCCGAATGCCATGTCCGTTCCTCCTCGGCGCCGGGATCACCCGCTGCTCGACCGCCGCCTGCTGATCGGGATCAGCCTGGCCGGTGCCTTCACCGTGGCGACCGCGTTGGCGCTCGTCCTCAGTGTCCCGGGCGACCAGGAGCACGCCAACTGGGTGGCGTTCACGACGCTGGTTGTCGCCCAGCTGGTGCGCGCCAACGCGAACCGCAGCCTCCAGACGTCACTCGTGCGCCTTCGCCCCAACCTGCTGCTGGCCGGCATGGGCGTGCTCTGGCTCGCCGTGCAGGCGGCCATCCCGTACGTTCCCCCGCTCGCGGAGGCGTTCCACGCGTCGCCGCTGTCGGCCGCCGAATGGGCAGCCGTCGCGGTGTTCGCCCTGGCACCGGCACTCCTGGCCGAGGTGATGCGCCGTCGCGGTCGGACCTGGGTGGCCTGAACGGACGGAGGGCCGGGCAGATCGCCCGGCCCTCGGATCGGTCTGTCTGTTTGCTAGACCGACTTGACCTTGATCTCGTGGGGCTTGATCGGCTCCACCTTCGGGATGGTCAGGGTCAGGATGCCGTCGCGGAAGGTCGCCTCGGCCTTCTCGGCATCGACTCCTCCCGGGAGACCGATCACGCGGCGGAACTCGCCACGGCTGAGCTCCCGGAAGAGGTACCCCTCCTCTTCCTTCTTCTCGACCTCGCGATACGTCCCACGAATCGTGAGCGTGTCACCGCTGATGGTGGTCTCGATATCGTCCAGCTTGACGCCTGGGAGCGCCGCCTTGACCACGAGGGAATCCGGCTTCGAGACGACGTCGATCGCCGGCTGCTCGAACCGGGCCAAGGTCATCCACTCGCCGGGGGTCACGAACGAGCGGTCGAAGAGCCGGTCCATGGCCTCCCGCAGTGACGGGCTGTCAGAGAACGGACGTGGCCGAATGAGTGTCATGGCACACACCTCCTGGCCGGATGATCCGCCCCGGCCGGACGCTGAGCGAAGTGCCAAAGGGACCGATTCGGGGGTACCGCCTACCCAACCGATCTCTCGCTGTGCACGGAGGACCCCGGCAAAAGGGCCGGATGGCCCGTGATCTTCCCTGGCGCCATCGGTACGCTCGACAGGTCGACCAAAGCAGGAGGAGCACGCTGATGAGAGCGATCGTCGTTTACGAATCTCACTGGGGGAACACCGAGGCCGTGGCCCGCGCGATTGCCGACGGAATCGGCCCCGAGGCCGAGGCCATGACCACCGACCAGGCGACGGCGGCGGCGGCGGCCGATGCCGACCTGATCGTCGCCGGGGCACCGGTGATTGCCTTTGGCCTCCCCCGAGATGCCATGCGCGACCAGATCGCCGCCGGCGGCGAGAAGGCCCCTCGGCCACCGGACGTCTCGCATCCGCTGCTTCGCACCTGGCTTGACGGATTGCCGACCAGCGAGGGATGGGGTGCGGCGTTCGAGACGCGCATCTGGTGGTCGCCCAGGGGCGCGACAGGCTCCATCGAGGCGAAGTTGAAGAAGGCTGGGTACCGGATGGCCAGCAAGTCGGAGCGGTTCATCGTGGACGGCGCCTACGGGCCGCTGAAGGATGGGGAGCTGGAGCGGGCTCGCGCCTGGGGAGCTTCCCTGGGGCGAGCCGCCGGGTTCTGACTGGCCGGCTAGTGGCAATGGGCGAGGGAGGGGTTCTTCGCGGACACGCGCTCCTCGGTGATCGGTACCTGAACCGCGACACCGCCTTCACGGAGGAGGAACGAGACCGATTCGGTCTTCGCGGGCTGCTCCCGCCCCGGGTGCTGACCATCGAGGAGCAGGTCAGCCTCGAGCTGGAACACGTGCGCAGGAAGTCGGACGACCTCGAGCGCTACATCGGCTTGGCCGCCCTGCAGGACCGAAACGAGACGCTCTTCCATCGCCTCCTGCGGGACCACCTCGAGGAGTTGTTGCCCATTGTCTACACCCCGACCGTGGGCCGCGCCTGCCAGGAGTTCAGCCACATCCTGCGACGCCCACGCGGGGTCTGGTTGACACCTCCCGACATGGGCCGATTCGCGCAGCTGCTGCGCGACGGGGCCCCTGGTGCTGACATCCGACTCATCGTGGTCACCGACAACGAACGCATCCTCGGGCTCGGGGATCAGGGCGCGGGTGGGATGCCGATCCCGATCGGCAAGCTGGCCATCTACACGGCGGCCGCAGGCGTGCCGCCCACGGCCACGCTCCCCGTGTCGCTCGACGTCGGGACCGACAATCCCGACCTCCTGGCCGACTCGCTGTACCTGGGACATCCAGCTCCACGCCTGCGCGGCCCCGCCTATGACGAGGTGGTCGAGGCCTTCATCGAGGCGGTCAAGACCGAGTTTCCGCGAGCCATCCTCCAGTGGGAGGACTTCAAGGGCCCCAATGCCCTCGCCCTGCTGGCCCGCTACCGCCACCGGCTGGCCAGCTTCAACGACGACATCCAGGGCACCGCGGCCGTGGCGCTTGGCGGTCTGCTGGCGGTCGAGCGGGCGCTGGGATCGCCGCTTGCGGCGCAGCGGGTCCTCCTCGTCGGGGCGGGCGCGGCCGGCGTCGGCATCGCCCGAATCCTGCGACACGCGACCGATGGGACCGGGTCTGTGGCGGTGCTGATGGTCGATCGCGAAGGCGTGGTCCACGCCGACCGGGAGCTGGGCCCCGAGAAGCTGCCGTTTGCCGTAGACCCAGGCGCCTTCCCGGCGTCGCTCGTAGCGGCCGGCGGCGCCGCTCCGCTGGCGGAGATCATCGAGCACTGGCAGCCCACCGTCCTGATCGGGACGACCGGGATCGGTGGCCGCTTCGACGAAGCCGCCATCCGAGCCCTGGGAAGCGTCACCCGCCGTCCCGTGGTCATGGCCCTGTCGAACCCGAACGCGGCATGTGAGGCCACCCCGGAGGACGTCCTGCGCTGGACCGATGGCCGCAGCCTGGTGGCGACCGGCAGCCCGTTCGACCCCGTGACGGTCGATGGCCGCTCGCTGCCCATCGGCCAGGCAAACAATGCGTTCGTGTTCCCCGGTCTTGGGCTGGGAGCCATCGTCGCGGAAGCTCGGGAGATCACCGACGACATGCTCGTCGTCGCGGCCCGAACGTTGGCCGCATCGGTGCCGGGCTCCCGACTGGAGGCAGGATCCCTGTTCCCCGCGGTCAGCGACCTCCCGGCGGTGGCGCGGGCCGTCGCTTCCTCCATCGTTCGCGAGGCGCGCGACTCGGGACTCGGAAGGCACCTGCCTGACGAGGACCTCGGCCCCGCGGTTGCTGCAGCGGCGTGGGAACCGGCCTACGAGCCGCTGGGAGCCTAGCCCCCGCTCGATCCCGGGATCGAACCAGCCAGCTCCTGGAGCGTTCGCCAGTTCGCGAGCCGGTCGTCCTGGGTCGCCAGGATCTCCGAGGTTGCGGTTCCATCGGCTGCGAAGTGCGGCGCGAACCGGCCCTCGGTCCGGGCGAACGCGCAGAAGTCGAGGACCGTGCCGTCGGGCAGATGCGACCAGTCCTCCTTGGGTGACGAATTGCCCTGCAGGCTGAGTCGCTGGCCAATCGCCGCGCCGCGCCGCGGGTCGTAGCTGAACAGCGGGAACGCGCGGGAGTCGACGGCCAGCTTCGCTTGGCGGGTAGCGGCGTCGTCGGCGACGCCGTGCTCCGGCATGCAGGCGCTGTATACGATCACGACCGCCGGTCCAGGGAACTCGTTGGCGTCCATCACCGACCGGTAGAAGTGGTTGATGTGGGCCGGCGTCGTCTGCGCGACGAACACCTCGCCGTGGGCCATGAGGATGCGGCCCAGTTCCTTGCGCCGCTCCGGTCGGCCGTGGAGGGCCTTACCGAAGGCGCTGAGCTTGGTGACCTGGCCGCCGAACGAGGCCGTCGAGGCCTGGCCCCCGGTGTTCGAGTAGACCTGGGTGTCGAGGACGAGGACCTTGATGTCTGCGCCGGAGGCGACCATCCGGCTCAAGGCCTGGAAGCCGATGTCGTACATCGCGCCGTCGCCACCGATCACCCACAGCCGACGGTCGGAATGTCCGGCCTGGTCCCAGCGAGCTCGCACGCCAAGAGCCACGGCTGGCGCGTTCTCGAACAGGGAGTTGGTCCAGGGCACGAGGAACGGGTTGTACGGGTAGGTCGAGCCGAACACGGTGTTGCAGCCCGTGGCGGCGACGATGCCCATCCCTTCCGGTCCGTGCATTTGGCGGGTGGCAGCCAGCAGCATGCGAATCGCCGTCGCCTCTCCACAGCCCGAGCACGAACCCGCCCCTCCCACGTAGCCGTGCGCGTGCTCGCCGAGCATGAGGTCGGCCAGCGCCTTCTCGTTTCGATACGCCTCGGGGGTAACCGGCAGGGAGCGGAAGAACCGGAAGTCACGGGTCAGTCGGTCGACGACGCCATCGTCCGTGGGATCCGTTGGGCTCACCTTGTCGACCATTCGCAGCGCGTCGTAGCCCAGGGCATGGCAGACCTCGACGCACTCGCCGCAGCCCTTGCAGTGGACCGGGTTCACGAAGATCCCGAACTGCGCTGGCTCGTGGCCCTTGCGCTCGGGAACCTCGGCGTATTTCGTCGTGGTCACGAAGTGCGATCGAGCCGTCTCCGTGGCGCGTTCCGCCGCGGGCTCGCCGGCCGCGAATGCCTCGAGCGCCGGGCCGAGGACCGACTCCGGCTGCGCCACCGCCAGAATCGCGGTGTCGGGGCAGGCGTTGACACAGCTCATGCACCCGACGCAGGCATCGGCACTTAGCTCCGGGATGCGGGGGGCGAGGCCGGAGAAGTCGCGGGTCGCCGCCGTGCCGGGAGGGATGACGCTCCGCGCCACACCCGGGTCCGCCGGAAGCTCGGCGTCGCCGCGACCCGCGGCATACGCGCCGACCACCGTGGCATTGAAGTCGTCCACGTACGCGTGGATGTCGAACATCGGGAGCGCGGTGGCGGCCAGGCGGGCCTCGTGGCGCTCCTTGTCCTCGGACGCCTCCTTGATCAGTGGCTGCGCATCGCCATCCGGGCCGCGGGCCGGGCGCGCCACCAACCTGGTGGGCGGCTCCGCGACCGGCAGCGGACTACGCCGGGCCATCGGTCACCTCGGCGGCCATGGCGCGGACCAGGTCACTGGTGGAGACGATCCCGATCGGCGACGCGCCGTCCTCGGCGACGACCACCAGGCGGTGGACCTGGTACTCCTCCATCCGGGCCGCGGCATCGGTGAGGCTCGCCTCGGCCGAGATGGTCAGCGCCGGGGTGCTCATCAGGTGACGGACCTGGAGGCCACGCCAGGCGGTCCACAGATACTCGGTCGTCCGGGCCCGCAGCATGTCGGTCTGGCTCACCACTCCCACCAGGGCCCCGGACTCGTCCACGACCGGCAAGCCGTGGATCCGGTGCTGGTCGAGGAGATGGGCAGCCTTGACAAGGGGGGCATCGGACCGCACAAGTATCGGATCCGGTGTCATGAGGTCCCCGACCGTCACGCCCGCCACCGCAGGTGTCGCCTCGCCACTGATCGTCATCGTGTTGCCTCCATGAGCTCTCGGGGCGCTGGAAGGTGGGCAGGGCTCAGCGCGTCGGTGACGTTGACCACGGAGTCGTACGCAGCCGTGATGACCGCCAGGTTGGCGGCCAGGATGACCGCTCCGCGCTTGCCGAAGAACCGACCGAGTCGCGCTTCTACCGCCGCCAGGAGCTGGGAGCGGTCCAACCCCGCCTGTCCGGCGAACGGCGTGATCCGCAGGAACACCCCGACCAGGGCCACGCCCTGCATCCGCACCTCGAGCTCCGGGCGCGGGGCGTGCTGTCGGGCGAGGCTCGCCGTGTCGAGGGCCCAAACATGGATCCCCCGGCCCATGATCTCCGTCCGCGCCACGATCGGCAGGGTGGCCCAGATCGCGTCCGGGTCGGTGAGCGATGTCTGGAGGAACAGCGATCCGCCGTCGACCAGACCGACAAGCGGCCTGCCATGGCGGAATGCCGCCACGTCGTACAGCGGCACCAGGTCAACCTGCTCGAGCTCGGCGTGCTGACGAATCGGTTCTTCCGCGATCGTGAGGTAGTAGGTCGTCGGCAGGCCCTTCTTCTCCGATCCATAGCGCGGATAGGCCTGGACATAGAGATCGAACAGCTCGCCCACCAGGGTCGCGACCAGCTTGTTGGTCGTCACCGATCCGAACCCGCCGATGGAGTGCCCGCGCAGGCTGTACGCGCCCCGTGGGCGGACGTCGATGGGCATGGGTTCGAGTGCGAGCGGGTGACGGATTCCCAGCACCGCATACGGCTGGGCTCGGACGCGCTCGCCGTCGGACAGCCACTCGAAGACCGCAGCCAGGTCCCCCGGCGCCACGTCCCGCGAGCCAAGGCCGGCCGATGCTGAGACCACGCGCGGCACGGCGAGGCCGTCTGCCGCCCGGTCCGCAAGCGCGGCCTTGACCTCGCGCGTCAGCGGGTTGTCGTGGGCCGCCGGCTCATCGGTCCGCTC
>DASTEQ010000063.1:0-15164 GCA_035709505.1 Candidatus Limnocylindria bacterium
GCATGCCCACGCCGCGCCGCCTCCCGGGCCATGGTAGAGCCCGCCGGATCGTGCGTAGACTGTGCGCCGCGCACGTCCCCGTAGCTCAGTGGACAGAGCGGCTGCCTTCTAAGCAGCGGGTCGCAGGTTCGAATCCTGCCGGGGACGCCAAGCAAAGGCTCTGAGAGGGCCGGCGTCAGACCGAGATCTCCGTCGTCCGGCCCGCGGGCTGGCGCATCTTCGGGGCGCGCGTGCATCCGCGTCCGCTGACGAACAGCACGTGTGGAGAGGCCATTTGGCACTTCGCTCCCGCAGATGGCGCAGGAATACTGCAGCGTGGGCGAGCAGCGAGCCGATACAGAGAACCAGAGGACCACTCCGGCTCGTTCCCTTTATCGGTGGCCGTTGTCCGCTGATTGGAGGCAGAGCCATGACACGCGTCCTGCTTGTGTATCACGATGAGAACGTCGCCGATATCGAGGGCGACGAGCTCCGGAGAGCCGGCTACGAAGTCGATCGATGCGCCGGCCCAATCGGTGGCGAGGCGTGCCCTGTCCTGAACGGCCGCCCGTGCTGGCAGGTCGACAAGGCCGACGTGCTGGTCTACGACACCTGGGACGCCGAGCTGGGGCATGCGCAGCTGATCGAGGATCTGCTCGTCCTCCACCCCGGCAAGCCGATGGTGCTGACCTCGCCAGTCTCCCCCGAGTCGTTCACACCTGCTCGGCTCGATGAGGCGCGGTCTCTCCCCGTGGCCGAAAGTCGGGCGAAGCTGGCCGGCGCGATCGAACTCGCCCTCCGTCGCCCAACGCGAGGCGATGCGCCCCGCCCTCGAGCGGGACAGGAGCAGCAGCCAGCCTACGGCCGCGGCCACTGGTAACGGCCGAGGACTGGGGCCGAGCGCGGCCGGGGGCCTAGATCGAGTTTCGCCCGATCTAGCAGGTCACATGGAGGATGGCCGCCACCGACGAGGCGTGCGCCGCTGAAATGAGCTCACAGGCTTCGGGGGTGGGCCGGGCAATGACCTCGACCCCGCGCCGAGCCGCTTCCCGGTAAAGGTCATCGGCGATCGGCAGCTGGCCGCTGGCCCCGGTGCCCACGATGAGCCGAGGGGCTGACCAGGGGATCGCCTCGTCCGACGTGAGCGGGGTGTGCCCGTACTCTGCCTTCCGCGGCTTCGACGGCCCCTTCTTCCTCCGTCGAACCTCACCCCCCTCCACGACGACGTCGCGGTCGTATCGCTTGCCGCCGATCTCGACCAGCCCGAATGCGAGGTAGCGACAGTCCATCGCCGTCAGCGGCCCATCGACAGGACGAGGGGAGCGGCGCCGGCCTGGGCGCTCTCGAAGTCAGCCCGCGTCCGGATGCCGTGATAGCCCTCGCCGACCAGGAGCTGACCGACCACGCCGCCCAGGGTATTACCCGGGCCGGTGAGGACGAGCCGCTCCGGGGCGTATTCGCGGAGCGCAACGCGGGCACTCGCCGCGAAGTGGTAGGGAGTCACGATCTGCTCGCCGAGGGTGTACCGCGCCAGCTCGGCGGGATCGGTCGCCCATGGTGTGAAGCGGACGCCCCGGCCGTCGATGAGCGTCACGGACGGTGCCCGCCAAGGGAGCTCGGTGAAGCGCTCCGTGGCCGCCTCGGCGACCGAGGCCAGGAGCGGCGTGTGATACGGCCCGTGGAACGCGAGGCGGAGCGGGAACTGCCGCTCGCCGACCGTCACCGGCGGCAGCGCCTCGATGAGGCGGGCGAGGCCCGCATCGGACGCGGCCAGGACGACGTACGCACCCAGGTCCACACTCGGATAGGCTCGGTCCGGATCGGTCGCGCGGCTTTCGCCGCCACCGTCCCCGGGTCCACCAGCGGCATCGTCGGTTTCCGCCTGGGCGCCATTGGCGCCATCGGTCAGCGCGGCCTCGAGGGCAGCGGCATATGCCTCGACCGGTTGCCAGTCGACGTCGACGCGGGGGTAGATCAGCTGGCCGCCGGTGATCCCTCGCTCGGCCGCCTCTTCCTGGAGGAGGGCAATGCCCTGGACCAGGCGGAAGGCGTCGTCGAACTCGAGCGCGCCCGAGACGGCAAGCGCGGTGTACCAGCCCAGCGAGTTTCCGATGACCGCGACCAGCCGATGGTCCGCCGTCGCCCGCTCCGCATCGAGGAGTGCGCCAAGGAAGATCAGTGGCGACGCGTTCGCCGGCCGGAGATGGACCGATGGCTCGAAGGTGTCGGCCGCGTCGAGCGCGAGCAGGCTGTCAAGCCCAAGCTCCGCCCGGATCGCTTCTGCGCGCGTGACGAGCGGGTGGTCGGCAGGGATCGACCCCAGCGTGCTCGCGGTATAGGCGCCGCGCCCGGGCAGGACGAGGACGGCTCGTGGCCGCTCGGGCCCCGCGTCAGCGGTCATCCGGTCCTCCCCGCCGCAGACCGGCGTGGCATTGCGGCGGATGGCCGGCGGGCGGTCTCCACCGCGGCGGCCACGACCTGGTCGAGGCCGACGAGGACCGCCGACGTGGCGCTGCCAAGCGGCACGAAGGAGTCCACCGCCCGCACGCTGGCCAGGCCGCCATCGAAGGCGTGCTCCGCGAGATCCGCGATCAGTGCGTCCGCCACGCCGCCGCCGGTGGCCCGACACTCGTCGACCACGAGCACCCGCCCGCAGTCGGCGGCATGGTCCCGCACCGCCTCGATGGGGAGTGGGTTCAGCCAGCGGAGGTCCACCACCCGGGCCCGGACGCCGTGGTCGCGGGCCAGGATGGCCTGGGCCTGGAGCGACATCCGCAGGCCGTTTGCGTAGCTGACGATCAGCAGGTCGGGCGCATCGGTGTCGTACACCCCGACCTCGCCCGGCAACAGGAAAGCGGGTGGGGGCGGGTAGGCGCCCAACCACCCACCGTCGCCATCGGTGTGGAGGTCGCGCTCGTGGTACAGCGCGATCGGCTCGAGGAAGAGGACGACTCGGCCGTCCTCGAGGGCCATCGCGATGGATCCGCGAAGCATGCGGGCCGCGTCCGCGCCGTTCGACGGCACGGCCAGGACGACGCCGGGGATGTCGCGCAGGGCGCCGACCGAGTTGTCGTTGTGGAAATGACCACCGAAGCCCTTCTGGTAGGCGAGCCCGGGCAGGCGGACGACCATGGGATTGCGGAACTGCCCGCTGCTGAAGAACTGGATACTGGCGGCCTCGCCGCGGATCTGGTCGAGGGCGTTATGGATGTAGGCGAGGTACTGGATCTCGGCGATGGGCAACAGGCCCGCGTGCGCCGCTCCCTGGGCGATGCCCAGGATCGACGTCTCGTCCAGCAGCGTGTCGAACACCCGTCCGGCTCCGAACCGCCGCTGGAGGTCGTGGGTGACGTTGTACACGCCACCCTTCCGCGCGACGTCCTCGCCGAAGAGGAGCAGCTCCGGGCGGCGGGCGAGCTCATCGGTCAGGGCAGCGTTGAGATGGCCGGCCATCGTCCGAGAGGTGGGCGTGGTCGCGACCTCGGGAAGTATCCCGCCGAAGGCGGCGCTGCGCTCCGGCTCGCCGAGAACCGGCTCCGCGGCGCGGATCGCAATCCGGTCGGCGTGATAGGGGGCCAGCGGGGCGGTGACCTCCTCGGTGGTGGCGAGCCGCGGCCGGCTGGTCGCTTCTTCGGCGGCCGCCCAGACCCGGTCGCGCGCATCCGTCACCAGGTCGCGCAGCTGGTCCGGAGTGGCGGCTCCGGTTTTGACCAGCCGGCGCGCATTGCGGAGGAGCGGATCCTCCTGCTCGGTTAACGCAATCTCGTCGGCGGTCCGGTACGTCTGCTCCGCATCGGAGCCGGCATGGCCCCACAGCCGAACGACGTCGAGATGGAGGAACAGCGGCTCGCGGGCGGCGCGCACCACGTGGATCGCCTCGCTCACGGCGTCCCACACCTCGTCCAGGTCGCCCCGTGCCCGGCGATAGTGGAGATGCGGCTGACTGGAGAAGGTCGCCTCGATCCACCCTTCGGGCGTCGGCACGCTGATCCCGGTCTGGTTGTCCTCGCAGACGAAGAGGATCGGCATGGGCAGACCGATGCGCGCGCCATAGCGCGCGGTGTTGAACGCCGCCAGGGCGGTGGCATGGTTGACCGTGGCGTCGCCGAACGAGCACATCACGATCGCATCCGATGGCAGCTCATCGGCCAAACCGAGCCTCCGTGCGCGGGCCAGGGAGTAGGCCATCCCCACCGCCTTGGGCAGGTGGGACGCGATGGTCGAGGTCTGCGGTGGCACCCACAGCGATCGGCTGCCCCACACCTTGTGCCGGCCCTGCGCGATCGGGTCTTCCCGGGAAGCAACGATCCCGAGCAGCGCGTCGAATGCCGGCGTACTGCCGGGGAGCTGCCGGGCTCGGGCCATCATGAAGCCGCCCGAGCGGTAGTGGAGGAAGGCGGGGTCGGTGATCCGCAGCTGGGCACCGAGGACCGCGTTGTTCTCGTGGCCGGCGCCGGTGATGGTATGGAAGCTCCGGTTCGTCTTCTTCAGCTCGCGAGCCGCGCGATCGACCTGCCGGCTGGTGACCTGATCCTCGAACAGCTCGACGGCGCGGCGGACAGTCAGTCCCGACCCCGGACGGACTGCGTCGTCGGGGCTCAGCCGGTGCTCGGCGGGCGCCAGGCCGGCGAGCAGCGCATCCAACGCATCCTCGACCACGGCGACCCGGTCGAAGGTCATGGGACAGCGACCTCTCTCGGGCAAGTGGGTCGCGCCCATGATAGCCAGCCCTCCCCTCGACCGGCGCAGGGCACCCCGCGCCAGGGTCCAAGGCAGCGCTACGCCGGCCAGCCGCCGCCGGTCGTGGCCCCGGTCAGGGTCGACATCGGTCTGTTCCTCGCCCTGGGCGGCACCGCGCGGGGCTGGCTACCTCCGCACGTCCGCAGGGCGATGAAACCCCGCAGGACCGTACCGGCCGCTTACCGACGGCTTACTTCTCGAGGGCCTCCAGCTCCTCGAGCCAGGCGGCGAGCGAATCATGCCCCGCCCGACGAGCCGACTCGGCCGGCGTCGAGCCGTCGTCAAGGCGTGCTCGGGGATTCGCTCCGGCCGCGACCAGCTGCTCGGCCATGGGCTGGTCCCCGTTTTGTGCTGCCTCGTGAAGCGGTGTGTACCCATCGGCCTGGACGGCGTTCACATCGGCGCCGGCCTCGAGGAGCAGCGTGGCGATCTCAACGTGGCCTCCAGCCAGCGCGCTGTGGAGGGGAGCGACCCGCATCGCGTTCCGGGACGCGTCGTTCACCCTGGCACCGGCCGCGATCAGGACCTGAGCTGCCTCGAGGTGGCCAAAGAAGCTCGCCAGCCCGAGCGCGGTGAACCCGTCGGGGGCGAACGCGGTCGCCACGGCGGGGTCCCGCTCCAGCTCGGCCCGAAGGGCATCCGTCCGGCCGATCGCCGCGGCTTCGAAGGCATCCAGCGCCGGGTTGGCCTCGAGGAGCGCCTCGACAGCGTCCAGCTCGAAGTTGTACCGGGCCCACAAGACCGCCGACGTCCCATCCGCTCGGCGACTCGCCGCGGCGGCCGGGTTCGAGGCCAGCAGCGCTCGCAGCCCGGCCACGTCCCCAGCGTCGATCAGCTCGAACACGCGGTCGGCCATCAGCCGCCCACCGAGATGAGGACGGTGCCGGCCACGGCGAGGAGGACGGCGAGGAGCCCAAGTCGGGGAAGGCGCTCGCCGAGGAAGAGGCGAGCGAGGGTCATCGTGAAGAGGGGGTACAGGCTCGCGATAGTCGCGGCCAGCGCGACGCTGATGTCGCCACGGGCCAGGACGAAGAACACGTTGGCCCCCACATCCAGGATGCCAGCGGTGGCGACGAACGGCAGAACCGCTCGCGTGGCGCGGATCCCGCTGCGGGCACTGGTTGCGGCCACGATGGCCACCAACAGCAGGGTCGACGTACTCCGACTCGCGATCAACACCGACAGCCTCCCCTCGTCGGCGACTTGGTCGATGAGGAGGTACCACGTCGCGAATCCCGCCGCGGCGCCAAGTGCCAGCAACAGAGAAGTGCGGCTTGCCTGGTCGCGGGACACGTCGGTGGCCGCCAGCCCGGCAAGGAGGACGAGGAAGATGCCGGCGATGGCGACGGGAGCGATCTCCGTTCCCAGGACGAGGCTGACGAGCAAGGGGATGACCACCGCGCCCGCCCCGGCCAGGGACGACACGATTCCCATCGCCCCTCGGGCCAGGCCCTCATACAGGAACGCCAGCCCCAGTCCGCCCCCAACTCCGGCGAGGGCGCCGACTGCCAGGACCTCGAGTGCGGGGATGGGCGGGCGAAGGAGCAGCGCGCCCACGAGAAGGGCGAGCAGGCCGATGCCCTGCGAACCTGCCGTGACGACCATTGGCACCGCGCGACGGGAGGCCAGGCCACCGGCGAAGTCGGCCGTCCCCCAGGCCGCGGCCGTGGCGAGGCCCCACAGGATTCCGGGGTTCACGATTCGACTCCGGACACGGCCCCGGACTCTACAGCCTCACTCCTTGACACGGCGCGGCCCCGCGCCGCAAAGTGCGCCAATCCTCAGCGCCAGAGCCCTGGCGCGCCCCGTCCTCGAGGTGTCCGTGGCGATCGAATCTGCTGTCCCGGCGGCCCAATCGGTAGCCCGATCCGCCGTCCCGGCCGTGACTCTCGAGCAGCTGGAGAAGACCTTCGGCGACGTCGTGGCGGTTGCCGGGATCAACCTCGAGATCGCGGACGGGGAGTTTTTCTCGATGCTCGGCCCATCCGGCTCGGGCAAGACCACCACCCTGCGCCTGATCGCCGGCTTCGAGCTGCCAACCGCTGGCCGGGTCCTGCTCCACGGCCAGGACGTCACCTCGGTGCCACCGTTCGACCGCGACGTGAACACGGTGTTCCAGGACTACGCCCTGTTCCCCCACATGACGGTCGGACAGAACGTCGCCTACGGGCTCGAGGTCCAGAAGGTGCCCAGGGTCGAGCGCGATGCCCGGGTCGTCGAAGCCATGGAGATGGTGCGGCTCGAGGGCTACGAGAAGCGGAAGCCGGGGCAGCTGTCCGGCGGGCAGCGGCAGCGGGTCGCACTGGCGCGGGCGCTCGTGAACCGGCCCAGGGTTCTGCACCTGGACGAGCCGCTCGGCGCCCTCGACCTCAAACTGCGCGAGCAGATGCAGATCGAGCTCAAGGAAATCCAGAAGGAGGTGGGCATCACCTTCATCTACGTCACCCACGACCAGGAGGAGGCGCTGACCATGAGCGACCGCCTGGCCGTGTTCAACCGCGGACTGATCGAGCAGGTCGGGACCCCGGCCGATGTCTACGAGCATCCGTCCACGCCGTTCGTGGCCGGCTTCGTCGGGACGTCGAACCTGCTGAAGGACGAGACCGCGCGAGCGGTCATCGGTCAGTCGGGCACGTTCACCGTCCGGCCCGAGAAGATCCGAATGACCGACCCCGGCGTAGAGCCCGAATCCGACGAGCAGTCGGCGCTCGGGAGCGTGCGCGAAGTGGTCTACCTCGGCTCTGACACCCGATATATCGTTGCGCTCGACGTCGGTGGCGAGCTGGTCGTCACCGAGCAGAACCTGCAGACCTCATCCATGGAGGCCCTTGCCGCCCAGGGCCGGCCAGTACGGTTGATCTGGAAGCGGCACCACGTGTTGAGCCTGGCCGCGGGCCAGGAATCGGAGGGGGCACAAGAGGGAGTGGACAACAAGTGAGGCAACTACGGATTCCCGGCCTGCTCTTGGTCGCGGTCCTCGTGCTGTCCGCGTGCGGGACGTCGGGTCCCAGCGGCATGCTCGAGGAGCTGGGCGATGGCGAGGGCGAGCTCAACCTCATCATCTGGTCCGGCTACGCCGAGGATGGCTCGGCGTTTCCCGAGTTCAACTGGGTCACGCCCTTCGAGGACGAGACCGGCTGCATCGTCAACTCGACGGTCATGGCCGACTCCGCCGCCGGCGTCCAGCTGCTCCGCAGCGGCGAGTACGACGGCGGGTCGTTCTCCGGCAATGCCACCGACCGGCTCATGGCCGCCGGTGACGTCGCCCCGGTGAACGTCGACCTGCTGCCGAACTACGCGAACGTCTTCGACGGCCTGAAGCTCCAGGCCCACAACTCGCTGGACGGCGTTCCGTACGGGATGCCCCACGGCCGCGGTCCGAACTTGCTGGCCTGGAACACCGACGAGGTCGAACCCCAGACCACCCAGAACGGCCTGTGGGAGGACGCCGCGCAGTACGCCGGCAGACTGAGCATCTTCGACTCGCCGGACTTCATCGCCGACGCTTCGCTCCACCTGATGGCCACCCAGCCGGACCTGGGGATCGAGAACCCCTACCAGCTGACCCAGGAGCAGTTCGACGCGGCGATCGCGCTCCTCGAGGAGCAGAACACCCACGATCCGCAGTTCTGGAATGGGGCGACCTTCGCCGACCAGATCACGGCCTTCGCGGGAGGCGACATCGTTATCGGCACGACGTGGCAGTTCCAGGTCAACAACCTGGCCGATTCGCCGATCGACGCCGTCAAGCCGGCCGAAGGTGCGACCGGGTGGTCCGACACGTGGATGATCGCCTCCGAGGCGGAGCACCCGAACTGCATGTACATGTGGATGAACCACATGGCGTCGGCGGAGGCCAACGGCCAGGCGACCGTGTACTTCGGGGAGGCGTCAACCAGCCCGCAGGCCTGCGAGTACGCGGAAACGATCGCTCCGGGCCACTGCGAGCTGACCCACGCCGACGATGAGGAGTACTGGGAGGACATCTGGTACTGGAGCACGGCCCGCGAGGACTGCGCTGACGACGATGACTCGACCACGTGCGTCGACTACGACGCGTGGACCGAGGCCTGGACCACCCTCCGCGGCGGCTGACGTCCGCGCTGACAGGGAGTGACCTGAGGCTCCCCGGGGTCCGCCCCGGGGAGCCTCGCGCTTCTGACCCATGACGACCGACGCCACTGCCCGACCCGCGCCCGCGCCGAGCCGCGGGCGGCGTGTCGCGACGTGGCTCCACGCCCGCCCGCGTCTGCAGCTCCGGCTGCTCCTGGCGGCACCCCTGTTCTGGATGGTCGTGGTCTACATCGGATCACTCGCCATCTTGCTCCTGAACGCGTTCTGGACGACGGACGCGTTCACCGGCAAGGTGAACCCGTTCGACTGGTCTCTGTCGGCGTTCGAGCGGATCGCCACGAACGAGGTCTACCGAACGATCGCCCTCCGGACGGTGGGCATCGCGGCACTCGTGACCCTGACCGACGCGATCCTCGCCTTCCCGATCGCCTACTACATGGCCCGCGTCGCGACCCCACGCGTGCGGGCGGCGCTCGTCGTCGCCATCCTCATGCCCCTGTGGGCTTCGTACCTGGTGAAGATCTTCGCCTGGCGGTCGATCTTCCAGGGCAACGGGCTGCTCTCATGGCTCCTCGCCCCCTTCGGGCTGGACGCGCCCGGCACCGATGAGATCGCGAATTCATGGATCGTGTTCAGTTATTTGTGGCTGCCGTACATGATCCTCCCGGTCTACGCCGGCCTCGAGCGCGTCCCGAGCTCCCTGCTCGAGGCGTCCTCCGACCTCGGGGCGCGCGCGGGCACGACGTTCCGCCGTGTCGTGCTGCCGCTCGTGTTCCCCGCACTGGTGGCCGGGTCGATCTTCACCTTCTCGCTGACCCTCGGGGACTACATCGTCCCCGACCTGGTGAGCGACGCGAAGTTCATCGGCAACGTCATCTACGACAACTCGACCCTGGGCAACGTCCCCGTTGCGGCGGCCTACTCGCTGGTGCCGATCGTGATCATGGTCATCTACCTGCTGGTCGCCCGACGCCTGGGTGCGTTCGAGTCACTGTAGGAGGAGCGCCGACATGGTGGAGTCCGGCTGGGTGCGGATCGGCCTGAGGGCCGCCACCGGGGTGATCCTCGGGTTCCTGTACCTCCCGCTCGTCGTCGTGCTGATCCATGCCTTCAACGAAAGCCCCTTCAACGAATGGCCGCCGACCGGGTTCACACTCCGCTGGTTCGGGGAGGCCATGGCAAACTCGGCCATTCCACCCGCGTTCGTGAATTCGGTCCTTGCGGCCCTGGGGGCCACCGCCGTCGCCCTGGTGCTCGGGACCCTGGCGGCCATGGCCGTGCAGCGGTTCTCCTTCTTCGGTCGGGATTCCATCAGCTTCCTGCTGGTCCTCCCGATCGCGCTCCCCGGCGTCGTCACCGGGATCGCCCTCAGCGCGACCTACCAGACGGTCGGCATTCCGTTCGGCCTGCTGACGATCATCATCGGCCACGCCACCTTCTGCGTGGTCATCGCCTACAACAATGTCATCGCCCGTCTCCGGCGGTTGCCCCGCTCACCTGAGGAGGCGTCCGCCGACCTCGGCGCCGATACCTGGATCACGTTCCGACGGATCACCATGCCCGGCATGCGGACCGCACTGCTGTCCGGTGGTCTGCTGGCCTTCGCGCTCTCGTTCGACGAGGTCATCGTGACGCTGTTCACTGCTGGCGCCGGTACCCAGACGATCCCGCTCTACGTGCTGGGCGTCATGCAGCGGCCGACGCAGCTCCCGGTCATCAACGTCCTGGCCATCGTGCTGGTCCTGTTCAGCGTCGTCCCCGTCTACATCGCCCAGCGGATCAGCGGCGCGGAGGCGGCCGGAGCCCGCGTCTAGCTCCCGGCGTCTCGTCCCGGGGACGGCCACGGGGCCGTTCGACCGATCGGCCGCCCCCCGACCTCGCGCTCCAGCTGGTGCGCGCCCGGGGTGCCGGGTCGGAACCGAAGCCGGTCGACCGGCTCCCCGCCGACCAGGTGCCGCTCCACGATCTCATCGGCATCCGCCGGGCTGACCGCGGCGTACCACACGCCTTCGGGGTAGACGACCACCATCGGTCCGTTGCCGCACTGCGAGAAGCAGCCCGACTTGTTGATCCGGACCCCCGGGCCGAGGCCGGCTTCCTTGACCCGGGCCTTCAGGGCGGCGTGCACGCCGAGCCCGTCACCATCAACCGTCGGGCACCAGTCCCCGGCGGTGCACACGAAGACGTGGCGGGCATAGATCGGCGGGTCGGAATCGTGGTCGTCGATGGTCATCGGTCTCCGAATGTACTCCCGCGTTTCACCAAACGTACCGGGGGTCCGCAGGGCACCGGAACCCTACTATCCGGCCACGAGCCGCGCCGACCAGCACCCTCCGAGCCGGCGCGGCTCATACCTCACCAGAGTAGGCGGGAGAACAGCAGAACCAGATGATCCAGAACGAAGGCCGGTTGCTAACGGCCACGGAGGTGGCCGAGATGCTGCACCTCCACGTCAACACCGTGAAGCGGTTGGGCGACCGCGGAGAGCTTCCCTTCTTCCGAGTCGTGAAGCGCGGTGACCGCCGCTTCCGATACGAAGACGTGGTCGAGTTCCTGCACCGGGCCAAGTAGCCCGATACCTCACCGCCCGGGGCGACGGGCGGGCTGGCTCCCCCCAGGGGGGCGCGAACGACCGTCGGACGACCGTCCGGCGGTCGTTTGCATCGCGCGGCATACTACGCCGGCATGTCCGACCCCCTGGCCACGCTCGCCGAGGCGCGCCGGCTCCTGGACTCGGGGTATCCCGAGCAGGCCATGGCCTCCGTCTCCGAGCTCACCCGCTCCCACGATCCGGAGCTTGCCGGCGCTGCCTGGCTGATCACCGGCTCGGCCCGCTACCGGACCGATGACGAGGCCGGCGCCCTGCAGGCCTGGATGGAAGCTGCCCGCTCGGAAGGCGCGGCGTCCTGGATCGGCTGGCGGTCGGTCGCGGAGCAGCAGGTTCGTGACGGGGACCTGACGGCCGCCATGGAGTCGTACAAGGAGGCCGACCGCCGAGCGCCGCCCGACGAGCGACCGGCGATCGCCAGCCGGCTGGCATGGCTGGCCAAGGAGTCGGGACACGACTTCACCGCTCGTCGCGAGTTCAACCGCTCGCGGGGCGCGTATGCCACCTACACACCGATCGTGACCTGGACCCTGATTGGCGCCAACGTCGGCGTGTTCGCGATCGACGCGATCCTCGGCGGCATGGCCGGCCTCGGCCTGATGTCTGGCGGCGGACCTCTCCTGGAGTTCGGCTACGTCAGCGCAGACGCCGTGGCGGCAGGGGAGTGGTGGCGGATCCTGACCAGCGCGTTCCTCCATCTCGGAATCCTCCACCTCGCCCTGAACATGTGGGCCCTCTATCTCTTTGGCCCGCTCCTCGAGCAGCTCTACGGGCGTGTCGAGTACCTCGCCATCTACCTCCTGTGCGCGGCCGGCGGGTCGGTCCTGACCATCCTGGTGGCTCCCGACCAGGCGGCGGTTGGCGCCAGCGGCGCGATCTTCGGCCTCCTCGGCCTGGCCTTCGCCGTCTCCCGCCGCCGGCACCTTGCCCTCCCGCGCCAGACGCGGATGGTCCTCGGCCAGATCGGCTCGCTCCTGGTCGTGAACCTGGCGTTCACCTTCTTCGTGCCCGGAATCAGCATCACCGGTCACCTCGGCGGCCTGGCGGTCGGCCTCGTCCTCGGTTGGCTCCTGCCGCCCTCGCCGGCCTTCACCCTGGCCGGTCAGTGGCAGGCCGCGAGCGGTGCCGTGATCAAGAGCACCTCGGTTTATCTCCGGGTGGCGGTCTACCTCGGGGTGGCGGCGCTGCTGGTCGTGGGCACGTGGGTCGTGATGAGCGGCACCCTGGCCTGACCTGACCGATGTGCCACGAGACCGATGCCCGTCCGCCCCTGCCGCCGATTCGCGGCGGCGCGATTGACGCCTCCGATCCCGAGCTCACCTCGTCGGACGGCACCCGCTTCGCGACCCACCTTGCGAAAGCGTCGGCGCAGGGCGGAGCTGGGATCGTGATCTTGCCCGACGTCCGGGGCCTGCATCCGTTCTACGAGGACCTCGTCAACCGCCTCGCGGAGGCCGGCGTCCACGCCATCGCCCTCGACCTCTATGCGCGGACCGCAGGTCCCGGTCACCGCGGCGGCGACTTCGACTACATGACCCATGTCGACCAGACCGAGCGTGCCAGCATCCGGGCCGACGTCGCGGCCGGGCTGGCCGCCCTCCGCCCGGCGGAGCACGGCGGGGCGGAGCGGGTCTACGTCATGGGCTTCTGCTTCGGCGGTCGCGCCGCGTTCGTGCAGGGGATCGAAGGGCACCAGCTGAACGGGGTCATCGGGTTCTATGGCTCGCCGACGAAGCCGGCGCGCGCCAACTTGCCCGAGCCGGCGGCCCATGCAGCGGAGTTCACGTGTCCGGTGCTCGGCCTGTTCGGGGGAGCGGACCCGGGAATCCCGCCTGAAAGCGTGGCCGCCTTTGACGCCGCGCTAACCTCGGCCGGGATCGAGCATCGGCTGATCACCTACCCCGGTGCTCCGCACTCGTTCTTCGATCGCACCGCGGCTGAGCACGCTGATGCCGCGACCGACGCGTGGCGCCAGGTGCTCGACTTCGTCGGAGTCCCGGTCCGCGAATCCTAGGCTCGGGCGGCGGTCTGCTCCGCGGGCCTGGTCGTGGCCTCCGCCGGCTTCACCGGCCGCAGGTAGAGCGGCAGCACGATCAGGATGTAGACAAGCCAGGTCAGGAATGTGACCCATTCCGGCGTCGAGGTATAGCCGAACAGCGCCCGCAGCAGGCTCCCGATCAGGGCCAGGAAGCCCTCGCCCTCGTGGGGCAGGATGCCGCTGATGTCGAAGGCGGTGTCGGTGCCGAAGGTGATGACCCCGGCTTCGACCAGCTCATGCACCGCGTGGCTCAGCAGCCCGGCAGCGATGAAGATGAGGGCCACCCCCGTCCAGCGGAAGAAGGTCCGCAGGTTGAGGACCCGCGCACCCCGGTAGAAGCCGAACCCGATCGCGACGGCGATCAGCAGACCAACGAGCGCGCCGGTCAGGACGGCCACGGCGCCGGCCTGGGCGGAGGACGCGGCGGAGGCCTGGGCCATGAGAAACAGCGAGGTCTCGATCCCTTCGCGAATGACCGCGGTGAACGCGAGCAGCGACAAGCCCCAGGCCGCGCCTTCTGTCAGCGAGCGGTCGACCTTGGCCTCCAGCTCGCCCCGCATGTTCGCGGCGACGCGGCGCATCCAGAACAGCATCCAGGTCACGACCCCGGCGGCTGCGATCATGGCCGCAGCCTCGAAGATCTGCTCCGCGGGCTCCGGCAGCCCGCCGATCGTCACCCACAGGGTCATGCCGGCCACCACGCTGAGCGCGACGGCGGCGCCGACCCCGATCCACACCCGCTGGAAGTGGCGCCGGTTCCCGGTCTTCTCGAGGTAGGCCAGGATGATGGCCACGATCAGCGCTGCCTCGACACCCTCCCTGAGCCCCGTGAGCAGACCGGAGGTGAAGGCACCAAGATCCATCGAGGGCTCCCGTGCGGAGGGGTCGGTTCCGGTCCATCAGTGGCCGGTTTCGCGCCCGGATCATGCTAGGGGGGTCACGCGCCAGCGTCAATACCCGATGCTGCGCATCGGAATTCGTGCGGCGCCCAGTTGTCAGACGCTGAGCACTCGGTAGAGTCGCCAGGCCTCAGGGACGCCCTTGAGCTCGTGGACTCCGGCGTCTTCGAACCCGATCCCCGACCCGGCCACCAGGTCGCGCACCGTGCTCGTCACGAGCACCTCCCCGGGAGACGCGGACGCACCCACGCGTGCACCGACGTGCACGGCGACCCCGCGCAGCTGGCCATCGACCCGCTCGCACTCTCCGCTGTGCAGACCGATGCGGAGGCCCATACCCAGGTCGGCCACAGCGTCGCGGACGGTGACCGCGCAGCGGATCGCCCGCGCGGGTCCGTCGAAGCTGGCAAAGAATCCGTCGCCCGCGGTGTCGATCTCACGACCGCGATGTCGGGCCAGCTCTCGGCGGACAACCGCATGATGCTTCTCGAGCAGCCCGGCCCACGCCCGATCGCCATGCCGCGCGGCCGCCTCCGTCGAACCCACGATATCGGTAAACATCACGGTTGCCAGCACGCGGTCGAGCTCCGGCTCCGCCCCGGTCAGGGAGTCGATGAATCGCTCGAACTCCACCAGCGGAGCCCGCCAGTCGCCGGACAGGAGCGCATGGTCGTGGCCAGGCACCCCGACGAGCTTGGCGTGGGGGAGAAGCATGTCCAGGGGCGGTGGGGTCCACCGAGACTCGGTTCGCCATACGACCAGGGTGGGCACGTGGATGCTTGGCAGGATCCCCGAGACGTTGGTCCGAACGACCAGCTCCCATTGG
>DASTEQ010000064.1:0-15092 GCA_035709505.1 Candidatus Limnocylindria bacterium
GCGTACCGATACGCCCCAGCCGATTCGCCGGCCGGCGCCCAGGACCGCGGGGAGGTACGCGGCATCCTGGCCCGCGTCCGTCTCGAGCCGTGGGGCCCGTCCATTCGCCCCCACGAGCACACCATGCCCGGCCCCAAAGCCGACCGGCTGGGCCTGCTCCGAGCGACCCGGACCCAGCTGAGCCCGATCCTCATCCTGTACAGCGACGCGTCGAACCGATACGAAGGCCTCATCGAGCGTCCGGTGTACGACGAATGGCGTGCCCGCGACGCCGACGGGCTGCTGCACCGGGCCGGCGTCATTGCGGAGGACGATGGTCTGGCGGCATATCTCTCCCGGCGCCGACTCGTGATCGCCGATGGGCATCATCGGTATGAGACCGCGCTGGCGTATCAGGCGGAGGTGCGGTCGAAGCCGATCCCGGCCGCGGCGGACCCGGGCGCCCTGGCGGCCGACTGGGTGATGGCCGTGCTGGTCAATGCGGCGCGGGAGGCGATGGAGATCCGGCCCACCCATCGGCTGCTGCGATCGGTCGATGTCGAGCGGCTGCGGGCCGTCCTCCGTGGTCCCGACCCGCTGTTCCAGGCCGTGCCGGTGGCGCCCGAGGCCCTGGGGGAGCGGCTGGCGGACCTCCGCGACGTCGACGAGCCGGTATACGGGCTCCTGCTCGACGGCGAGGGGTGGCTGCTCATCGGGGATGTGGATGCCGCGGCCGACCGCATGCGGCGCGAGCCGGGATCCGCACCGTCCCGACGGCTGGACCTCGCGCTCCTCCACGCGGCGCTCCTCGGCGATCGGCTGGGGATCTCCGACGAGGACGTGGCCGCCGGGGAGACGCTCCTCTACACTAGGAGCGAGGCCGATGCCCGCGGTCGCGTGGCCCGGGGCGAGGCGGCGGCGGCGATCCTGGTTCGTCCCACCCGGTTGGAAGAGCTGACCGCGGTGGCGGCTGCCGGGGACGTCATGCCGCAGAAATCAACGTACTTCTATCCCAAGCTGCTGACCGGCATGGTCTTCTATCCGCTGGAGGGTTGAGCGTCCGTGGTCCAGGCCATCAAACGTGACGAGGTCTTCATCGAGCCCGAGGGCATCCACGTCGAGACCCATCAACCGGAGCGGCGCAGCCGCAAGCCGCCACTCCTCCTCGTTCACGGCGTGCTCACCGGGTCGTGGCTCTGGTCGTCGTATGCGGCGTACTTCGCGGAACGCGGGTGGGAGGCCCACGCGCTCAACCTGCGCGGTCACTTCACGTCCGACCTCGCCGACCTGTCGGAGACGCGGATGCGCGACTACGCCGATGACATCGGGATCGCGACGCGGCAGCTCGGTCGCCCGCCGGTCGTCATCGGCTGGGGGATGGGGGCGCTGGCCGCGCTCCTCTACGCCCAGTCGCGGCCGGTGCTTGGGCTCGTCCTCCTGGCGCCCTCCCCGCCAGCCGCGGCCCTTCCCCGACGCCCGGCCGATCATGAGCTGAAGTCCGTTCCGCCGGTGTACGACGCCGAGTGGTGGGGCTGGCGCGCACCCCAGGACGAGCTCCAGGCCTGGATGCCCGACATGTCGGTCGAGGAGCTGTCGAAGATGCAGGAGCTGTTGATCGGCGCCCAAGAGTCAGGGCGGGCGCGCCAGGAGCGGATGCTGGGCGTGGAGATCGACCCGAGCCGCATCCAGGTCCCGACCCTGGTCATCGGGGCCGGCCTGGACGACGTCATCCATCCCTCCGAAGCGCGGCGCACCGCGGACCTCCTGGGAGCGACCTACGAGTACATCCCCGGGGCGAGTCATTTTGGGCTGGTGATGGGCTCGGAGACATGGCCCGTCGTCGCGGGCTCGATCCTCGGGTGGCTCGAGGAGCGTCGCCACGGCATGATGGCCACCCAGGCCGACCTGGTGGGTGCCGCCCGCCGCTGAGGCCCGACCTACGCGGGAGGACCCGATGGCCACACAACAGGGGATGTACGGACAGACCCCGACCGGGCCAACCGAACCCGACGCATGGCTCGCGGCGCTGGACGACGTCCGCCGCCCGCAGCTCGAGGAGCTCGACGCGAGGATCCGGAAGGTGGCACCCGGACTGCGCCGATACGTGAACCGCGGATTCCTCAGCTATGGCGACTACACGTACCGGGGCAAGTCCGGTCGAACGGGCGAGTGGATGTGCATCGCGCTGGCGTCGAACAAGCAGTACATCTCCCTGTATTCCGGCCCGATCGACCTCGAGCCGTTCGTCGCGCGATTGCCAAAGGCGAACCTCGGCCGAGGTTGCGTTCGCTTCAAGCGCGTGTCCGACGTCGACCTGGCCGTCATCGACGAGGTGATCCGAGCCTCGGCCGCCTTCGACGGCCAGTCGATCGCGTACTGAGCCGGGTCGTCGCCGGGCAGCGGACCGGCAGGCCGCGCATGATCGACAAGGTCACCTGGCCGCAGGTCCTCGCCTGGCGCATGCGGCGGCACCTGCTCGATCCGGTCGGCACCGAATCGGTCGAGGATGTCGTTCGCCGTCTTGGCGCGGTCCAGGCGCAGGTGCCGGCATCCGCTGAATTGGCCGTGCGGCTCCGACGGAAGCGGTCGAAGCCGGGGGAGGTGGATCGGGCGCTGGCCGATGGTCGGATCATCAGGGCCTGGGTGATGCGCGGCGCCGTCCACCTGCTGACGCCGGAGGACGGAGGCGCGTATCTCGCGGTGAAGGCGGCCCGCCGGCAGTGGGAGCTGCCGAGCTGGCAGAGCTTCTACAGCCTGACGCCGGCGGACTGGGAGCCATTCCGGGCGGCCGTCCGAGATGCCCTCGCCGACGGGCCGCTCACCACCG
Organism: Candidatus Limnocylindria bacterium; assembly: GCA_035709505.1. Lineage (GTDB taxonomy): Bacteria > Chloroflexota > Limnocylindria > QHBO01 > QHBO01 > DASTEQ01. Next base: position 2,807 of record DASTEQ010000064.1, read on the forward strand.
ATGAGCTGCGAGCAGCGGTCACCGCTCTGCCAGAGTTTCGGCACCTCGACTTCGCATTCACCGAGCACGCGAGCACGATTCTCAAGCCGCTCTTCTGGCAGGGCGTCATGAGCTTTGGACCGAATCGCGACGGCCGCGCGACATTCCAGCGACTCGACCTCAACCCACGTTGGGCGGGCGTCCCCGAACCCGATGAGGCCGGTACCCAGGTGGTCGAGACGTACCTCCGAGCCTACGGACCGGCATCGGTCGAGCACGTCCGCTACTGGCAGTACGCGGGGCTGAAGTCTGCACGGTCGTGGTTGGCCGGCCTGGGGGATCGCCTGGCGGAGGTCGAGGTCGAAGGCGAGCGTGCCTTCGTCCTGCGCGAGGATCTCGAGGAGCTCGCCGCCACGCAGCCGACCGATGCGGTTCGCCTCTTGCCCGGGTATGACCAGTGGGTGCTGGGACCAGGCACGGCGGACCCGCACATCGTTTCGCCTGGCCGCCGGTCGTTGATCAGCCGACAGGCACCGTTCGTGATCAGCGGCGGCGTGGTGTCCGGGACGTGGGGTATCGCCGGCGACAAGATCAGGGTGGATTGGTTTGCCGAGGCCGGACCGATGCCGCGAGAGGCCTTGGCGGACGAGGTTGCTCGGCTGTCGGCGATCCTGGAACGATCGCTCCAGCTGAACACGTGAGCACGCTGGACGCCACGGCGATTCGTGGCCGTTACCTGTTCCTCATCGGGCTGCGCTGGTTCCAGAGCGGATTGCTCATCCCGATCCTCGTTCTGCTGATGGTCTCGCGGGGCCTGTCTCTGGTCGAGATAGGCCTCGTCGGGGCGGTCCAGGGGGTAATCGTGCTCGTCCTCGAGCTGCCGACCGGTGGGCTCTCCGATTCGCTCGGCCGGCGGCCGACCCAGGTGCTGGCCTACGTCTTCGCCGTAGCCGGCCTCGCGATGCTGTACGTCGCAGACTCGGTCGGTGCCTTCGTCGTGGCGACCGCGCTGACGGCGATCTTCCGCGCATTGGACAGCGGTCCGCTCGAGGCGTGGTACGTGGATGCGATGCACGCCATCGACCCGAAAGCGCGCATCGAGTCGGGCCTGTCCGCCGGCAGCTCGGTGCTCAGCCTGGCCATCGCGGCCGGCGCCCTCCTGTCGGGTGCGCTCGTCGCGCTCGACCCCCTGGACGCGGTCGAGACGCTCGCCCTGCCCGTCCTGCTGGCGCTCGGGATCGCCGTTGCCAACCTGGCGGCTGCGGCGTGGCTCCTGACCGAGACCGGTCGGGCGTCAGGCGTCCGCGCCGTCGCGTCGTCGGTCCGGGCGGTGCCCGGCGTCGTCCGCGAGGGCGTGATGCTCCTTCGCCGGTCGCGCGTCCTCGCCGCCGTCGTGGCGGTCGAGCTGTTCTGGGGATTCGCGATCATCGCCTTTGAGACCCTCTTCCCCATCCGTCTCGGCGAGGTGCTGGGCAGCACGACCGAAGCCGCGGCGCTCATGGGGCCGGCGAGCTCGGGTGCCTGGTTCGCGGCGGCGGCCGGGGCGGCCGTCATTGCGCTCGTGAGCCGGCGCACCGGCGTGGCCCGGGCCGCAATCGCGCTGCGGATCCTGCAGGGCATCACCATCGTGGCCATGGGAGTCCTGGCCGGCCCGGTCGGCCTGATCACCGCCTACCTGGCCTGCTACTTCACCCACGGGGCTTCGAACCCCATGCACTCAACCCTGCTCCACCGGGAAGTCGACGCCAGCCATCGCACGACGGTGCTGTCGCTGAACTCGATGGTCTTCCACCCTGCCGCGTCCATCGGGGCGATCGTGCTGACCGCGATTGCCGCCGGCACGTCCCTGTCCACGGCATTCATCGTGGCGGGGATTGCGTGCGCCGCGGCCGCGCCCCTGTACCTGCTCGCTCGTCGGGCCGAGGTCGAGCGGGCCGCCGGAGACGCCGCCTTGCTCGAACCGCAGCCATGAAACGCGACGCCGGCGTTGAGCTGCTGGATGGCGCGCTGAACGATCCGGCGGTGCTGCGCGACAACCTGCGCGACATGGGCCGCGCGAACCGGCTCACCGGCGGCACCGTCCTGTCGCTGCGGGCGATCGCCGCCCTGGCGCCGCGCGACGGCGCGCTGTCGATCCTTGATGTCGGCACCGGCGGGGCGGATATCCCGGTCGCGCTCCTCGCAGACCCGCGGTTCCGGTCGCGGGTGACGGTCATCGCCACCGACAGTCGGCCGGAGGTCCTCGACGCCGCTCGCGCCGCCCGACCAGGCCTCGACCGGATCAACGGCCTGCGCCTCGAGGTCGCCGATGGTCGGGCGTTGCCGTACGCCGACGGCACATTCGACGTCGCTCACGCCAGCCTGGTCCTGCATCACGTCGAACCGACCGATGCCGCGCGGTTCCTCCGGGAGTTGGCCCGCGTCGCCCGGCGTGGGGTCGTGGTCAACGATCTCTCGCGGCGACCGATCACCGTGCTCGGGGCCTGGCTCCTGTCGCGGGCCTGCACCCACAACCGGTACAGCCGCCACGACGCGCCGCTCTCGGCCCGCCGTGCCTATACCTTCGACGAGGCGATGACGTTCGTCCTCGCTGCCGGGCTGCGCCCGGTGTACTCGACGGAGTTCGTGTTCGGCCACCGCTGGGCGATCGCCGCCGTCCGCCGATGACGGGGAGCGCCGACCGATGAGCGCGGCCGAGGTCGTGGTCGTGGGTGGCGGTCCCGGCGGCGCGACCGTGGCCACCCTCCTTGCCCGCCGCGGCCGGCAGGTGGTGCTCCTCGAGCGGTCGCCGGCCTGGCGGTGGCGGGCGTGCGGGGTGTTCAGCTCACCGGCGGCGGTCACCGCGCTCCGACGGGCTGGAGTGGATGAGGGCGTGCTCCGCTCGGCGACACGGCCGGTGACCGCGATGCGGGTGGAGGCCGACGACGGAACCGCGTTTCGGTTGACGTACGGCGGGGACGGGAGCCTGGACCGATCAGCGGTCGGGTTCGATCGGGAGGCGCTCGACACGGCGCTGCTGGACATGGCCCGCGGCGCCGGGGTCGCGGTCCGTTCCGGCGTCACGCTCACCGGGGCCGTGCTCGGCCGCGGCCGGCAACGGCTCGCAATCCGGGACGGAAACGGAATGGACGAGGTCGAGACGCGGCTCCTGGTCGGCGCCGACGGCGTGCGGTCGACGGTCGCCCGACTGGCGGGGGCCGTCCGCCCGGCGCGCCTCGGCCCGCGAATCGGTCTCACCTTCCACGTCGTCGACCCGAGACCGGAGGACATCCGCGACGCGCGGATGGTCCTCGCAGATCACGCCTACTGCGGTCTGGCCCCCGTTCCCGGGGGCCGGGTGAACGTCGGGATCGTGCTCGGCGGGCCGACGTGGCAGCGTCGCCTGGCTGCCGACGGCGCCGCGCGGGTCGTCACCGCTGTCCTGGCTGCCATTCCACGGGCACCCGACGATGAGGTTGACTGGGCCTCTGCCGAGCGGTGCGACACGATCGAGGGTGCGGCCCCGCTCGGACACCGCGTTGCGCGCCGCTCCGGCGAGGGCTGGCTGCTGGTCGGTGATGCGGCGGGCTTCCTCGACCCGTTGACTGGAGAGGGTCTCCACCGTGCCCTCGTCTCGGCCGCCCTGGCGGCGGCGGCGGTCGACGCCCATCTCGACGGCCGGCCGGGAGCGCTCGACGACTACGAAGGGGCCATGACCCGACGCTTTCGGGCGAAGGACCTCGTCACTCTCCTGGTCCAGGGGTTCGCCGCCCGGCCTGTGCTGTTCCGGCACGTCGCCCGCCGCCTGGCGCACCGCGCGGACCTCCGTGAGACGATGGGGCTCGTGATGGGCGACCTCCTGCCGGCGACGCGGGCTCTCGAGCCGGCGTTCCTCGCCGCCCTCCTCCGCTGATCGTCGGTCACGGCGCCGAGGCTGACCTGGGTGCGCACGACCATCGGTATCGAGGTCGCCGCCCCGCCGGAGCTCGTGTTCCAGCTCGCCCGGGATCCCGTCCGCTGGCCCTCGCTCCTGCCCCATTACTGGCGGGCGCGGCCCGTTGCCCGGGAGGGCGCATCGGTCGTATGCGAGTTCGTCGCCCTCCGAGCCCTCGTGCCCGTGCTCGGCATCGGGATCCCGGTCGCGTGGAGGTCGCGGACCTGGGCTGAGCCCGAGCAGCGGCGCCTGCGCTTCCGCCACCTCGGCGGTGCCACCGCCGGCATGGACGTGACCTGGCGGATCGAGCCGGCCGGCAACGGCTGCCGGGTGACGATCGAGCACGATTTCCGACCGCGCATCCGGGCGTGGGCGACTTTCGTCGACCGCGCCTTCACCCGGCCGATCGCGAACCGGACGCTGCGGACCTTCAAGTCGTTGGCGGAAACGCTGACCGATGCCCCCGTGCCCGGAAGGTCAACGCGATCGTGAGCGGGGACCGCCGTCGTGCCTGGATCACCGGCATGGGCCTGATCACCGCGACAGGCACCGGGGTCGAGGGCATTCGGGCCGGCCTGCGGGGGGCGGTCTCGCCCATCCGTGCCATCGACCGCTTCGACGCCACCCCTTTCCGGTCCCAGGTTGCGGCGCAGATCGACGACTTCGACCCCGCGGCCCACCTCGACGCCCGCTCGGTCCGCGCGCTGGACCGATTCAGCCAGTTCGGGGTGGTTTCCGGCCGCCTCGCGATGGACGACGCCGGCCTGCGGCCGGGAGCCCCGAACCATCCCGCCCCTGAGAGGGTGGGAATCTACCTGGGCAGTGCGCTGGGGGGCGTCGCCTTCGCCGAGGAGCAGCACGAGCGGTTCATGGAGCGGGGCATCCGGGGCGTGGCTCCGACCCTGGCCCTCGCCGTCTTCGGCGGCGCCGCTCCGGCGAACCTCGGGATCGGGCTGGGGGTCCGGGGACCGATCCTGTCGACGGCCAACTCGTGCGCGTCGGGGGCCGTGGCGCTCGGCGAAGCGCTGGGGGCGATCCGCAGCGGGGAGGTCGACGCGGCCATCGCCGGCGGGGTGGAGTGCCCGCTCTCGCCACTGTCGTTCGGCGCATTCGATCTCATCCGCGCCCTCGCCAACGCCCACAACGACCAGCCCGACCAGGCTTGCCGACCCTTTGACGTGGCGCGCAGCGGCTTCGTCCTGGGGGAGGGCGCGGCCCTGCTCGTGGTCGAAGAGGCGGAGGCGGCTCGCCGTCGCGGCGCCACCGCGTACGCGGAAGTGCTCGGCTACGGCGCGACGTCCGATGCCCACCACATGGTGCAGCCCCGTCCCGATGGCTCGGAGGCCGGCCGGTCGATCCGCATCGCCCTCGCCGACGCAGGCGTGGAGGGCACGACGATCGACTACGTCAACGCGCACGCCAGCTCGACGCCACTTGGAGATGTCGCGGAGGCTCGGGCCCTCGAGCTGGGGCTCGACGGCCACGCCGCCACGGCCCAGGTCCCGGTCTCGGGGACCAAGGCGATGACCGGGCATCCGTTGGGCGCGACCGGCGCGATCGAAGCCGCGCTCTGCGCGCTGACCATTCGTGATGGCTGGGCGCCGCCATCGGTCAACCTCGTCGAGCCGGATGAGGAGATCGGCCAGCTGTTGCCAGGGCTCATCCGGGATCCTGGCGGTCGCGCGGGGACCTACCACCGCGTCCTCTCGACCTCGTTCGGGTTCGGGGGCCTCAATGCCGCCCTCGTCCTGGGTGCGCCCGCGTAAGGGACCAGCGACTACAGCTCGTCGGCCTCCATCATTCGCTTCAGGGCGGCCAGGTCGGCGTCCCACATCTGGCGGTACTGCTGCGAGATCATCGGTCCGAGAAAGCGCATTCCGCCACTGAGCTCGATGTCCGAGGTGACCGCGACCTCGGTCCCGTCGGCCGTGGGGGAAAGGTCGAGCGCGACCTGGAACTTCACACCAGACTGCGTGCCCGACAGCAACTCGCGGCGGGGCGGATCGTGCTCGACCACGGTGGCCTCGTTCTCGTACGGCTGGCCCATGATCGTGCCCGTCGCGCGACGAACCGAGCCTACGCCGTGTGGCGGCGGTGTGACCCACCAGGCCTTGCTGGTGGCCGATGCCCACCGAGTGGTAGTGGGCGCATCCGTCAGAACTGCGAAGACTTCAGCCGGCGGGCGGGTGATCGTGACGTGGCTCTGGACGCGCATGGACTGGCCCTCATTGAGGGGCTGGGAAGAGCGTTGTTATACTCCCGCCGGCCCTCCCGACCGGGACGCGCCACGGCGTGCCGCATTCGTCTAGAGGCCTAGGACACCGCCCTCTCAAGGCGGAGATCACCGGTTCGAATCCGGTATGCGGTACCACTTTCGCCCTCATTGGCCCGCCCGCGGAAGCTGCTTCCTGCGGTCAGCGCACGAGAGCCGCGAGCATCCGGCGGCCTTCGATCCCCCGGAGCTCGAACTCTCCCCGCTCGGTGAACTCGAGTCCCGACCCCGCGAGCAGGTCCCGGACCGTCCCCGAGACCAGGACTTCTCCGGGCTCGGCGATGGCCAGGATTCGCGCCGCCTCGTGGACGGCGATCCCGCGCACTTCGTCCCCCTGGAGCTCGACCTCACCGGTATGGATGCCGGCCCTGGAAGTGAGCCCGTACGTTGACGCGGTATCCACCATCGCGGCGGCCCCACGAACCGCCTGGCCAGGATGGTCGAACATGAGGAGGAATCCATCGCCCGTCGTCTGGACCTCCCTTCCCCGGTAGCGCTCGATCTGAGCCCTCACGGCCTGGTTGTGCTCGGCCAGGAGCGTGCGCCAGCGCGCGTCGCCCAGCTGGCGGACGGTTTCGGTGGATCGCGAGAGATCGGTGAAGACGATCGTCGCGAACTTCCGTTGGGTTTCCTCCGCCGGCGACTTGGCGAACATCCGGCGCCCGGCGAAGTCGATCGATGTCCACGGCTCGTCGCCGACGACGTACGCTTGGTGCCCGGGCGGGACCTCGAACACGTCGCCGGCGGTGAGGTCGATGGACGCTCCGTCGTCCATGTCGACATGCAGGTGTCCCGATATCACGTAGCCGAGGTGGTGCACCTCGCAGGTGGCGGTTCCGACGATGGGTTTGACGTGCTCGACCCACTTCCACCCCGGCTCGAAGACCGCATGGCCAATGGCGGCGTCTCCCAGCTCGACCAGCTCGATCCGTGCTTTCTCGACGTTCCGAATCTCATCCGGCTGATCAAACCGCTTCCGACGGAGCTGCACGAACGGATCCTACGAGACGCAATCAATCCATTCCCGTTGACCGTGGGCACCGCCGACAGGCTCGTTCGACTGCCTGCGTCCGCGGGAGGCCATCCCGGCTCACTTCTGGGCGGCTAGGATGGGCAAGCTTCGTCCGGCAACGTGGACTTCCCGCCCGCCATCTGACCGGACCGCTTTCGCCAGCGATACCAGCATTACGCGGAGGAGTGTTGTGACCAGATCCTCTCGATTTGCCGGCGCGGCTCTCGTGCTGATCCTCGTGAGCCTCCTCGCGGCTCCGTTGGTCGGCGCGGCGAGACCGCCAAATGCGGGTCCACCGCCGCACGCGGGTCCGAATCTCGAAGTCCAGATCCTTGCCGTGAACGACTTCCACGGCCAGCTCCGGCCGGCGGATCCAGCCGCGTCGTCAGGCAACCGAATCGGGAACACTCCAGCCGGCGGTTCCGAGGCTCTTGCCGACTATGTCCGTGCCCTGCGAGCCACCAATCCCAACACCCTGTTTGTCTCGGCCGGTGACCTGATCGGCGCGACGCCGCTGATCTCAGGCATCTTCCATGACGAGCCGACGATCGAGGCGATGAACCTCATCGGTCTCGATTACAACGGAGTTGGCAACCACGAGTTCGACGAGGGCATCCCCGAACTGCTCCGCATGCAGGACGGTGGCTGCCACCCCGTCGACGGCTGCTTCCCGACAGAGGACAGCGGGTTCGACGGCGCGAACTTCCCGTTCCTCGCCGCCAACGTCACCTACGAGGACACCGGAGAGACGATCTTCCCGCCCTATGCCGTGCACGAATTCAAGCACGCGAACATCAAGGTTGCCATCGTCGGCATGACCCTGGAGGGCACGCCCAGCGTGGTGACTCAGGAGGCAATCGCTGACGTCGACTTCCATGACGAGGCCGACACGGTCAATGCCCTCATCCCCGAGCTCCAGGCCCAGGGCATCCAGACGATCATCGTCCTCCTCCATGAGGGTGGTTCGACGAACCAGGCCCTGAACGAATCGACCGTGAGCACGTGCGGGAGCCCGTCCGGTCCGATCGTTGACGTGGTTCAGCGCATGAACCCCGAGATCGACCTGGTGGTCACCGGCCACACAAACTGGGCCCTGAACTGTCCGAACTTCGCTGGCACCGGGATAATGGTCACCGGGGCAGGGTCCATCGGCCGAGTCGTCACTGACGTCGACCTGAGTATCAGCAAGGAGACGAAGGACGTCGCATCGGCGAGCGTCAGAAACGTCATCGTATGCAACGGCCTGGAGTTCCCTGCCGGGACGCCCCGGCCATGCCCGAACATCAAGCCCGATGCGAATCACGTCGACATTACGGCGCTCATCGCGGAGTACGCGGTGGTTGCGGCGCCAATCGAGAACCAGGTCATCGGCTTCGCCAACGCCGCGTTGACCCGCGACGAAACGATCCCGCCGTTCCCGAATACTGGCGAGTCGTCGCTCGGCGACATCATCGCCGACGCCCAGTTATGGGCGACGTCGGCCCCGGATTTCCCGGGCGGACCGGCCGTGATCGCCTTCATGAACGCCGGCGGCATCCGTAGGAACATCGACGAGGGGCCGATCACATACGGCGAGGCCTTCGAGGTCCAGCCGTTTGCGAATGTCCTGACAACGATGGACATGACCGGCGCGCAGATCCTGGCCGTGCTGCAGCAGCAGTTCACCGGCAGTCCGCTCGGCAACGGCATACTTCAGATCTCCGACGGCCTGACCTACACCCGGACGAGCGCCGGGGCGACTGGCCAGGCAGGGGACCTCATGAGCGACGTTGAGCTCGATGGCGTTCCGATCAATCCCGCCGCCACCTACCGGGTGACAGTGAACAACTTCTTGGCCGGGGGCGGTGACAACTTCACCGTGTTCGCCCAGGGCGTCAACCGGTTTGTCGGAGAGATTGATCTCGAGGCCTTCAGGCGCTACCTCGAAACGTTCTCGCCGATCGATCCCGGGCCGCGGGATCGGATCACTTTTGTCGTCCCGTAACGGACGTCCAAGGATCGGGGCCCGGGAAACCGGGCCCCGATTCATTTCCCGGCCATCATGTCCGCGGATGGCTGATCGCCTCGACCGTCGGGCCCTGAACCGCGCTCTTCTGGCGCGACAGTTGCTGCTGGAGCGGGTCGATCGGCCGCCGGCCGAGGTCGTGGAGCACCTCGTCGCACTCCAGGCCCAGGAGACGACCGATCCCTACGTCGCCCTGTGGTCTCGCCTCGCGGGCTTCGACCCCCTGGCGTTGTCCGACATGCTCGCGGGGCGGCAGGTCGTCCGCGGCCAGTTCCTGCGGGCGACCATCCACCTGGTCACGGCTCGCGACGCGCTGATGATGCGGCCGATTCTTGAGCCGGTCCTCCGGAGGCACATGACTCCAACCAGCCTCTTCGGCCGACGGCTGGTGGAGGCCGGGGTCGACGTGGCCGAGGTGGTGGCAGCCGGTTCAGAGCTGCTTGAGGCTGAGCCTCGGACACGAGCGGAGCTTCAGAAGCTGCTGGGCGAACGGTGGCCGCACGCCGACGGGACCGCCCTGGCCCAGGCGGTCACCTACCTCCTCCCAGTCGTCCAGGTCCCGCCTCGCGGACTATGGCGTCGGTCCGGCCAAGCGAGGTGGGCACCACTGGAGTCGTGGCTCGGAGAGCCGATAGTCGCCGACGCGTCAGCTAGTGACCTCGTCCTCCGCTACCTCGCCGCGTTTGGCCCGGCGACCGCTGCGGACGTCCGAGAATGGTCGGGCCTTCCCGGGGCGGCCGAGGTCCTGGGCCGCCTGCGGCCGCGGCTCAGAACATTCCGTGACGACAACGGACGGGAGCTGCTGGACGTCGCGGACGGGGTGCTGCCGGATCCGGCGAGCCCGGCCCCGGTCCGCTTCCTTCCGGTCTACGACAACGTGACACTGGCACACGCGGACCGCAGCCGGATCGTCGACGATCGCCACCGGAAGCGGCTTCTGACACTCGACATCATCAGCTTCGGTTCGATCCTGGTCGATGGCTTCGGGCGTGCAATCTGGCGCGTGGAGCGCGACCGGGCGAAGCAGGCGGCCGTGCTCGACGTTGCCCTGCTGGAGGACCTCGACGGCACCGACATCGACGAGATCGGGGCCGAAGCGGAGCGACTTCTCGCCTTCCTCGAGCCGGACGCCAGCCTCCGCGACGTCCGCATTCGGCGTCTGTCCACCGCCTGATGCCGACCTGTCCACTCGCGGCGGGGCGGTGGAAAGGAATGTGGAAAAGTTGGTGGACATCACCCCTATCGGCGGTCGCTATCGACTCCTACCATTCGGCGCCGACGCCTAGCATCGGCGCCAGCCTGCATCATCGGTCCAGTCGTCCTTATCGAGTCGCCTCCTCGCCGTGCTGCAACCCAAGACACCCGTTTCGGCTCCTGACGCGATATCCGAACGCGCCGCGGACGTCGATGTGCCGGGCGCTCCGCCGCCCGAGGTCGTGGAGTTCATCCGCTTCTGCCACCGGCGCCGTCCGCGGGCATGGCCCGACCTCTACGACGAGATGTGGGTCGTTGCCGCACGCCGGGAGTTCAACGGGTGGGGCTTCGACCAGCTCGAGGCCTACGGGGTGACGTTCTCCCTGTTCGAGATGCCACGCCTGGCGGCGTGGGTCCGCGAGGTTCTGGCCGCGCTGCCGGATGCTCCCGAGCCGGTGCTGGTCGGACCGCTCGGGGCCTGAGGGAGGGTTCGCCCGCGGTCGTTCGTCGCCACCGCTCCGTCGGAGCGCCCGTCTAGGAATCCGCCCGCGCGTGCCGCTGACCGGGGCGCCGCAGGGTGGTCGGTGCTCGATCGAGTTATCCACGATGGCCGCCTGAGGCCCCGCAGATATCCACAAATCAGCCGGTGTGGCGGCTCAGTAGGTGTGGCGGCGCGCCATCTCCCGCTCGATCAGCTGCTCCATGAGCAGGTACTTCTCGATCCGGCGCCGCAGTTCGTTGGCCTCCGGGGTGTAGAGGTGGACCCACTGCTGGAGTTCGAGAGACAACTTTCGCGACGTGATCCGGGCGTGGTCGAGGTTGCGCCGGAGCAACGTCTGGTCCATCCGGCGCAGGTGCTCGGGGTTCAGCAGGTCCTCGTCGCGGAGGAGGCCTTTGTCGATCTCCAACTGCGTCGGCTGCAACTGGGGTGGTGGGTTGGAGGGCTCCTCGGTCATCGTCGCCCCAGTCTAGACGGTCGGCCCCTGACCGGATTCACCCCTTCTGGCTCTGGCACGAGCGTAAGATGCGGTCACTGGCCGCTGGAGGCTCAGGTGGTGATAGCAGGCCGTTCGGCAGCGTGCAGGACTCGTCCGAGGGCCAGAGCGTAGACGCGATGGGCGCCGAACCTGACCCGACTCCGGGACCTGATGCCAATGGGGGCGATGGCCCAGTTGATCCGGGGCGTCGCGCGTTCCTCATTCGAGTCGTGGCGGGGCTTACCGGCCTGATTTCGGCGATTTTGGCGATACCGCTGGCCGGCTTCGCCGCGGCTCCGGGATGGCAGGCGGCGAGCCCTGTTCGGCCACTTGGACGGGCAATCCCTCCCACGCTCCGGGGCCAGGGGTGGGTCTCCGCGGGCATGCTCGATACCTTCGAGGTCGGCCTGCCGACCCGCGTCGTGACCGTCCGCCCGGTCGAAGACGCGTGGGTAAGTCGCGATGCGCCGGTGGCCGCTTACATCTACCGGCCATCCGCGTCTGAGGTCGTTGCCTACGACATCCACTGCACGCACTTGGGATGTCCGCTCGATTACGTCGCTGGAGCGCGTCGATTTATCTGCCCCTGCCATGGCGGCGTGTTCGACCGTGACGGCCAGGTCATAGCCGGACCGCCACCGCAGCCGATGACTCGGTTCGCGACCAAGGTCGAGAACGGGGAGGTCTTGATCGACGGCCTCGAGGACGCCGAATGAGGACCTTCGGGCGCTGGTTCGAAGATCGTCTCGGAATCGGGGCGATCCTGAATTGGTTCATCACGCGCCCCATTCCCCGTGATGTCGGCTGGCTGCACACGCTCGGCAGCGCAACCCTCTTCCTCATCATCGTCCAGGTGGTAACCGGCATCGTCCTATCCATCTCGTACGTCCCCTCCCCCGATGACGCCTACCAGAGCATCCTCTACATCGACGCG
>DASTEQ010000065.1:0-7865 GCA_035709505.1 Candidatus Limnocylindria bacterium
TCCGGTCCCGCGATCACGATCGAGGACCTGGCGGTCACCTTCACCGGCCCCGCCGGGCCGCTCACCGCGCTGGACTTCATGAGCGGCGAGGTGGCCAGCGGCGAGCTGCTGGCGGTTATCGGTCCGAACGGATCCGGCAAGAGCACGCTCCTGCGGGCGCTGGCCGGTCTGCTGCCGCCCTCCGCGGGGCGCATCGGCCTCGCGCCCGATGGATCACCGCCACGGGCCGGTGATGGCCGGGTCGGGCTCGTCTTCCAGCAGCCGCGCCTCCTGGGCTGGCGCTCGACGCTCGACAACGTCACCCTCCCCCTTGAGCTCGAGGGCAGGCCGGGCGCCGACCGCCGGATGGCGGGGGAGCATGCCCTCGCCCGGGTCGGCCTGACCGATGCGGCCGCGCTGCGGCCGCGCGAGCTGTCAGGCGGCATGCAGCAACGGGTCGCCCTGGCGCGGTCGCTCGTTACCGACCCGCCCATCCTCCTGCTCGACGAGCCGTTCAGTGCGCTCGACGCGCTGACCCGCGACGCGTTCGATGCCCAGCTCGAGGCGATGTGGCTGGCTGACCGGCGGACGGTGGTCCTGGTCACCCATTCCGTCACCGAGTCCGTTCGGCTGGCGGATCGGGTCTGGGTGCTGACTCCGCGACCCGGTCGAGTGGCAGCGGACATCCCGGTCCCGCTCCCTCGACCGCGCCCCGCGAGCACGGCGGCGGATCCTGCGGCAGCTGCCGTCGAAGCCGAGGTCCGGGCTGCCTTGAGGTCGGTCCATGCGCCCGAGCTCGAGGGCTGGGCCGGGGAGACCCCAGAGGTGGCCGCATGAATTCGGGCCTGCGCCGGGTCGGTCTCGTGCTGCTGAGCGCCGTTGGGTTCGTTGTCGCCTGGGGGCTGGTAGTCGCCGTCGGCGACTACCCCGAGTACATCTTGCCGTCGCCGCAGGTCGTTGCCGTTCGGGCGGTGGAAGCCATCCAGAGCGGCACCCTCCAGCCGCATCTGGCCGCAACGTTGGAGGAGAGTGTCATCGGCTTCGCCGTTGGAGCCACCGCCGCGATTGCGGTCGGGATCCTGCTGGCCAAGAGCCTGACCGCCGAGCGCGTCCTCTCGCCGTACCTGGTCGCGGCCCAGGCCATTCCGATCCTCGCCCTGGCCCCCCTGATCGACATCTGGTTCGGCGGCGGACTGACCGCCCGGGTCGTGATCTGCGCCCTGATCGTCTTCTTCCCGATCGCGATCGCGACCATAGTCGGCATCCGCAGCACGGATCCGCTGCTCGTCGAGATGGCGCGGGCCAATGGCGCCCGCGGCCCCCAGATCACCCGGCTGCTGGAGATCCCGTCGGCCATGCCCGTCCTGTTCGGCGGCCTGCGCGTGGGCGTCACCCTGGCGGTCATCGGCGCCGTGGTTGCCGAGTGGGCGGGCGCCAGCGTGGGCCTCGGGGTCCTGATCAACATCGCCGACCAGGGCTTGTTCGACACTCCGCTCATGTTCGTCGCCCTTGGCACCCTGGCCCTCCTGGGCCTGACCTTCTATGCCGTCGTCCTGGGCGCCGAACGCGTCCTCGTCCCTCGTTGAACACCGAAAGGAAACCGATGCGCCTTCGTGCCCTCCTGCTGGCGACAGCTCTCAGCGCCGGACTGGCGGCCTGCACACCCTCCGCGTCCCAGAGCCCGAGCGCGAGTGCGGAGCCGACGACATCGGCATCCGAGTCGCCAACCGAAGAGCTCCGGGAGGTCCGCCTCCTGCTCGGCTTCCGGCCCGACGTCCAGTTCGCCCCCTTCTACCTCGCGCAGCAGGAGGGTTACTTCGCCGATGCGGGGCTGGAGGTCACCATCGAGCACGCGGACGCCGGAGAGCTGATCCGCCTGGTGGCTGACGGTCAGGCCGAGTTCGGGGTGGCCGATGCGACCGACGTCATGATCGCGCGAACCGCGGACATCCCGGTGAAATACGTCTCCACCCTGTACCAGTTCTTCCCGGTGGCGCTGATCGGCCCGACCGGCGCGGTTCCCGCGGATCCCGCCGACCTCGCGAGTCAGTCGATCGGCACACCCGGCCCGTTCGGCTCGTCCTGGCACGCGCTCCTGGCCCTGCTCCGGGCCGGAGGGCTGACGGCGGACGACGTCACGATCCGCGAATACCCGCAGTTCAATCAGGTCGCGGGCCTGCTGAACGGCGACGTGGACCTCATCACCGGATTCCGGAACAACGAGCCCCTTCGTCTGGAGGCGGAGGGCTTGGAAACCGACCTGCTGACCGTCGACGACACCGCTCCGCTCCCCGGACCGGGCGTCATCGTTAGCGACGATCTGCTGACCGTGGACCCTGAGCTGGTGCGAGCGTTTGTCGCGGCAGCGGTGGCTGCGCAGCAGGCCATCGTCAAGGACCCGGAAGCTGGTCTTCGCGCGGCGGTGAACGCCGTCCCGACCCTCGCTGAGGATGAGGAGACGGCCCTTGCGGTGCTGGAAGCCACCATTCCGATCTGGCTCGGGGCGTCCACCGTTGCTGACGGAGCGATCAACGAACCGGTTTGGGAGACCGGCTACGGGATCATGCTCGACCTGGACTTCATCGATGGCTCCATCCCCGTGGAGGAGATGTTCCTCAGCCTCCTATGAGGAAGACCAGGCCGGTCACGACGAGGACAACCTCGATGAGGGCAATGAAGATGCGCTCCGACATCCGATCGACGATTCGCTTGCCGATCCACGAGCCGGCCAGCATGGCCGGCACCATGATCAGGCCCACCGCGCCCATGAACGGCGTGAGGATCGCCGCGATGCCGTAGGCGACGAGCTTCGCCACCTGCATGACGACGCTGGCCGCCGCTTCTGTCCCGATGTAGGCGCTCTTCACCAGTCCGGCGGCAAGGAAGAAGGGGGCCATGATCGGCCCGATCGACCCGACCAGCGCCGACGCGAATGCGAAGACCGCACCGATGGCCGTGAATGTCCGGGGTCCCAGGACGCCGGACGGCCGCGGTCGAAGATGCCGCCACGCCACCGAGGCCAGGAGGAATGCGCCGATGAGCCGGGTCAACGCCTCGAGCGGGGCCGCGGCGAACAGGAAGCCGCCGGCCAGGGCCGCCGGGATACCGCCCAACGCGAACCAGCCGACGATCGGCCACGAGATCGCGTCGCGGTTGAGCGCGACCCGCGACCCGTTGCTCACCAGTCCGGCGACGGCGAGGATCGGGATCGCGTCTCGGGGCCCGAAGAGCGCGACCAGGACGGGAAGCAGGATCGCCGCCCCCCCGAATCCGGCAACCGCAGCCACCGTGCTCGCCGCGAGGGCGGCGACCAGCAACAGGGCCACCTGGGGGAGGAGCTCGATGACGGGGCCCGTCATCGGTATCGGTCAGGCCCGGGGAGTGGATGCCGCCAGGCGCTCCGCGGCGGTGACGACCTGGTCGAGCAGCATGATCGTGGTCACCGGCCCGACGCCGCCGGGGACGGGCGTGATGGCCGCCACCACGGGCTGAACCCGCTCGTAATCTACGTCGCCGACGACCCCGTCCGGGGTGACGTTGATGCCGCAGTCCACCACCACCGTGCCGGCGTTCACGTGCTGGGAACCGATGAGTCCCGGCTTGCCGACGGCCACGACCAGGATGTCCGCCTGCTGGGTTTCGGCGACGACGTCCTCCGTTTCGCTGTGGGCGACCGTGACGTCCGCCCCGTGGTTGGCCAGGAGTGCGGCCGTCGGCTGGCCGACGACTTTCGAGCGGCCGACGACGACGACCCGGCGTCCGGTGATGGGCACCTGGTGGTGCTGGAGGATCTCGAGGACGGCCACCGCGGTCGCCGGGACGAACCCCTCTTCGCCATGGGCGAGCCGATTCGCGTTGATCGGGCTTGCGCCATCAACGTCCTTGTTGGGGTCGACCAGCGCTCCGACGGCATCCGGGTCGAGGTGAGAAGGGACCGGGTAGATGACGACGATGCCGGCCACCGCCTGGTCCACGTTGAGGGCGCCGATGGCGCTCGCTGCGGTGGTCAGGTCGACGCCGTCGGGAAGGCGGACGTCGGACGGCGCCACGCCGATGGCGCTGGCCGCCCGAGCGAGGCTCTGGGCATAGTGAACCTCTGGCCCGGTGTCCGCGAACCGGACGATGGCGAGGCCCGGCGGACCGGTGGCCTTCGACAGCGCCGTGACGCGCTGGCTCAGATCCTCCCGGCGGTGGGCGGCGATGGACCGGCCCTCGAGGATCCGGCCACTCATCCGGCGATCCGCTGCCGCGCCGCCTCGAGCGCCACGCGCTCACGTTCGGCCACGGCCGGCTCCAGCTCCGCGAGCCTGCGGGCGGCTTCGGAGCGCAGCGGGTGGCCTTCGGGAAGGGCCGGGAGGTTGATGGCCACGTTGAAGGCCGCCCCACGGGCGGCCGCGGCCGCGAACAGGGCCGCGACACCAGCGTCGCTGATCGCGTTGCGATTCCCGATGGGCGCCATGCGGGCGGCGAGATCCAGCACGTCGAGCGCCAGGCGCATGACCCGCAGCGGCACCTCGGTCGCGGCCACCGACGCCTCGGCGATGGCCGCCTTGCGAGCCGCCTGCGCTTCGTCGGTCTCTCGCGACAGTCGGCGCGCGTCGGCGACTCGGTCATAGGCCGCCGCGTCCTCCTCCGCAGCTTCCAGCAGCGAGACCCGCAGCTCGCCCGCCGCGGTCCCGATCTGGCGAGCGATGGGGTCGACCGCGTCGTACCCCGGTCGGCCGGCGGTCAGCTCGCAGACCATCTCGACCAACGCGGCGGCAAGCGCCCCGCCCAACGCACTCGCGCTTCCGCCACCCGGGGTGGGCGCACGCGAGGCGAGGCGCTCGGTCAGGTCACGGACAGTCAGCTCGGCGAGGGACGGACGGGTAGGAGATACGGGACTGCTCATCGGCAGCCGATTGTAGGGGCAGGCATGTGGATGCCCGGCGGGCCCGCGGGAGAGGGGACGCGGCGCCCACCGGGCGGCTGATTGGGGTCCGGGTGCCTAGGCGGCGGCGTCCAGGGCGTCCACGAACCAGCGCCGGAGGCGCGCGTCGAAGACGAGCTCGAGGGATTCGCCCGATTCGACCTCCACCACCACCGTCAGGCGGGGGGAGCTGCCGGCCGGGTACGCGGCCCGTTCGTCACGGACCGTGCCCACCCGCGTCACCCGCACGTCCCGGCTCCCAAACCGGACCCGGGCCAGGAGCGCATGCCGTGCGTCCCAGGCCACGGATGCCGCGACGGGGGCGATGGAAACGAATGCCATGCCCGGCACAATACGAACAAATGTTCTAGTTGTCAAGAGGTCGATCAGAGAACCGCCGATCTGGTGCCTCGCGAAGCAGCCGGGCGCGGGTGATCGCTTTATCGCCGAACTTGTCGCGGACGGCATCGGTTGCCTCGGCGAGGCGCTGGACACGCGGGCCGTCCTCGAACAGCGTCAACTGCTGCGCATTCGCGAGCGAGATGCCGGTGATACCGATGAGCCGCACCGCCCGCCCGGGTTCAAGGGTCCTGTCCAATAACCGACGGGCGGCGTCGAGGATGAGCTGCCCGTCGGTCGTCGGGTGCGACAGATGCGTCTGGCGAGTCAGGGTCTCGAACCCCTCGTAGCGCAGCTTCAGCTGGACACCCCCGGCCGCCATCCCGTGCCGCCGCAGCCGGCTGGCCACCGACTCCGCGATCCACAGCAGCGTCCCGTCAAGACCGGACCGGTCGGTGACATCGGAGCCAAACGTGTGCTCGTGACCGATGGACTTTGGTGCCTGGCCGGAGGTGACCCTCGACCGATCGATCCCCCGTGCGCGTTGCCCGAGCTCCAGGCCCATGCGCCCGAATCGCCGGCGAAGCGTGTCGTCGGGCACCGCCGCCAGCTCACCAATGGTCGTCACCCCGTAATCGGCGAGCGCCTGCCGGACGCGCGGTCCCACGCCCCACAGCCGGGTGACCGGCAGCGGCGCGAGAAAGCCCGCCTCCTCGCCGGGCGGGACGATGACCAGCGCGTCCGGTTTGCGCAGGTCGGAGGCGACCTTGGCCACCAGCTTGTTGGTCGCCACACCGACGCTGACCACCAGGCCGACCTCGTCGCGGACCCGCGTCTTGATCGCCTGGCCGATGGTGGGCCCATCCCCGGCCGGGGCGCCGGTGACGTCGAGGAAGGCCTCGTCCATGCTGATCGGCTCTACCAGCGGGGTGTAGTCGTCGAAGATGCCCATCACCTGGCGGCTGACCTCGGCGTACCGCTCGAACCGGCCGGGCAGGAACGCGGCCTGCGGACAGAGGCGGGCCGCGATGCGCAGCGGCATGGCGGAATGGACGCCGAACGCGCGGGCCTCGTATGACGCGGCGCTGACCACCCCGCGATCGTCCGGCCGCCCGCCGACGATGACCGGACGGCCGATGAGTGTTGGGTCGTCGAGGACCTCGACCGACGCGTAGAACGCGTCCATGTCAGCGTGAAGGATCGTGCGCACCGTGTCGATTCGTCAGTCGGTCCCGGGGTACCGATCGTAGGCGCTCCGTCCGAGGAGCGGCAGCAGGCGGGCGCCCTCGGTTTCGAGCGCCTCGCGGTCCGCCGCCTTGAGCCGGCCGAAGGGCCGCAGGTCGAGCCGGGGCGATCCGTCTGGTGCCTGCTTCGGCAGCCATGTCCCGGAGACAACGCCGTCCAGCAGGAAGGTCGGCAGTACGTCGGCGTTCTTCGTGATCACCATAGCCTGGTGGGCGGCCGGCAGAATTCGCCCGCGGTGCCTGGTTTCGTATGCGAGCAGGAGGCTGTCCCACCTGGCGAGGAGGCGGGGCCGGGCTGGCGTGTCCGGATCGGGCCGCGGCGCGTCCGGCAGGTCGATCAGGGTCCGACCCTGCTCGTCGACGAACTCGACCAGATGCGCGGCCATCGCCATCACCGCCGCTCGCCAGCGACCGATGTTCCTGCCCCGCCCGACGTACGCCACGAGGTCCTCGACGCTCGCCGGCCCGAACGCCGCCAGGTACCGGCGGGTCAGGCGGGCCGCCGCCTCCTCCGGGTCGGCTTCTTCGGGGCGTGGTAGCCCGAGCCACTCGGCCGCGGGGAGGTACCGGGCGCGCCCGTAGCGCTCCTCGGAATGCGGGACGAGGATCAGCGGCACGGTGCCGCTGAAGTGGCGCCACAGCGGGCGGTTGGGTGGGATCTCGGTCCGCCCCATCTGCTCCTTCAGGATGGCCTCGATCTCGTGGATGGCCAGTGGACGCTCGCGCATGGCCGCCAGGACGGCCGCATGCCCCTGACCGATGCGCTTGCCGAGCGGTGAGGTCACCGGGTCGCGCTTGAACAGGAGCCGCCATTGGTCGAGGCGGAACGGATGCGTGAGCGTCGACATCGGCCAGTAGTCGGCTGCGCTCACGACATGGACGGTCATCCGCATCAGCGACCCGCGGACGATGGTCTTCGTGGCCCGCGCCCGCGCCAGGTCGACGGGTGCGGCATCCGCCGCCAGGCGCGTGTGGAGGGCGAGTGGCGGCCAGTCTGGATGCTGCGCCTGGAGCGGTCCGACTCGCTCCACGAGTCGCGCGACCGGTGCGACCTTCACTGGAGCGAGCAGGCCCTGGCGGGCAAGTGTCGCCCGGTTCAGCTGGCGGAGGGTGAGGGTTGGCGGAGACATCGGTCTGGCTCCAGCCTAGCGGCCGCCATGCGGCCGCCATCGGTCAGGGAATCAGAGTTTTCGGATGACGCCGACGACCTTGCCATGGATCTGGAGGTCGGTGGCGTAGATGGGCTCCAGCTCCGCGTTGGCCGGCTGCAGGCGGATGCGGCCATCCTCGCGGTAGAACCGCTTGAGGGTGACGCCGTTGTCCTCCAGCAGTGCGACGACGATGTCTCCGTCCTGCGCGGTGGCCTGCGGCTGGACGATGACGAAGTCCCCGTC
>DASTEQ010000066.1:0-9771 GCA_035709505.1 Candidatus Limnocylindria bacterium
TGATCTCGCGCACGGCAGCCGCGAAATCGGGCACCGGGAACAGGTTGACGACCGGGGCGAACACCTCCTCCCCGCAGACCCGCGCGTCGCGTGGCACGTCGACCAGGATCGTGGGCTCGTAGAACAGGCCGTCCGCGCGGCCGCCGGTGAGCGCCCGCGCCCCGTCGGCGAGCGCCTCCTGCACCCAGGTATCGGTCCGCGTCACGGCCGCCTCGTCGACCATCGGTCCCAGGTCAGAGGCGGGGTCGAGCGGGTCGCCCATCTTCACCTCGCGCACCTTCTCGACGAAGCGTCGTTCGAACTCGGGGTAGATCGACTCGACGACGTAGATGCGCTGGACGCTGATGCAGACCTGCCCGGCGTAGGCAAAGGCGCCGAACACCAGCCGCGCGACCGCCCAGTCGAGGTCGGCGGTCTCGTCGACGATGACCCCGGCATTCCCGCCCAGCTCGAGGACCACCTTCTTCCGGCCGGCATCGGTCTTCATCTTCCAGCCGACGCTCGGGCTGCCGGTGAAGCTGAGGAGCTTGAACCGATCATCGGCAACCATCCGGTCGCCGGTGGGCCGATCCATGGGCAGGATGCTGACGGCGCCCTTCGGCAGATCCGTCTCGGCCAGGTAGCCGGCGATGCGCAGCATGACCAGCGGGTCCTTGCTCGGCGGCTTGAGCACGATCGAGCACCCCGCGGCGATGGCCGGCGCCACTTTGTGGGCGGCCAGGTTGAGCGGGAAGTTGAACGGGCTGATGCCCGCGACCGGACCGATGGGATAGCGGCGCACGATCCCGCTCCGCCCGCGGTTGGCGGCCGTCCAGTCGAGGGGCAGCCACTCCCCGTTGATCCGCAGCGCCTCCTCGGCCGCGGTTCGGAAGGTCAGGCCACCCCGGGCGACCTCGGCCCGCGCGTCGCGGATCGGCTTGCCCGACTCGCGCGTCAGCAGCTCGGCGAGCTCGTCGGTGTCGCGGACGATGCACTCGGCCACGTGCTGGAGCGCGTCACGCCGCTCGAAGCTGGCGAGGCGCCGGGTCTGGTCGAAGGCGCTGACCGCGGCCTCCGTGGCGCGCTCCAGCTCGTCGGGGCCGGCCTGCCAGGTGGTCGCGACCAGGTCCCCGCTGGCCGGGTTGCGGACCTCGAGCGGCGTCCCGGCCTCGACGAACTCGCCGGCGAGGTAGATCGGGACGCTGGGCGCGCGCACCTCGGTGGTCATGCCGGCATTCTACGACCGGGGTTTGGCCGCCACGACGAGTCGCCCCTATCATCGGACTGTCGTGAATCCGGTCTTCCTGTTCCTCGAGGTCGCGGCCTCGGTCCTGTTCATCGGTGCCGCGCTGGCGGCGCTCCGGCGTGGTCGGCTGCCGTTCCTCGAGCTCATCAGCGCGGCAGCCTTCGGCCTCCTCCTCGAGGAAGGCGACCAGCTGATCTTCCAGACCTACCACTACAGCGAGGATTGGGTGCTCGTCCTCGACCGCGCGCCGCTGGTCATCGGCCTGACCTGGGCCCTCCTCATCGCCGGCGCGATGCGGATCACCGATGCGCTCGGCGTCCGACGCTGGACCGCGCCGTTCGTCGACGCGGTGCTCGTGATCATGCTCGACCTCGCGTTCGACGCGGTCGCCATCCGGATGGGGATGTGGACCTGGGTCGGCATCGGTCCGGAGCAGGGCTGGTTCGGGGTCCCGGCCGGCAACTTCTACGCCTGGCTGTTCGTGACCCTCGGCTTCAGCTTCCTGAGCCGATGGCTGCGCGACTTCACCGTCCGCCGGCCAAACCTGGAGTGGCTCCAGCTGGGCATCCCGATCCCGGCATTCTCGATTCTCATCGTCTCGATCATCCCGTTCGCCCTGATCCTCGAGGCAACCGGCACCGAGCCGGGTGGCGGCCTCTGGCTCTTTGGGCTGACCCTCGCGGTCTTCGTGGCCATTGCCGGCGTCGGGACCTTCGGGCCGGGCCGACAGGCGCCCGATGGGAAGGCCTCGGCCATCGTCGACCTGCGCCTCGCCTTCTTCACGCGCTTCTCGATGCACGGGTTCTTCCTGATCGCCCTGCTGTTGATGGGCCTGGCCACCACGCTGCCCGTGCTCCTCTTCACGTCGGTTGCCCTGCTGGTGGCCGACATCGGGGTCGCCCGCCTGGTCGACCAGCGCCGGATGGAGGCGGCCGAAGAGCCCACCCGAGATCGGCCGCTGGCCGCGGTCCCAGCGCGCGTCCGCGATCCGTGAACCCCGTCCAGCTCACGGCCGATGCCGACGAGGCGATCACCCATCTCCAGGAGCTCATCCGGATCCCGTCGGTCAACCCTTCGGGCGACACGCTGACCGCCGCCGGGCGCGATTCGACCGGTGGCGAGACGGCGGCCGCCCGCTACTGCGCCGACGTCCTCACCGCAGCCGGCGTGGCGGCCGAGGTGCTCGAGACCACCCCGGGTCGGGGGAGCTGCTTCGCGCGGCTCCGGGCGGATCGTGCGGTGACGAGCCCCGAACCGCCGCTCGTCCTTCTCAGCCACATCGACGTGGTGCCGGTCGAGGCCGAGGCGTGGTCCCGCGATCCGTTCGGCGGGGAGCTGGTCGACGGGGTGGTGTGGGGCCGGGGCGCGGTGGACATGAAGGACATGGTGGCCATGGAGCTGGCGGTGATGGTCGGTTTGCAGCGCTCCGGCGTCCCGCTGCGGCGGGACGTGATCTTCGCCGCGGTCGCCGACGAGGAGGCCGGCGGCGAGCACGGCGCGCGGCACTGGGTTGGCGCCCGCCCGGACCTGTTCTCGTCCGAGGCCGGACCGGCGGCGGCCGCCCTGAACGAGGTTGGCGGCTACTCGCTGCGCGTGGGTGACCGCCGGGCCTACGCGATCCAGGTCGCGGAGAAGGGCATCATCTGGACGCGGCTCCAGGCCACCGGGACGCCCGGCCACGGCAGCATGCCCCACGCCGAGAACGCCGCCATCCGCCTGGCGGAGGCGGTGGCCCGCCTGGCCGTCGCCCCGGCCAGCGGCGACCCGCCGGCGGTCGTGCGCGAGTTCTTCGGGGCCCTCGGCCTGGGGGATGTCGCCGCCCTGGCGACCCACGACCACGACGCAGCGCGCGCCGCGCTCGATCGCGCGGTCGCGGACCCAACGCTCCGCCGTTCCCTGGGCGCCATGCTGCGGGACACGGTCACCCCGACCGTCGTCCACGTCGGCAGCAAGGTGAACGTCATCCCCGGCCGCGGGTCGGCGGAAATCGACGTCCGGACGCTGCCCGGCACGGACCAGGTGGCGCTCCTCGAGCGCCTGCGGGACCTGGCCGGGCCTGACGTGACCGTCGAGGCGGTCATGCGCATGCCGGCGATCGAGGCCGATCCGGACGCACCGATCGTCGGCCTGATGCGCGAGGCCCTGCGCCGCGCGGACCCCGACGCGCTCGCCCTGCCGATGATGATCACGCTCGGGACCGATGCGAAGGCGCTCGACACGCTCGGGATCCCGACGTACGGCTTCTGCCCGCTCCGCCTCGAGGACGACACCCCATTCCTCGACCTGTTCCACGCCGACGACGAGCGTGTCCCGGTGAGCGCGATCCAGTTCGGCGTTCCGGTGCTCGACGAGGTCGTCCGCCGCTTCGCGGTGGTCGAGGGGGCGTAGTGGCCGAGCGCGCACCCGCAGGCCTATACTCGCGACCTTGTTCGAGAGGGACGCACCTGGGTCAACATGTCGACACCTGACGTGATGGCCGGCGCGCACGCCTTCGTGTTCCCGGGCCAGGGCTCGCAGTACGTCGGAATGGGAGCGGACCTGGCGGGGAGCTCCGAGGCCGCCGGCACGATCTTCGAGCGCGCCGACACGGCGCTGGGCTTCGCCCTGTCACGCCTCATGTTCGAGGGGCCGGCGGACGAGCTCGACTCGACGATCAACGCCCAGCCCGCGATCCTGGCCGCCAGCGTGGCCGCCCTCGAGCATCTCCGCGAGCGGGCGAAGGCCGCCGGCGTGGCGCTCAACCCGCTCGCCGTGGCCGGCCACTCGGCTGGGCAGTACGCGGCGGCCATCGCCGCCGGAGCGGTGGACTTCGACGAGGCCGTGCGCCTCGTGCGCGAGCGCGGGCGGATCATGCAGGAGCGCGGGATCGACGGCGGCATGGGCGCCGTCATCGGTCTGTCGGAGGAGCAGGCGGCCGAGGTCGTCGAGCAGGCCCGCCAGCACGGCGAGATCTCGGTGGCCAACATCAACGCCCCGGGCCAGGTGGTGCTCAGTGGTGTGCTCCCGGCCCTCGTCTTCGCGCTCGAGATGAGCAAGACGATCGGTGCCCGTCGCGCGGTTCAGCTGACCGTCAGCGTGGCGAGCCACTCCCCGCTCATGCGCCACGCCCGTGACGAGTTCGCGAAGGTCCTCGAGCGGACACCGTTCCGAGACCCATCGGTTCCGCTGGTCAGCAACGTCCACGCCAACATGATCCGAACCGCCGATGGGCTCCGGGAGGAGCTGTCCGAGCATCTGGTCCATGGCGTCCAGTGGGTGGCGACCGTTCGGAACATGGCGGCCATCGGGGTGACCGACTTCGTCGAGATCGGTCCCGGCCGGGTCCTGACCGGCCTGATCAAGCGCATCAGCCCCGAATCGAACGCCCACGCCCTTGATGACGCAGACGACGGCTGGCTGCCCCCGGCCAGCACGGCCAAGGGCCCAAAGCGGGCGAAGACCGCCACGACCACCCCATGAGCGGCAACGGGCGCCCGGCCCGACGAGCGATGGTCACCGGCCTGGGGGTCGTGTCCCCGGTCGGCATCGGCAACGAGACGGCGTGGTCGAACCTGGTCGCCGGGAACTCCGGCATCCGGGACGTGACCATCGCCGACCTGTCCGATCAAGAGATCCGCGTCGGCGGGGAGGTGCCGGACTTCGACCCGACCCGCGAGATGGACCCCAAGGACGTCCGACGCCACGACCGCGCGACCCAGATGGCGGTGGCGGCCACCGCGGAGGCCCTGCGGGATGCGGGCTTGATCAACGGCACCAGCCAGATCCTCCGCGAGGAGGCGGATCCGGATCGGATCGGTATGGTCTTTGGCTCCGGCTGTGGCGGCGTGGGCATCCTGCTCGAGAACGCGAAGAAATACTGGGACGTCGGCGCGAACCGGGTATCGCCGTGGACGATCCCCCACATGCTGGTCGACAGCCCGTCGGGCATGGTGGCCATCCAGTTCGGGATCCGCGGCCCGAACACGGCCGTGGTCAGCGCCTGCGCCACCGGCAGCCACGCCATCGGTGAGGCAGCCGAGACGATCATCCGCGGCCAGGCGGACCTCATGCTCGGCGCTGGGACTGAAGCGGCCCTCGTGCCGCTGGCCTTCGCCGGATTCGGCCAGATGCGCGCGCTGGGCACGCCGATCGACCCGGACACTGGCGAGTACGTGCCGTCCATCGCGTCCCGGCCGTTCGACAAGACGCGCAACGGCTTCGTCATCGCCGAGGGATGCGCGGTCCTCGTCCTCGAGGAGCTCGAGCACGCCCTGGCCCGCGGCGCGCGACCGATCGCCGAGCTCGTCGGCTACGGCAGCGCCGCCGACGCGTTCCACATGGCCGCCCCACCGGAGTTCGGCGAGGGCAGTCAGCGATCGATGCGGTGGGCCATGGAGCGCGGCGGCATCGACCCGACCGAGATCGACTACATCAACCCCCACGGCACCGGCACGCCGCTGAACGACCTGTCGGAGACGCAGGCCATCGAGGCCGTGTTCGGCGACCACGCCCGCAAGCTCGCGATCAGCTCGACGAAGTCGATGACCGGCCACATGATGGGTGCGGCCGGCGCGTTCGAGGGGTGGGCGACGGTGAAGGTCCTCGATACCGGCTGGATCCCGCCCACGATCAACCTCAACCACCCGGACCCGGCGCTGACCCTCGACTACGTGCCCCACACCGCGCGCCAGGCGGACGTCCAGGTCGCGCTCTCGAACTCGATGGGCCTGGGCGGCCACAACGGCACGATCGTCTTCCGCAAGTACGTCGCCTGATCAGACCGTCGTCGGCGAACGTCCGGCGCATCCGGCTGCTGGGCCTTGGCCAGCCATGGCGGGTCACTCACCTCGCGGCGGAGGGTGCGCGAAACCGGCGAATCGGCCAATAGACACGATTGTCCCGCCGTCTCCGAGGGCCGTCGCTTTCTGCCGCATCTGCTCGACGGCCCGGTCGCTGGGCTGGCCATAGCATTCAATCGCGGTGAGTCTCAGCAGATGCGACAGGGTGCGGAATTCCGGGCCACCCACGTTCATGTGGAGCTCCAGCGAGGCCGAATCCGGATGGACCGCCACGACAGTCATCGTCCTGTTCTCCTCGTCAATGTAGAACCCGTACGAGATCAGCTGGGGTTCGCGGGCCTCAATGAATTGCGCCACGCGCCGGACGCCAGCTTTCAGCTCCTCGAGCGCGCCGTCGACGATGTTGGAGTGGTCGATATACACGATGGGCTCGGACATGCTGGGCGTTCCCTCGTTGGCCATGCGACCTCCTTCACCCTGCGAGCTGGCACTCCGTTCCATCGCCCATCCGCGATCAACCTCCGGCGTCGTCGCCGATCACGTACAGCTCCGGTTCGTGTCGCGGCTCGTGCCCCGGCTGGGTCCGCACCCAGTCACGCAGACAGGACTCGGTCGTGCTGAAGGCCAGCTCATCCCACGGGATGTCGTCCGGCCCGAACCCGCGGACCTCGGTCGTCTCGACCCCGGGCAGCGGCTCGCCGCCGACGACCTCCGCCTCGTAGATCAGGGTCACGACCGCGCCCATCGGTCGTGAGTAGGCGCCGACCAGGCGACCGATCTCGACCTTGAGCAGCGTCTCCTCCTCGGTCTCGCGCCGGGCACCCTCCTGGGCCGACTCCCCGACCTCCAGATAGCCACCGGGATAGCTCCACAGGCCGAGCCCCGGCTCGATCCCGCGTCGGGCGAGGAACACCTGCCCGTCGCGCACCGGCAGCGTCCCGACCACCAGCCGCGGGTTGCGCCACGTGACGTGCCCATCCGGGCACACCAGCCGCGGACGGTGATCCTCCTCGAGGACGCGCTGGGTGACCGGCTTTCCGCAGGCAGGGCAGAACTCCGGCTCCTCGCCCAGGGTCAGCGGATAGGTCCGCGAGGCGTCACGCTCCGGCATCGACCCATGGTAGATCGGATCCCGGCTGGGCTACCCTTTCCTCCCAGTCAGTGAGGTAAGGCAATGGCCGACTATCCCGACATCTACGCCGACGGCTTCTCCGTCTCCGCCGGCCGCTTTGGCGTCACGCTGACGCTGACCCGTTCGGAGCCGACCGGCGAGCCCGGCACCCACGAGGACCCGCGCGAGATCGTGGGCCGCGTCCGCTTCAGCCCGAACCTGGCCAAGGCGGTGGCCGAGGCGCTCGGCAAGTCGCTCGCCGCAACCTCTCGGGGAGTCGAGCCGACGAGCAAGTCGACGTCTCACTGAGCAAAGCCGCATGCCGACGCCCGTCCGCCTCTACAACTCGCTGACCCGCCAGGTCGAGGCCCTCGAGCCGGTCACGCCCGGCCGAGTCGGCATCTACACCTGCGGCAGCACGGTGTATCGGTATGCCCACATCGGGAACCTGCGCACCTACCTGTTCGGCGACCTGCTCCGGCGGACCCTGGAGTACCTCGGCTACGAGGTCACCTACGTCAAGAACATCACCGACGTCGGGCATATGCGCGACGACCAGACCGATAGCGGCGAGGACCGGATGGTGATCGCGGCGCTCGAGGAGGGAAAGTCGCCTGCCGAGATCGCCCAGTTCTATACCGATGCCTGGCTGGCCGATGAGGCGCTGATCAACATCCGGCCGGCCGATGTCATGCCCAAGGCGACCGACCACATCGGCGCCATGCTCGAGCTCATCGGGGTGTTGCTCGACAAGGGCCTGGCCTACCGCGTCGACGGCAACGTGTACTACGACGTCAGCGCCTTCCCGGCGTACGGGAAGCTCTCCGGGCAGCGGGTGGAGTCGACCCGGGCCGGCTCCCGGGTGGAGGTGGAGACCGACAAGCGGGACCCGGCCGACTTCGCGCTGTGGAAGGCGGCCGATGCCGGACGCCTCATGCACTGGCCCTCCCCGTGGGGCGAGGGGTTCCCCGGCTGGCACATCGAGTGCTCGGCGATGGGGATGCAGTATCTCGGCGATCGGTTCGACATCCACACCGGCGGCATCGACCTGAAGTTCCCGCACCACGAGGACGAGATCGCGCAGTCGGACGGGGCAACCGGACATCGGGTCATCACGCTCTGGATGCACGGCGAGTTCCTCACGCTGGCCGACGCGAAGATGGCAAAGAGCGCGGGCAACATCATCCGGGTGAGCGAGCTGCCCGAGAAGGGGTTCCAGCCACTGGACTTCCGGTACCTGGCGCTCACTGCCCACTATCGGTCAAAGCTCGACTTCACCGAGGCGGCGATGCACGCGGCGGCCTCGGGTCTGGCGCGGCTGCGCCGCGCGGTGGCCGATGGTGGATCGGACCAGACCGATGGCGGCTCGGTCGACCTCGCCGCTGAGCCGCTGGCCGGCTACCGGGAGCGCTTCGCGGCAGCGATCAGCGAGGACCTGGGCATCCCGGCGGCGCTGGCGATTGCGCACGGTGTGGCCGGCGCCGATGACCTTTCCCCAGCTCAGCGTCGTGCACTGCTGCTGGATTTCGACCAGGTGTTCGGGCTGAGCCTGGATGCGGCTCCGGAGACGGCGGACGGCGACCTGCCAGCCGGCGCGGCGGAGCTCCTGGACCAGCGGGCGGCCGCGCGTGCCACCCACGACTATGCGACCAGCGACCGCCTTCGCGACGAGCTGGCGGCGCTTGGCGTCACGGTCCGGGATACCCCGAGCGGGCAGGAGACCTCCGTCCGCCGCTGACCGACCGGTCCATGTGACCCGCAGATCCGGGACCACTCGGCCCCCCATCTCAGTTCCTTTGTCAGTAGAGCCCGCGGCCACCGACCGGCGACAGTCCTCCTGACAAGTTCGATTACAGAGAGGTACCGAGCCGTGTTTCGTCGATTGAAGATCCTGGGCATCGTGACCGCGCTCATCGGTGTGGCGTTCGTGCTCGCCGGTGGGTATTCGTTCATGAAGGTGCAGGAGGGCTACCGTTCGCTGAACGCGTTCAGCGCGGCGCAGAACGTCCAGCTCTCGTACAACGAGGACGGCCAGCTCGTCGACCGCGGCGAGACCGCCGGGGCGGAGGCCATCATGGCCCTCCTGACCGACGACTGGGGCTACGCCGTCGTGGACTCGGCGTTCGATCCGAATGACCCGGTCGTGAACACGTCCAGCGAGTACATGTTCCAGATGGCGACGATCGCCTATCACGTCCTCCACGGGACGCAGACCATCGTCCTGGACGAGGCCGTTGAGTACAACGGCGAGACGTTCGCGGCTGGCGAGTACGAGTTCAACGTCGATGGCCGCTACTACGCCGACTTCGACCGCGCGCACCCGATCGAGGGTCCGG
Source organism: Candidatus Limnocylindria bacterium (assembly GCA_035709505.1). Taxonomy (GTDB): domain Bacteria; phylum Chloroflexota; class Limnocylindria; order QHBO01; family QHBO01; genus DASTEQ01. The sequence goes on from DASTEQ010000066.1 coordinate 9,451, forward strand.
CCCGCGGCCTGGCGTGGAGCGCCGTGGCCCTTGGGCTGATCGGTCAGCTCGGCGTGGGTGCCGTCACCGATTCGGCCCTCCAGATGGGCCTGGGGCTGGCGGCGGCGCTGGGCGCCGTGGGCTTCGCCCTCCTGATCGTGGGCGGAGGCCTGGTCTGGGCGGTTCGTCCCGAGACCGAGGCGGCGCCGGTGACGAAGCCGGTGACCGTCCCGACCCCGGCCTAGGGATTCCGAAGGCGAGGGACCGAGCGCAGAGATGACGCGGCTGGCCTAGCCGCCGCGGCTCGGTCCTCGGAGAGCCCGACCGATCGGTCGGGCTCTC
>DASTEQ010000067.1:0-10972 GCA_035709505.1 Candidatus Limnocylindria bacterium
GCCGCCGCCTGCGGACCGACCTCGCAGGGGGGCGAGTCTCTGCCGCCGCCGGCGGCGTCGCCTTCGCAGGGAGCGTTCACCGCATGCGTCTCGCAGGACCTTCGTGAGCCGAACGGAGATCGCCTGGACCTCAGCGGCACATGGCAGGCAAGCGGTGACGGCGACATCTACTTTCTGTCCCAGGTTGGTTCGTGCGTGTCCTGGGCAGGTGGGTTCCCTTCCAGCCAGGCCGCCGTCGACGCCTTCGGGTCGGTGTATGGATGGCACACCGTGGTCTTCCAGGGCGTCGTCGACCCGAGTTTCACGCTCCATGGGCGGTGGGCGGAGGCCCGCCAGGCCCCCGAGCACCGAGGTCCAATCGGGTACGGCGAGACAACCTGGGAGATCGGATTCGAGGACGGCCAGGCGGCGACCCTGACCTCCCACGCCACCGGTCAGGAAGGCGGGGACGAGGTTCTGACCAAGCTGAGCGAGGACTATCTCGAGCCGTAGTCCTGCCGATCGAGCGGCGCAGATCATCCCGGACGTCCGGTGATTGACGGCTAGCTGATCGCTGTCCCGACCATCGAGCCGATGCCGTAGGTGATTGCCGCGGCGGCCAATCCGAAGGCGAGCTGGCGCAGGCCGGAACGCAGGATGCCGCGGCCGGTGACGAAGGTGATGGCGGCCCCGACCGAGAACAGGGCCACTCCGGCGAGAACCGCGGACGCGACGATCGCGGATGCTCCGGTTAGGAACATGAACGGGACCACCGGGACGATGGCGCCCAGCGCGAACAGGGCGAACGAGGTGCCGGCCGCGACCCAGGCAGACCCGCCGAGGTCGTTCGGGTCGATCCCCAGCTCCTCGCGAGCCATGGTGTCCACCGCCACGGCGCGATCGCCGGAAACGATCCGGTGGGCGATCTCGCGGGCGGTTTCCGCGGGCACACCCTTGGCTTCGTAGATGAGGCGGAGCTCCTCCTCCTCTTCTTCGGGATTGTCGGCGATCTCTTCCGCCTCCACGGCGATCTGCCTGGCATACAGCTCGCGAGCGCTCTGAACGCTGAGCCACTCGCCCAATGCCATTGACAGTGCTCCGGCCAACAACCCGGCGAAGCCGGCGATCAGGATCGCGGACTGGTCACCCCCCGCTCCAGCGACGCCAAACACCAGGCTGAAGTTGCTCACCAGCCCGTCGTTGGCTCCGAGCACGGCCGCTCGCAACGCGTTGCCCCCGATGGCCCGATGTCGGCCCTCGCGCGGCGGGAGGCGGCTGACTGGGGATCTCCGTCCGGTATCGGTTGCGCCCGTCAAGGTGCAGCCACGATACGCCGTCAAGTCGGCCACTCTCGCCTGAATGACGTCGGGCCTACAATCGGCTTCCACGCGCGGAGGACCTTCGTGACGGTCGTCACCAACAAGTCGTATCGGAATCTCATTGGCGGGGAGTGGGTGGATGCCCGCTCGGGAACGACATTCACGTCGACCAGCCCAGCCAACCGAGAGGACGTCATCGGTGAGTTTCCGGCGAGTAGTGCGGACGACGTCGATGCCGCGGTTGCCGCGGCCAAGGCGGCGTACCCGGCCTGGTCGATGATGCCCGCCCCGAAGCGGGGCGAGATCCTGTTCAAGGTGGCGCGGATCCTGACCGAGCACAAGGAGGAGCTGTCCCGGCTCCTGACCCGAGAGATGGGCAAGGTCCTTCCCGAGGCCCGCGGCGATGTCCAGGAGGCGATCGACGTCGCGTATTACATGGGCGGGGAGGGGCGACGCCTGTTCGGCTACACCGTACCGTCGGAGATGCCCGACAAGTTCGCGATGGCCATCCGCAAGCCGATCGGGGTGGCCGCCATCATCGCGCCCTGGAACTTCCCGATCGCCATCCCCGCCTGGAAGCTCTTCCCTGCCCTGATCAGCGGCAACACCGCGGTCATGAAGCCGGCCTCCGACACGCCCGCCTGCATGATCCGATTCACCGAGCTCCTGCTCGAGGGCGGGATTCCCGACGGCGTCGTCAACGTCGTCACCGGGTCCGGGACCGAGGTCGGGCATCCGCTGGTCGAGCACCCCGACGTCAAGCTCATCTCGTTCACGGGTCACACGGAGACCGGGGTGGACATCTCCTCCCGGGCGGCCAAGACCCTGAAGCGTGTCAGCCTCGAGCTCGGTGGGAAGAACCCGATCGTGGTCTGGGACGACGCCGACCTCGACCTGGCCCTTGACTCGGTCATCTGGTCGGCCTTCGGAACCTCCGGGCAACGCTGCACCGCGGCAAGCCGGATCATCGTCCATCGGTCCATTCACGACGACTTCGTCCAAAAGCTGCACAAGCGCGCCTCGGCGCTGGTCCTGGGGGACGGACTGCTGGAGACGACCGATGTCGGACCGGTGATCAACGACAAGGCCATCGAGCGCATCGGTGGATACGTCGAGATCGGTCAGTCCGAAGCCGACCTGGTCGTCGGCGGGAACCCGGCACGCGACGGGGAGCTGGCGAAGGGCTCGTTCTTTGAGCCGACCGTGTTTGCGGAGGTCAAGGGCGACGCGCGGATTGCGCAGGAGGAGATCTTCGGGCCAGTGACCGCGGTCATCCCGGTCGACACCTGGGACGAGGCGGTGCGGGTCGTGAACTCCGTTCAGTACGGGCTGTCGACCTCCCTGTTCACGAACGACGTGAACCTGGCGTTCCGCTCGATCCGAGACTTCGACTCCGGCCTGGGGTACGTCAACCACGGCACAATCGGGGCGGAGGCGCACCTCCCGTTCGGCGGCACGAAGGCCACCGGCAACGGCCACCGCGAGGTGGGGCAGACCGCGCTCGATTTCTACACCGAGTGGAAGAGCGTCTACATCGACTACTCCGGCAAGTTGCAGCGGGCCCAGATCGACATGGAGTTCGTCGACCAGGACTGACGGAGCCCAGGACCGCCCCATAGGCGGGTTTCAACCTTCGGAGTACGATGGCGGCCCATGCGCTTGCCCCTGTTCCCGCTCCACGTGGTGGCCTTTCCGCACCTGCCGTTGCCGCTCCACATCTTCGAGCGCAAGTACCGGCAGATGACCGCTGACCTGATCGCGGACGGCAACGAGTATGGCGGCCGCTTCGTGGTGACCATGATCTCGGCCGGGCGGGAGGTCGCGAGCAAGCCGGGCGCCGGGCAGCTCACCGTTCGGCGGATCGGGACGATCTGCGAGATCCGCCGCGCCGACAAGTTCGCGGATGGCCGCTACGCCCTGCTGACCGTGGGGGTGGGGCGGGCGCGGATCCGCAAGGTCGATCACAGCGGCACCTACGCGGTCGCGGACGTTACGCCCCTGGACGAACGGCGAGGTGAGGACGCCGAGTCGCTCATCCCCGACGTCCAGGTCGCGCTCGATGGCTACCTGTCGACCATCCGCGAGTTCCTGGCGGAGCGCGACGCGGCCGACATGGAGGATCTTCTTGCCGACGCGGAGCTCGACATCGATCCGGACCTGATCCACGAATCCTCGGCGGGCGATGTCAAGCGGGTGACCCGCATGGACCGCCTGATCAAGCCCATCAGGCTGCCGACAGACCCGCTGGCCGCGAGCTACGCGGTGGCCGGCGTGCTCCAGGTCGAGCTCTCTCGGAAGCAGCGCCTGCTCGAGGCACCCGACGCCGCGGCCCGCCTCCGCGCCGAGCTGGCCCTGCTCCAGCGCGAGGCGCAGCTGCTCGGGAATGCGTCCCTGGCCCCGATGGGTCGGTTCGAGTACCACGCCAACTAGACCGATGCCGCCCGGCTGGCGCCGAGCGGCCGCCGTGCTCCTCGCCGGTGTCCTCTTCGTGGTCGGCTGCGACGCATCGGCATCGCCAATCCCAAGCGCGTCACCGTCGGCTTGCGCAAGCCCGTCCGCGCCACCGAGCCCGTCGACGAGCGTGTCACCCAGCCTGCCGCCGAGCCAGCCGTCGAGCGCCTCTCCGGTCCCCACCCCCTGTCCGTCGCCGAGCCCGAGCCCATCGCCCACGGCCGTCCCCACCGCGACCCCTGGGCCAACCGTCCGGCCATCGCCGACGCCTACGGCCACCGGCTGCACCGCTGGCCACCGGGTACCGAGTGGTCAGCGGGAGATCATCCCCGCGGCGCCGAACGCCGGGCAAGCGATGGCCATCACCCTCGACATGGGAGGCCGGCTGGACCCGGCCCTCGACATCATGGCCTTCCTCGTCGCGAACCAGGTGTGCACCACCCTCTTCCCGACCGGGGCGATGAGCCTTACGGGGACCGGCCAGCAGGTCCTGGCCATCGTCCGTGAGCATCCGGAGCTGTTCGAAGTGGGCAACCACACGATGCACCACTGCAGCCTCCGTGACGGCGGACTGGGATCGCCAACCACCGCGCCCTGCCAGACCGGGGGACCACCGAACCAGGCGTTCGTCACCGCCGAGCTGACCGATGCGGCTGTCATCCTCCAGGCGGGCACCGGCCAGGACCCGGTCCCGTACTGGCGACCGCCGTACGGGCACTACACCGAGTCCGTCCTGGCCACGGCCGCGGGGCTGGGCTACACGAAGACGATCATGTGGTCACAGGACACGCTCGACTGGCGCCCCATCGCCCAGGGCGGGCCCACCGCCGAGCAGATCGCGGTCAGCGTCATCACCTCGGCTCGCGGCGGCTCGATCATCCTCATGCACTTGGGGGGCTACGAGACGCTCGACGCGCTCGAGATCATGGTTCCCGCCCTGCGCGAGCGGGGTCTGCTGCTGACCTCGGTCAGCGACCTGCTCAACTAGGACGCGATCTCTTGGGCTGACTGCTAGGTCGGCGGCTCCCACCGGACGATCGGCTCTTCACAGGTCGCTGGGGTTTCGCGATCGAGGCAACGGACGAGTTCCACTTGCCCACTGTCGGCGAACCGGATGAGGAAATACTCGCGGCCCCAGTCCGGCTGGCCGACGCCCCCTTGCAGGAAGTCGATGCAGCGAGCGGTGATCACGAAATCCGTGCCGATCGTCCCATCGCAGATCACCTGGTAATACCCCGGCGGGCCTGGCGAGGAGAGGTCGGCGGCGAACATGCAACTGCCGAGCTGGCGGACGTTCCACCCTGGTTCCGGTTCGCCCCGGTTCGACCAGAGCCCGGTCAAGTTCACCGGCTGGCCGTCTGGCCCGCGGAGGGGGACAGGCTCTCCGCACCCGATGTCCGTGACCTCGTCGAGCACCGCGAATTCCGAACCTTCGGGCGACTCCGAAATCTCTGGGCTGGGGGACGCGCAGGAGGCCAGCAGGATTACCCCCGCCGGGATGGCGATCAGCATCCTCACGCCAGTCGGACTCGGCGAATCGGCCAGCCACTGTTGGCGTCGACCTCGGCGTCGGTCACGCCGTCGTGGAGAGACGCGACCTCCATCTCGCCATCGGTGCCGAACCGGTAGACGCCCAGCTGGGTGATGACCGATGTTGGTCCAGCACTGGCCCAGACCGGCCGGGCGGTGCCGTCCGGGTGTCGGTGGCCGGGTGAAGTCACGAAGTCGACTCGCTCGACGAAGGTCTTGGCCGACTGGTTCATCACGATGACCACCCGCGCCGCGTTCAGCGCGATCTCGCAGGCGCCGCCAGATCCGGGCAGCCTCACCGAGGGGTGGTCGTAGGGACCGATGACGGTAGTGTTCAGGTTGCCCCAGCGGTCGATCTGGGCGGCACCGAGCATCCCGACCTCGATCCGCCCGCCCTGCAGGAAGTAGGCAAACAGGTCGTGCATCGACATCGTGGCCGTGGCGCCGCTGACCAGCGCCGGGTCGCCGATGCTGTCGGGGAGCCGTGTCGGACGGGAGCCGACTACCCCGGACTCGTAGATGAGCTCGAGGTCCGGCGCGACCGTCTGGCGGGCGAGGTTGGCGGCCGCGTTTGGCAGGCCGATCCCGACGAAGACGGTCTTCACCCCCACCAGCTCGGCCGCCGCGGCCTGGATCAGCACCTCGTCCGGCGTGGTCATCGGTGACGAGCGCTCATCGGTAATCGCCATAGTCGACTGATCCGGACGGACGCGGGCCGGGCTTGAGGCGGTCGAGGGTTTCGTGGTCCAGCTTGGCCAGGTAGGAGGCCCGGTCGGGGACGCCGCGGACCCATTCGTCCAGCCACGCGTCCAGCCGCGTCGGGTCGCGGCTGATGGGATCCCAGTCGCGGTAGAACGCGTTGTCCCGGTCGTAGTAGCCCTGGGCGAATGACGGGTGTGCCCCGTTCGGCTCGACGCATACGGCCGTGACCGCCACCCCGGGAAGCAGGGTCCGACCTGGGTCGGACCGGATCACGTCGCCGTCCACCAGCTCCTCGACGACGACGATGACGCGCTCGGCGGCGAGAGCCGCCTCGCGCTGGACCCCAACGAGGCCCCAGACCTGGACATTCCCCTCCGCGTCGGCGCGCTGGGCGTGGATGATCGTGACGTCGGGGTTGATTGGCGGGACGACAGACACTTCGTCGCCTGGGGCGTAGGGCGAGGCAACCGAGCGGATGAGCGGGTTGACGGCCGGCAGGTCCGAGCCGGCGTACGAGCGGAGCGGATAGAAGGGGAGATGCGCCGCCCCCGCCACGTATCGGCCCACCATTCCGAAATGGCTGTACTCCTCGATCTCGAGGGCTCCGTCTTCGATGGCGCGGCGGACGGCGTGGAGCGAGCCCACACCCGGGTTGCCGAGCCACGAGAACACGAGCTTGCGGGCGCAGCCGGCGCCGACCATCTGGTCATAGACCAGATCCGGCGTCAGCCGAGCCAGGGTCAGGTCGCGGCGGCCCTGGCGAATGATTTCGTGACCGGCCGCGAAGGAGATGAGGTGGGTGAACCCCTCGATCGCGACAAGGTCGCCGTCGTGCACGTGGGCGGCGACGGCCTCCGCCAGGGGGACGACCTTGCCGGTCGTGGCTCAGCCCCCGGTCTCGTCCATCCCCGGTCGCGGACGGATGGGATAGCCGAGCGATGCCAGTGCCTCGGCGTAGAGCTCGATCGCGGTGTCCACCGCGGTCTCGTCGACCATCAGCGGAGGACAGAAGCGAATCGAGGCCTCGCCGCATTCGAGGACCAGCAGGCCCCGCTCGAAGGCCGCCAGCTCCACGGCGTTGGCTTCGTCGTGGGAGCCGAACTCGACCCCGATCATGAGGCCCTTGCCCCGGATATCGCGGACCGCCCCGCATTCCTCGGACGCGAACTCGACACCGGCCCGCAGCCGCTCCCCCATGGCCTCGGCGTTGGCCATCAGCCCGCCCTCCAGCAGGTCGAGGGTGGCGAGCGCCGCCGCGCAGCAGACCGGATTGCCGGCGAACGTGCTGCCATGGGCGCCAGCCTCCCAGGTGAACAGCTTCTCCCTGCCGATGAACGCGCCGAGTGGCATGCCCGACGCGATGCCCTTGGCGATGGTCGCCACGTCCGGCTCCACCCCGTACCACTCCATGGCCCACATCCTCCCGGTCCGCCCCATCCCGGACTGGATCTCGTCGGCGATGAGCAGGATGCCGTGCTCGTCACAGATCTCGCGCAGCCCCCGGACGAAAGCCTCGGGGGCGGGGAAGTAGCCGCCCTCGCCCTGAATCGGCTCGAAGACGATGGCTGCCACGTCATCCGGCGACACGAGGCGGCCGAGGATCGTCTTGCGCAGGATCTCCAGCTCGGCGGTGCCGTCTCCGCCGGACCCTTCCTTCCACGACCGGACCCGTGGAAACGGGGCGTGATAGACCATGGGCAGGAGCGGGCCGAAGCCCGCCCGCTGGCGGATCTTCGAGTTGGTGAGGGACAGCGAGCCCATCGTCCGGCCATGGAACGCCCCTTCGAAGGCGATGATCGCCGGGCGGCCGGTGTGGTGACGGGCGAGCTTGATCGCGCCCTCGACCGCCTCCGTCCCGGAGTTGGTGAGGAAGACGCGAGCCCTGTCCTCGAACGGGGCGAGGGCCGCCAGGCGTTCGCTGAGCTCGAGGTAGCGCGGCTCGTAGAAGTCGGTGGCCGCGATATGAATCAGCTTTTCCGACTGCTCGCTGATCGCGGCAGTCACCGCTGGGTGGGAATGGCCGGTCAGCGCGACGGCGATGCCGGCGGCGAAATCGAGGAATTGGTTGCCGTCCACGTCGGTGATGACATAGCCACTCCCCGACTCCGCGACCAGCGGATAGGCGCGCGTCAGCGAGGGGCTGGTGACGGCTTGGTCACGGGCGAGGATCTCGCGGGCACGCGGCCCGGGCAGCTCGGTGACGAGATGAGGGACAGACGGCGCGTTGTCGGCCGCTTGACGAAAGGCCCGAACGGTCATGTGCGGATACCTGGTCGAAAGCGGCGCGTCCTGCCCGCGCCCCTGGCTAGATGGACGCAGATGTTAGCGCCTTGACCACCTCGCCGATCAAGCCCGGCCCGGCATACACCATCCCGGTCCACAGCTGGACGAGGTCGGCGCCCGCATCCCGCGCCCGCCGAGCGTCGTCGCCGGAGAAAATCCCGCCGGATGCGATCAGCGTGAACCGATCCCCGGCATCCGCCTTCACGACACCGATGGCGGTCAGCATGTCGGCCAGCAGCGGCCGGCCGGACAGCCCGCCCTCGTCGGCTCCGGGCGGGAGCGGCGAGCGCAGGCCCTCGCGAGAGCGTGACGTGTTGGACAGGATCAGGCCGGCCGCGGGGGTGGTGCCCAGGGCGTCGACCAGCCGTCGAAGGCCATCGGGGGGCTGGTCCGGTGGCAGCTTCACGACCAGCGGCCGCTGCGGCTCGACGGCGTCGAGTTCGACCACGAGCGCGGCGAGCCGGTCCGGCTCCTGCAGGGCGGCCAGGCCCGCGGTGTTCGGGGAGCTGACGTTGACAGCCAGGTAGTCGGTGATCGGCGCGATCGTCGCCGCGGCCGCGAGGTAGTCCTCCTCCGCCGCGTCGTCAGCCGTCGCTGCGCCGCGGCCGATACTGACCCCAACCACGAAGTCCGCTGGCAGCCACGCCCGCGCCCGTTCCACGCGTTCGGCGACGGCCGCCGCGCCGGCGTTGTTGAAGCCCATCCGGTTGACCAGCGCGCCGTCATCGGCCAGGCGCCAGACGCGGGGGCGCGGGTTGCCCGCCTGCGCCATCGGCGTGACCGTTCCGACCTCAGCGAACCCGTAGCCCAGGGCCGCCCACCCGGGGAGTGCCTCCGCGTTCTTGTCGAAGCCCGCGGCCAGTCCCACGGGATTGCGGAAGCGCAGCCGCATGTGCTCGACCGGGCGCGCGGCCCACGTCCCTTCCGTCCCGTCGGCGGCGAGGTGGCTCAACAGTGTTCGCCCGTACGAGCCCTCCGCCACTTTGCGCACCGACGCCAGCGTCATGTCGTGGATCCACTCGGAGTCTGCCGAGAACACCAGGGGCCGGAGCCCCTCGTACAGGTCGCGCTGCCAGCCCATCGCGCCCGGGGAGATCTCAGGTGTCGTTGGCGCGTGGGAAGGCCATTTCCGCGGGCCAGACCGGAGGCAAAGGTTCGCCGGACGCGTCGGTCCTCTTGCCGTTGGGCGACATGAACTCGTGCCAGACCTCGGTCCCCGCGGCCGGTGGGTCGTCCAGCTCCTTGATGGCCACGATGCCGTCGAAGCGGATGGTGCCGGGCCGGCCATCATCGGTCTCGAAGTCGTCCTCGTACTCTGCCGCGATTTCGACCGCCTGGCCCATTGCCGTCTCTTCGTCGTCCCCATCGACCAGGACCACCCGGTCCTCGACGAGGTAGGGCTCGGCGGCCTCCTCGACGAGGTAGGCGTAGCGCAGCTCGACCGCGAACCATCCGCTGCTCACGACCCGGGCGGCGGCCGGGTCGGTCTCCACCGCGGTCGAGCGGCGAACGTCGGTCACGCCGGCGGCGGCTCCTCGCCCATCACCGTCTGTGACTGCTCGCGCATGAACTGCATGACGTAATACGGGCCCAGGCCGCTCTTGCCGGACGAGCCGGATCCCTTCCAGCCACCGAATGACTGGATACCCGGCCACGCCCCGGTTGTGGCGCCACTCCGCCGGTTCACGTAGGTGACACCGGCCTGGATGGTGGAAAGGAACGTCTCGATCTCGGACCGATCTCCGGAGAAGATGCCCGCGGTCAACCCATACGCGGTGTCGTTGGCCAGAGACAGCGCCTCGTCGAGGGAGTCGACCTCCGCCACCACCACGAACGGGACGAAGAGCTCGTCGCGGAACAGGCGATGGGTGGCTGGCAGGCCGGTGACCACCGTCGGGGTGGGGTAGTAGCCACGCGCTTCGTCACCACCGTCCAGCACCTCGCCACCGGCCTCGATCGTGCCGCCGTCGCGCCGAGCCTCGGCCACCGCCTCGGTGAACTTCCGCAGCGAGCGCTCGTTGATGACCGGTCCCATCCAGTTCTCCCGCTCGGTCGGGTCGCCGACGGTGATCTCCTGCGCCCGCTGGGCCAGGCGAGCGACGAAGTCGGCGGCCACCCGGCGGTCGACGTAGACCCGCGAGTTCGCGCTGCACTTCTGCCCGTCGAACCCGAACGCGGAACGGGCCACGCCCTCGGCCGCCACGTCGAGATCCGCGCTGGCGGTGACGATGGCCGGGTTCTTGCCGCCCATCTCGGTGATGATCGGCCTCGGGTAGTCGCGGGTGAAGTTGCGGTACAGCCGCATGCCGACCTCGTACGAGCCGGTGAACACCATCCCGTCGATCCCCGGGTTGTCCTCGAGCTCCGCGCCCACCGTATCGCCCGGTCCGGTAACGAGGTTCACGACCCCGTCCGGGATGCCCGCGTCCCGCAGGGCCTCCACGAATTTCCAGGCCATGAGCGGGGCATCTGACGAGGGCTTCATCACCACCGTGTTGCCGGCAATCAGCGCGCCGGACGCCGGTCCCCCCGCCAGGGCCATCGGGAAGTTGAACGGGCTGATGACGGCCCACACCCCGTGCGGCTTCAGAATCGACCGGGTGTGCTCCTCGGGCGAGAGCGAGCCCATCGGCTTCACGAATCCGTCGTGGGCCTCCATCTGGTCGGCGTAGTAGCGCAGCAGGTCGGCCGTCTCCTCGACGTCGCCG
>DASTEQ010000068.1:0-4039 GCA_035709505.1 Candidatus Limnocylindria bacterium
ATGCTCGTCGCTCAGGGATCCGCCGACGTCATGGTCGAGACGAACGTCAAACCCTGGGACCTGGCCGCTCCGGCCATGATCATCACCGAGGCCGGCGGCCGCTTCACGGACGTCGCAGGCACGCCGGGGTACGCCGGTCCCACGGCGCTTGCCACCAACGGCCATCTCCACGACGAGCTCGTTCAGGTCCTCGCCGCGGTCTAGGCTCCCTCGGCCATCCCTCGCAGGCGAAGCCAGGTGTCCGGCGTCGGCGCGCGACCGAGGAAGGCGCGCACGAGCTCGGCGGCAGGCCTCGTGCCGTTCGGCTCGAGGATCTCGCGACGGTAGTCCGCGCCGACCGCCGGCGAGGTGACACCCTCCGCCGTGAACCGCCCGAAGAGGTCGTCACCGATGACCTCCGACCACAGGTAGCCGTAGTAGCCGGCGTCGTAGCCGCCCATCGGATGGCCGAAGCCGGATAGCAGGAACGTGCCCTCCGGATACGGCAGGCCGACGTTGACGTGGGCCGCCCGCAGGACCTCGTCCAGGTCGGGCTCAGCCTCCCCGTTGTGGAGGCCCAGGTCGAGCTGGCCGTAGAACACTTGGATGAGGGTCTTCAGACCGATGTTCACGTACCGAGACGCCTTCAGCTGTCGTACCAGCTCGGCGGGGATGGGCTCCCCGGTCCGGTAGTGCCGGGCAAACCTGGCCAGCACGCTCGGATCCCACCCCCAATGCTCCATGATCTGGGACGGAGCCTCGACGAAGTCAATCTCCGTCTCGCTCCCGCTCGTCCGGGCGTACTCGGCACGGGTGAGGGACATGTGGAGGATGTGGCCGAACTCGTGGAAGAGGGTCTCCAGCTCGTTGTGCTGGAGGAGTGACGGCCGGTCCCCGGCGGGCGGGGTGAAGTTGGCGAGGATCGCGCTCACCGGCTGCTCGTAGCCTCCGTCGGCGCGTCGGTGGCCGACGACCAGCGGGAACGCCGCCGCGTGCCCGAACTTGCCCTCGCGCGGGAACCAGTCCGCGTAGAACGTCGCAATCGGCTCCCCGGAGGGGCGGTCGCGAATCTCGTACAGCTCGACCGAGGGGTGCCACCCACGGGCCTCCGGCATGCGTCGGAAGTCGAGGCCGAGCACCTCGCCGGTCAGCGCGAACATACCTTCCAGGCAGGCCGCCATCGGCAGGTACTCGGCGACGAGGTTGGCGTCGACCCCGAAGTCCGACCGGCGCATCTGCTCGTCGTAGTAGGACCAGTCCCACGCCTGAAGGGGGCCTTCGTACCCGTCACGGTGGAAACGCTCGGTGAGGACGCCGAGCTCGCGATCGCGGACGGGGGTGAGGCGCGGCACGAGGGAGGCGTAGAACGCGGCCACGGCCTCGGGCGTCTCGGCCATCTTCACCTCGATCGCGTAATGCGCCCAGGTCGAATGGCCGAGCAGCTCCGCGGCACGCTGCCGGAGGCGGAGGGCTTCCTCCATCAGCGGGCGATTGGCGTCCACCGACCGTCGCCAATGCTTGCGGAACAGCGCTTCCCGGGCCGTGCGGTTGGGTGACTGCGCGATGAACGGGTACACCTCCGGGTAGTCGAGGCTGACCCGCAGCGTTCCGTCGCGGCTCCCCGGGGATAGCCGCTCCACGAACTCGTCCGGCATCCCGGCCAGCTCGTCCCGGGTCAGCTCGATCGCGTCCTCGTACTCATTGATGTTCCGGTTGAAAGCGATCTCGAGCTCGACCAGCCGAGCGCGGAGCTGTTCCAGCTCGGCGCGAGCCGCAGGCTCGAGCCCATGGCCGGCCCGGCGGAAGTCGCGCATCCACAGGAACAGCACCCGTGCCTGCTCCACGGTGAGCGGCTCGGGTTCTGGCGCCTCGGCCACCGCTCGGACAGAGCGATAGAGATCCTCGCGGAAGGGGAGCGCCGCCCGCCACTTCGTGATCCGTTCCTCGGCCCCCGAGCCGGCATCCCGTACGGCGGCGTCCGTATGCGCCTGCCCCAGGACGGCGCCCCGACCGTACGCCGCCGTCAGGCGGGCATTGGCCAGCTCGAGCGGGGCAACACGTGCCCGGAACGAGACCTCGTCAGCGGTCACCGCCTCGTCGACGAGCGCGTCGGCATCGGTCAGCCCGGCATCGGTCTCCCGCCGGACGGAATCGACACTGGCAGTGGAGTAGTCGTAGCCCACGGCGGGATGGTACCCGCCGATCTGGCAGCGATCAGGCCTCGACGGCCGACGGACGGACTACCCGGCGAAGACCTCACGCAGCTTCTCGGCAAAGGCATCGGGGTCACCAGTCTGGCCATACTCGCCGCCCATGAACCCGGAATGACCGCTCGGGAAGATCACCGCCTCGGTTCCCAGTCGGTTCGCCACGGCCTTCGCACTGCGGCCCGGCAGGATTCCATCCGACTCGACGCCAGCCGCCAGGACGATGCGGGTCGGCGCCGCACGCAGGGCATCAAAGTCGAACTCGTAATGACTGCCGGAGACGATGTTCTGCACGAAGAGAACGTCGGTCCGGGTGCCGTCATCCTCGGGCGGCATACCGAACATCGCTGGATCCGGCGCCGGCCGCGCGGCGAAGTCGTCCGGGAACGGGCCCTCGTGGCTGACAACGGCAATGAAATGGGCCATCCCCGCGCCCCACCCTCTCGCCAGGTACGTATCGCGGACCGCGCGAGCCGCGGCCATCGCGCTCTCACTGTCGGGAAGGACCGTCGCCACCGGCGGCTCGTGCGCCACCACGATTCGGACGTCCTCCGGGTGCGTGGCGACCAGGGCTAGAGCGTTCGTCGCGCCCCCGCTGCTCGCGAAGAGGTCCATCGGCCCGCCGCCGAGCTCCTGGATGATCCGATGGAGGTCGTCAGCATGCTGGTCCGGCGTCGACTCGGAGGTGGGGTCGTCCTTCGGGCTCCGTTCCGCACCACGCGGGTCGTAGGTAACGATCGTGCGGTCGGGGAAATGCTTCGACAGGCTGCCGAAGCCGGCCGCGCCCATCGGGGACCCGATCAGGAACAGGATCGGCTCGGCGTTCTCGGGGGCGCGCCTGACGTCGTACGTGAGCACGGCGCCGGGCACGTCCAGGGTCCTCGTGATCAGATCGGTCGTCGTTGCGGTCATCCGTGGGGCTCTTCGGAATGGTTCACGGGTCAGGCCTGCGGAACGGCGTCTTCGGCCAGGATGGCGTCGATCTGGCCAACGGCTTCGGTAAGTCCCTGCTCCATGCCCATGGCGAGGTTCTGCTCCATAGCCGCGGAGCTCGGGTAGGTGCTCTGGATCGACATTCGGGTACGGCCGTCACCGATGTCCAGGATCGTCACCAAGGCGGTGTTCACGGGCATGTCCGCGTTCGGAGTTCCGTCCTCGTTGGCGAAGCCATCGAGGAAGACGAGCCGATGTGGCGGAGCGACTTCGACGATGTCCCAGTAGCCCTTCGGCTGGTCGCCGCCGGGCCCGGTCATGTGGTACTCGACGCGGCTGCCGATGGAGAGATCGTGCCTGGTGAACGTGGCCGGGTAGGTCGGTGGGCCCCACCAGCGCTCGAGCTGGCGGGGATCGGCCCACAGCTGCCAGACCCGCTCCGGAGAGGCGTCGAATTCGGCGTCGAGGGTCAGGGTCAGGGCTTCGGGGTCCTTGCGGACGGCGGTGACGGTCATCAGTTGGTCTCCTTTGGGTTCTCGGTGACAAGCTCGGTCATGCGGTCGATCCGCCCGAGCCACAGCTCCTCGTACCGATCAAGCAAGCGACGCGCCATGAGGAGCCCATCGAGGTTGGCGCGGACGACCTTCCGTCGCCCGAAGCGTTCCTTGGTGACCAGACCCGCCCGCTCGAGGATCGCGACGTGCTTCTGGACGGCGGCGAAGCTCATTGGGTAGTGCGTGGCCAGCTCCGCGACGCCCTCCTCACCGTCAATCGCGCGGCGCACGATATCCCGGCGCGTCGCATCGCCTAAGGCGCCGAACATGCGGTCGAAGTCTGGCGGAACGATCTGCATTCATACAACCATACGGTTGTATGTGGAGCCTGTCAAGCCGGCGGCTCGGTCCCGCTGGGGCTAGCTC
>DASTEQ010000069.1:0-4204 GCA_035709505.1 Candidatus Limnocylindria bacterium
AGGAACCACGACGTCCACGATCCCCTGTCGCCCCACGTCGCTCTCGGGGCGCCACCGTCCCCAGGCCGCCCAGGCCAGGATGGCGAGCTTCTGGGCCGCGTCCCGGCCCTCGACGTCGAACGATGGATCGGCCTCCGCGTAACCGGCGGCCTGCGCCTCGGCCAGGGCGTCGCGGTACGAACGGCCGTCGGCCATGGCTGAGAGGATGAAGGTGGTCGTCGCATTCAGGAGCCCCCGCATCCGCGCCACCCGCCCGGATGCGGCCAGGTGCTCGGCGACCTCCAGCATCGGCGTTCCGCCGCCCACCGAGGCGGACGCCAGGAGCGCGCCGTCGTGCAGCGTGGCGAGCTCCGCCAGCTCGGCGCCGTGCTCGGCGAGCAGCGCCTTGTTGGCCGTGACGTACGCCAGGCCGCGGGAGAGGGTCTCCGTCGCCCAGCGACGGGGCTCGGTGACGCTTCCGGCCAGCTCGACCAGGGCGTCGATCTCGTCCAGCGGTCCCGGCTCGCCAGCGACGGGCACGCCCTCGGGGAGCGGCACGCCGCGCTCGCGCCGTGGCTCGCGTACCGCCACCCAGGCGAGGCTGACCGGCAGGGGACCGCGCTCGACCAGCTGTCCAAGGGCAGAGCCCACCGTCCCCCAGCCGACCAGGCCGATGCGGAGCGGCTCCATCCGCCTCACGGTATCCTGCCCGGGCCATGGGCGCCACCGAGACGATCGACCTGTTCCTCGAGTTGATCAACGACGATCAGCGCGAGCGCGCCGTGGACCTGTTCGCCGAGCACGCGATCATGGGCATCTCGACCCCCGGCTCGGACGAGCGCACCAACCTGCGCGGTCGCGACCGGGTGGGCGGCTGGTTCATCCGGGCCGGCGACGGCTTCCGGATGTACGTGAACGACAGCCGCAACATGGGGGCTTCGCTCATCGCCGACGTGACGGTCATCCGTCCCGGGATCGACCCGCTCCACGTGGAAGCGAACTTCCGGGTCGAGAACGGGGAGATTGTCTCCCTCTTCCTCCAACCCAACTGAGCGGCTGGTCTAGGGGAACAGGTCGCGTGCCCTGTCCATGACCAGGGGACGTGCGCCGCGGTCCTCCCCGGAAGGACGCGCGTACCGATAGCCGCGGACCACGACTACCGGCTGACCGGACGCCTTGCCCGCCGCCAGCTCGGCGGCAGAGGCCAGCTCGTCCGCAACCGCCACCACCGTTGCGTGCAGCTCGCGGCCGTCCGCGTCAGCGGTTCCCCGCAGGTCGGCGAGGACGTCGATCCCCGCCGCCCCGATCGTCACGTCGGTGATTCCGTCCCGCCACGGCCGCCCGAACGAGTCCGTCACCAGCACCGCTGGTGATGCCCCGGTCAGCTCCCCCAGCCCCTTCCGGAGACGGCGTGCGGACGCGTCCGGGTCCTCGGGGAGCAGCGTCGCCCGCTCCCCGGCTCCACGTCCCGTGTTCGAGACGTCCACCCCCGCGTTGGCGCATACGAAGCCGTGCCGCGTGCGGCTGATGATCAGCCCGCCATCCGCCCAGCGCACGACCTCGGCCGACTCGCGCAGGACGAGCTCGACCTGGCGGGCGTCCTTGCCCCATCGGTTCGCCCACTCGCTCGCCTGGTCGCCCGGCTCCACCGATGCGAGGTCCACCACCCGGCCCTCGGCCTTGGACACGGCTTTCTGGGTCACGACCACGACGTCGTCATCGGTCAGACCGATGCCGGCGGCGTCGAGCGCCGCCGCGATGAGCGCCCCCAGGTCGTCGCCCGTCGCGATCTCGGGGATCCCCCCGACCGGGAGCAGCTGGATCACGCGGCGAAGCCCCGCGCGACCCACGCCGCGAGGTCCGCCGGCGTATCCACGTCGAACGCCAGGCCCGGTCGTTCGATGATCACGGTCCGGGCGCCGGCGCGCCCCGCCGCCCCGCGGTGGGCGGCGTAACTGTTCACCCCGAACTGGAAGGCGATGATGTCCGGGGGCGACATCGCGAGCCCGTTCGTCCCGGTCTCCGCCGCGTCGGGCGCGATGGCAACCGCCGCTTCGTCACCGCCGACGGCGTCCAGCAGGGCGGTCACGTCCTCCGCGGACAGCTCGGGGAGGTCGCCGTGCACGACCGCCAGACCGGTCACACCCTCCCGCACGGCCTCGGACCGAGCTTCGCGCAGGCCGCTGTTCAGGCCGAGCCCGTGCTGGACGGTCAGCCGGGCGCCGGCCGATCGGACCAGGGGCTCCAGCTCGCCTTCGGGGGAGATGACCACGACTTCGTGGCCCGTCGCAACAGCGGCATCCAGGACATGGCGAAGGAGGCGCTCGGCGACCTGGGCCCGCTGCGCCGGCTCGAGCACGCCGGCCAGCCGGGTCTTGGCGTGCTCCAGGCCGCGGTGCGGGACGATGATCCGCGTCGTCACCCGCGCAGCCTAGCGCCCGGCGGTCTCCAGCAGGAATCGGGCCAGGCCCGCGCGGTCGGCATCGGTCAGCATCACCGTTGGAGCCGTCACCGCCTCCATGCCCATGGCCTCGACCGCCTGGTCCAGCTCGGCGTCGGTCTCGTCGAGGACGTACCCGTCCACCAGGCCCTCGTACAGGCGGGCCACGCCCGTCGCGCTGACCTCGTGGCCCAGTGAGGCCAGCATCCGGTCGGTCGGCCCCTTCAGGGCGCGGCCGCCGACGATGGGGCTGACCGCCACACGCCTCCCCGGCGCCCCGGCCAAGGCTGCCTGAAGCTCGGTCATGGCCAGCATCGGCCCAATGCTGACCAGTGGGTTGGATGGACCGATGACGACGAGGTCGGCATGGTTCAGGGCATGGAGCACGGCCTCCGTCGGGCGGGCCTCCGCGGCTCCCTCGAAGCTGATGCCGCGCACCTCATCCCGCTGGCCGCGCTCCACGAAGTAGCGCTGGAATTCGATGTCACCGCCATCGGTCTGGATCCGGGTCCGGAGCCGGTCGTCGGTCGCCGGCAGAACCTGGCTCCGGACGCCGAGGGCGGTGGCCATGTCGGCGGTGACTTGCGTGAGGGTTGCGCCCTGCCGGAGCTGCGCGGAGCGGCGGACGAGGGTCCCGAGGTCCGCGTCGCCGACCCAGAACCATGTTTCCTCGCCGTAGCGCTCCAGCATCCGCAGGGCGCGGTCCGTGTCGCCGGCCACGCCCCAGCCGCGCACGGGGTCGACGAGGCCGGCCAGGGTGTAGAGGACGCTATCGAGATCGGGGCTGACGTGGAGGCCGAACAGCTCGAGGTCGTCGCCGGTGTTGACGATGACGCTCAGACGTTCGGCGGGCTCGAGGACCTGCTGGAATCCGTGGGCCAGCTTCGCCCCGCCCGTGCCACCAGAGAGCAGCGCGACCCGCACGCGCGGAGAGTAACCCGCTCAGCCGGCCTCGACGAGAGCCCGGACTTCGCCGGCGAGACGCTCCATGGTCTCCGTGTCCACCGGGGCCGGGAAGCCGGCGATGACGTGCCGGTACCCGATCCCCGCAAATTGGCGTAGCACCTCAGCCACCGATTCCGGAGTGCCGACCAGCTGGTTCGGCCACGAGCGCGCGCCGCCGTTGTGCGCGGCGAGCTCCCCGAGGACGCGCTTCGCTTCCTCCGCGGTGTCGCGGATCACGACGACGCCCAGGTTCGCAGTTCGTTCGATCTCGGCCGGGTCGCGACCGACGTCGGCGCAGTGCTGGAGCAGGACCGATTCCTTGTGCTGGACCCGCTCGAAACCGCCGCCCAGGTTGCAGGCGTCGGCGTGACGGGCCACGATCCGGAGCGTCTTTCGCACCCCGCCGCCACCGACCAGGATGGGCAGATGGGCCTGCACCGGTGGCGGATCGTTCCGGACCTCATCAACCTCATAACGGGACGTCCCCGACGGCTCGGTCCCGTCGAACATCCCGCGCAGGATGACGACCGCCTCCTCCAGCCAGCGGAGCCGCTCGCCCACCGAGGCGCCGAACTCGATGCCAAAGTCGTGGTGCTCGTCTTCGAACCAGGCGGCACCGATCCCGCAGGTCATCCGACCCCCGGTCATGTGGTCGAGCTGGGTGACCATCTTCCCGACCAGGGCGGGGTTGCGGAAGGGGTTGGCCCCGACCATGAGCCCGATCCGCACTCGGGTCGTGGCCGCGGCCCAGCCGGCCAGGGTCAGGTAGCCCTCGAACATCGGTCCATGCTGGCTGCCGACGATGGGATAGAGGTGGTCCCACGTCCACAGCGAGTCGTA
>DASTEQ010000070.1:0-2472 GCA_035709505.1 Candidatus Limnocylindria bacterium
CCGGCACTCTCGCGCGAGGCATACGACCTCGACCAGTTCCTCGAGGACCTGGTGGCGCCCAGCGAGGATCTCCGAGCGGTACCCGTCCACAAGCGTCGGGTGCGGTACGTGGTCGGCGGGTGCACCTCGGAGCTATCGGACGTCTCGTCCGACGGGAAGGAAACCCGGACGGTGGCCATCGAGTCGGAGGATCCGGCCGCGGTGATCGCTGCCGTCCGATCGATCGGCCTCGGCGACTACGCCAACACCAGCTATCCGCGGGGCCTGGCTGACCTGATCGACGGGACACCGCAGCGGTACGCGGTGATCGACGTCGGCACGAACTCGATCAAGTTTCACCTCGCCGAGCGCCACGCCGACGGCACGTGGAAGACGCTGGCCGATCGGTCGGAGGTCACCCGTATCGGCGAAGGTCTGGAGGACACTGGGGAGATTGGTCCCGAACCACTCGACCGGGCCGCCACCGCGATCGCCGACATGGTATCGGAGGCGCGGTCGCACGACGTCCGAGCCATCGCGGCGGTGGGAACTGCCGGCCTGCGCATGGCCGGCAACCGGCAGGCGGTGATTGACACCATCCGGGAGCGGGCGGGCGTCTCGGTCGAGGTGATCCCCGGGGAGGAGGAGAGCCGACTCGCGTATCTCGCGGTCAAGAACGGGATCGGGCTTGCCAGCGGCTCGCTCGTCGTGTTCGACACCGGTGGCGGCAGCTCGCAGTTCACTTTCGGTGAGGGTGACCGGGTGGACGAGCGGTTCAGCGTCGACGTGGGGGCGGTCCGGTTCACGGAGCGGTTCGGGCTGGATGGCGTCGTCTCAGCCGAGGTGCTCCAGGAGGCCCTCGATGCCATCGCCGCCGACCTGTCGAGCCTCGATGGCCGCCCCTCCCCGGACGCCCTGGTCGGGATGGGCGGAGCGGTGACGAACATCACCGCCGTCAAGCACGAGCTGGCCACCTACGACCCGGACGTCGTGCAGGGCACGGTCCTCGACCGCGCGGAGATCGACCGCCAGATCGAGCTGTACCGATCGCAGGACGCGGAAGCCCGGCGCCGGATCGTCGGCCTCCAGCCCAAGCGGGCGGAGGTGATCCTGGCCGGGGCCTGCATCGTCCGGACCGTGTTGGACAAGCTCGGCCGCGACTCGCTCACCGTCAGCGACCGTGGCCTGCGCCACGGCCTGCTGGTGGAGCGCTTTGGCGCGTGACGCCTGGGCCCGCGAATCGTTCGCGGATCACCGCATCGGCCATCTCCCTGAACGTCGCTGATCCCGAGCGCTCAGCCGAATTCGTCGAGGCCCATTTCGGCTTCGCCCGCGAGATGGGTGCCGACGGCTTCGTCTCCCTGTCGAGACCGGACGCTGGATTCAACCTGATTTTCCTGCGAACCGGCCTGCCGACGTTCAGGCCGGAACGGCTGCGCGGGCGACAGGCCGACGGGCTGCTCGTCGTCTTCGTCGTGGACGACGTGGATGCCGAGTATCGACGCCTGGTCGCCGAAGGCGTGACCATCACCACGCCCATCGAAACCGAGCCGTGGGGCGAGCGGTTCTTCCAGGTGACGGACCCCAACGGGGTCACATTTCAGCTCGTGCAGTGGGTCTCCGAACCACCCGGACCGTCCTGAGCAGGAGGTCCTCCGACCGGCCCTGACGATCCGCACGCGCGGGAGCTTTTCACCCGGGGCGCATGTCCGGCACCAGGACCGCGGCACCCGCGCCGACGGTTCCATTGGCCAGGTCGGCGAGGGCCTCGCCGGCATCGGTCAGGGCGTAGGACCTGACCGAGGTGCGGATGGGAATCGCGGCCGCCAGCTCGAGGAACTCGATCGCATCGGCGCGAGTGACGTTGGCCACGCTGCGCAGGACGCGCTCCTCCCACAGCAACCGATAGGGGAAGGCGGGCACCTGGTCGAGGTGGATGGCATTGATCACGACCGTTCCCGCGGGCGCCACGTCGCCGAGGGCGAACACGGCGACGGTCCCGACCGGGGCGAATGAGATGGCCGCATCCAGCGGGCGGGCGGGTGGCTCGGCATAGCCTCCCACGGACGCCGCTCCCAGCTCGAGGGCCCGCCCCCGCTCGTCTGCGGAACGCGTGGCGACGTGCACCTCGCAGCCGAGGTGGACCGCCTCCTGGATGGCCAGGGATGCAGAGGCGCCGAAGCCGTACAGGCCGAGACGGAAGGGCCCGGACCGATGTGCGGCCGCGTCCGGCCCGCCAGCCGCCAGGGCAGGCACGCCCGCCAGTCGCAGGGCCCGGTGGCCGATCACCCCGCCACACAGCAGCGGAGCAACATCGGTATCGCTGAAGGTCTCGGGAAGCCGGACGGCGAAGGGTGCGGCAACGGTGATCTCGTCGGCGTAGCCGCCATCGCGGTCCCAGCCGGTGAACGTCGCGCTGGGGCACAGGTTCTCGCGACCGCTCAGGCAGTAGTCACACGTCCCGTCCGCGCCGGCCAGCCAGGTGACGCCGGC
>DASTEQ010000071.1:0-2563 GCA_035709505.1 Candidatus Limnocylindria bacterium
GCCGCTGCGTCTGACGGTGTCCGCAGGCTGCGCGGCCCTCACTGACGAAGAGCCCACTGCCGAGGCGCTTCTGCGCACCGCGGACGTGGCCCTGTCCATGGCCAAGCGCGGCGGCCGCGACCGGGTGGTGGCCGCCTAGGAAATCCGCTCAGCCAGCCAGCCGATAGCCGGCGCGTACAGGTGCTCGAGGTCGGAGTGGGTGCCCTCGACCAGCTCGAAATGGACTGTCGGTTCGGTGACGCCGATGGCCTCCAGCTCGCGACGAAATGCCTCGGCCGCGAGGTCGAGGAACCATTCGTCGCTCTTCCCGGAATCGATCCAGATCCCGCGCAGGCCGCGGAGAATCTCCGCGTGTCCGGCGACCATGCGCACCGGGTCCTTCTCGAGCCAGCGCTCCCAAATCTCAGGGATGAGTTGTCCGGTGGCAGGATCGAATGGAAGGCGAACCGTTCCATCCGGATCGGTCGAGTAGCAGGCCGCCATGCACCACATGTTCAGCGGGTCGAGATCACGGCGCAGCATGGGACCGGTCTGCTGGCGGAACTCGGTCCAGAAGCGGTCGAACGAACCCTCGTAGTGGTCACGGAGCGTTCGCGCAGCCTTCGCGAAGTCGGGCGCATAGCAGGCCTCGAACAGGGCATCGCCTGCATGCGTGGCCAGCGCGCCGAACCGATCGGGGCGGTGCATGGGGAGGATCAGGGCCCCGTACCCTCCTGATGACTTTCCGGCTACGGCCCGGTTGGGGGCCTCCGGCAGCGTTCGCCAGGTGGCATCAACCCACGGGATGACCTCGTCGCACACGTACGTCTGGTAGCGGCCGGTCCCGGGCGAGTCGAGGTACTGGCTGCCGCCCAGGCTCGTCCAGCAGTCGACGTAGACGACGACGGCCGGCGCCTGGCCCGGCGTCGCGAACAGGTCATCCACGAGCTCCGGGAGATTGGCCCGGAAGGCCTTGCGGTTGCGCCACATATCGACCTGCCCGGTCAGCCCCTGGATGACGTAGACGGTGGGGAAGCGGCGGTCCGGCTCGGCCTCGTAGGCCGGCGGAGTGTAGACGTACACCGGTCGGCGGTACGGGTCCCCGAGCGGGTTGCCGGTCAGCGCCTCCGAGTCGAACGCGTGCTCGGTGAGCTGTCCCCGCCAGTCATGGCCCCAGGGCGGACCGATTTCGGCGTCGCTGCGCATCGACGCAGCCTACATGTGCGGCTCGTACCCCGGGTCGAGGTATTGGTCAGGGTTGTCGCGGAACTCCAGCAGGCAGCCCCGCCCGCAGAAGTAGTACGTGACGCCGTTGTGCCCAGCCGTCAGCCCATTCGCCTCGGCCTGGGCCGGCTCCACGGTCATGCCGCACACCGGGTCGTGGGGCAGGGTGCCCATCGTGGTCTCCATCGGTGGTTCCTCCATTTCGGTCAGGCCAAATCGGTCAGTCGTGCGTCCCGCGGAAACGACGCAGGCGCAGCGAGTTCGTCACCACGCTCACGCTCGACAACGCCATGGCGCCCGCCGCCAGCGCGGGATTCAGGGTCCAGCCGGTGAACGGGTACAGGATGCCCGCCGCGATCGGGATGAGCGCCACGTTGTAGCCAAAGGCCCAGATCAGGTTCTGGCGGATGACCCGCATCGTGGCTCGCGCCAGCCCGATGCTGGTGGCCACTGCCCGCACGTCCTCACCGATCAGGGTCAGGTCGCTGGCCTCGACCGCCACATCGGCCCCGGTCCCGATCGCGATCCCGAGGTCGGCCTGGGCCAGCGCCGGCGCGTCGTTGATGCCGTCGCCGACCATGGCCACCCGCCGGCCGGCCCCCTGGAGCGCGGCGACCCGCGCTGCTTTCTCGTCGGGCCGAACCTCCGCCACGACCCGCTCCGGTGGCACGCCGACGGCGGCCGCGACAGCCTGGGCCACCGCGTCACGGTCGCCGGTCAGCAGCCACGCATCCAGGCCGGAGGCCCGCAGCCGGCTCACCGCCTCGGCGGCCTCGGGCTTCAGGCGGTCGGCGATGGTCATCAGCCCGGTCACCACGCCGTCCTCGGCGACCCACGCCACGGTGCGCCCTTCGTCCTCCGCTCGCGCGGCCGCTTCGGCAAGCTGCCCCGCCACCCTGTCCGGCAACTCGGCTTCGTTCCCGCCGACCAAGGCCAGGCTGCCAATCGTGACCAGGTGAGCGTCCACCACGGCCCGCACGCCGCCACCCGGGACGGCGGCGAACTCCGTGA
This sequence comes from Candidatus Limnocylindria bacterium, assembly GCA_035709505.1. Taxonomy (GTDB): domain Bacteria; phylum Chloroflexota; class Limnocylindria; order QHBO01; family QHBO01; genus DASTEQ01. Next base: position 2,215 of record DASTEQ010000071.1, read on the forward strand.
CCGCCACGTTCTCGATGTCGAGGCCGTCATCGGTCGCCCGTCGGACGATGGCCGAGGCCAGCGGATGCTCGCTCGCTCGCTCGGCGGCGGCCGCGACCCGGAGCAGCCGGTGCGCCGCGCCGGCATCGGTCGCCAGCGTCTCGACCGACGTCACCTCCGGCCGGCCGCGGGTCAGGGTGCCCGTCTTGTCCAGGATGACGTCGGTCACCTGGGCCGCGGCTTCGATGGCCGCCCCGTCCCGGACCAGGATGCCGCCCTCCGCCCCCTTGCCGGTGGCGACCATCAGCGCCGTCGGCGTGGCCAGTCCCATGGCACAGGGGCAGGCGATGATCAGCACCCCAATCGCCGA
>DASTEQ010000072.1:0-3375 GCA_035709505.1 Candidatus Limnocylindria bacterium
CGCCCGGATTCAGTCGGTGGCGGGTTCCAGGCGCGGCGTTGCGGCTTCGGGCCGGTTCTCGGCCATCTCGCGCATCCGGGCGTTCGGCATGCCGATCACGATCACGACCGCGGCAATGAGCGCGGTGACGATCCCGATGAGGAACGTCGCGCCGGTCGCGATCGAGAAGGCGACGTGGATGGCGTCCACGATGTCCTGGATGAACGGCTCGACCTGTGCCTGGAACTGGGGTGGAACCTGGGCCAGGATGGCAGCCCCCAGGTCGCCGACTCCGGTCAGCTGATTCAAGGCGTCGCTGCCGTTGGCGGTGAAGGCATCGGCAAATGCCGGCGGCACCCCGGCTGCGGACAGCTGCTCCGGGATCTCCTCCAGCAGGACCGATCCGAAGACTGTTCCGGTGATCGCGAGGCCGACCGTGCCGCCCACCTGCTGGAACAGGGTCAGGCTCGAGGTGCCGGTGCCCAGCTCCTCGGGCGGGACGCTGTTCTGGACGACGAGGGTGAAGACCGCGAAGGCTGGACCGATGCCCAGGCCGGTGATGAACATCTCGAGCCACAGGATGGGCATGGGCGTGTCGGGCCGGATGTTCGACATCAGGAACAGGCCGCCGGCGAGCAGGAGCATGGCGACGAAGATGAGCGCCTTGTATCGACCGGTTCGGGCCACGATCTGGCCCGAGCCGATGGCGGCCACGATGAGGCCGGCGACCAGCGGCAGGATCTGGTAGCCCGCTTGCGTCGCCGATGAACCCAGCACCACCTGGAACCAGCGGGGCAGGAACGCGACCGCCGCGAAGAACCCGAAGGCGGCGAGGAACATGGCCGCCACGCTGGCGCGGAAGGCGGGAATGCGGAACATGTGGAGCGGGACGATGGGGTCCTTGGCTCGCGACTCGACCCACAGGAAGACGGCCAGGAAGACGAAGCCGAGGGCGATCAGCCCGCCGACGTCCGGGTCGGTCCACTCCCCGAACTGCTTGTTCGTGAAGCCGAGCAGGATCGGGAGGAGGGTCGCGACCAGGAGCGAGGCCCCGAGATAGTCGATGTGGCTGCTCGCATGGGGGTCACGGTGGCTGGGAAGCGTCCGCCAGATGACGATGAGCACGATCAGGCCGAGCGGGATGTTCACGAAGAAGATCCAGTTCCAGCTGATGTTGTCCGTGATCAGCCCACCGATGGCCGGACCGATGAGGAACGCCACGCCGAACACCGCGCCGAAGAAGCCCTGGTACTTGCCCCGCTCCGAGGGGGCAAAGATGTCACCGATGATCGCCAGCGCGACGGGGAACAGGGCGCCGGCACCGAGGCCCTGGAGCCCGCGGAACGCGATGAACTGCCACATCTCCTGGGAGATCCCGCACAGGAACGAGCCAATCAGGAAGATGCTCACGCCTAGCAGGAAGATCGAGCGGCGGCCGAAGATGTCCGAGGTCTTGCCCCAGATCGGTCCACTGATCGTGGCCGTAAGCAGGTACGCGGTGAACGGCCAGATGTAGACGTCGTTCCCGCCCAGCTCGGTGACGATGGTGGGGAGGGCGGTGCCCACGATCGTGTTGTCGAGGGCGGACAGGAAGATGCCCAGCAGAACGACGGCGAGGATCTCCAGCCGCTCGCGATGCGGCAGGGGGATCGGCGCCTGATCGTAGGCGTGGAGGTCTTCGGCGGAGGCCTCGGAGGCAGCAGTCATGCGAGGTCGAATCTCCCGTGGGTGGGTCCGCGGCGCTCACTGCGGCGCAGGGCGCGGACCGGGGGAGTCTACGCCATCGGACCGGCGTTCGCTCTGTCCCGCAGAGTGCCCGGGGCAATGCTTGACAGTGGTCCGACGATCGGTCCGTGGGCCTCGGTGATCCATCCGGCAGGCGTGGCGGTTTCTGCTGCGATGCGGACCTCGAGCGGATCGGGTGCGACGGGAAGGATTGGGAATCGGACCTGGTCCGGCTGCGCGAGCGCGGTCCTCGTGAGGAGACTGCCGAGCTCCTCCAGGCGGTGCTCCGCGAAGGCGTCGCCGACGCGACGGTCATCGACGTGGGCGCCGGAGTCGGGGCCGTGCACCTCGCGCTGCTCGAGGCCGGCGCCGCGCGAGCGGTTGATGTCGACGCCTCGAATCAATACCTCGCTGCCGCACGATCCGAGGCTGAGCGGCGAGGACTGGAGGACCGCGTTGATCATCGGTACGGCGATGTCGTGGAGCTGGCGGAGACCCTGCCGCGGGCCGAGGTGGTGGTGGCCGACTCGGTCGTCTGCTGCTATCCCTTCGTCGACCGCCTCCTGGGCGCCCTGGTGACACCCCAACCGAAGGTGGTGGGCCTGAGCTATGCCAACGAAGCGTGGTTCCTGCGGGTCGCGATGCGGGCGGCGAACCTGTGGTGGGCTTTCCGGCGAAGCCCCGAGCGCTGGTACATCCACCGGCATGCCACGGTCGACCGATTGATGCGCACGGCGGGGTACGAGGTCGTCCACGACGGCGGCCCCTGGTACTGGCGCGTCGTCGTGTACCGCCGTCTCCCGGCGGCTTGAGCGGACGCCTTTTCTATCCCACCGCGGTCGCGGACTCGAGCTCAAGCAGCGCACGCTTCCGCCACACGCCACCGCCGTAGCCGGTGAGGTCGCCGTCGGAGCCGATGACCCGATGGCACGGCACGACGATGGCCAGCGGGTTCGCGCCGTTGGCCCGACCGATGGCCCGGACCGCCTGCGGCCGACCCACTGCGGTGGCGCCTTCGGCGTAGGTGCGCGTCTGGCCGGATGGGATGGTGCGCAACCAGGACCAGACCGATTCCTCGAAGGCCGTGCCCCGCGGAGCGAGCGGGAGGTCGAAGGTCGTGCGGCTGCCGGCGAAATACTCGTCCAGCTGGGCGCGGAGCGTCTCGAGGTGCGGGTGGCGGCCGATCGTCGGATAGGCATTGAGCCGCCGCGCGGCGTTACGCAACGCGGTCCGGGCCGCGCGGCGATCGGCGAAGTCGAGGACGGCCAGGCCATCGTCGACCGCGGCAGCGACCATCGTCCCGAGGGGGGTGTCGATCCGGGTGACGGTCAACGGCTGAGTCCCGTTCGGGCGTCCCACCGGCCAGCACCGGCGGCACGGCCGGAACCCGGCGACCAGGGCGTCCCACGGCGTGGCGTGGAACTCGACGTTCTGGGGGAGTGGCAGGCGGGACGGGCAGGTCGGGCGGCAGAAGACCCCGGTCGTGCGGACCGCGACAAGGAACACGCCCTCCGCGTCCGGGTCGCGGGCCGCCATCAATCGGTACATCTCGGCCTCATCGGGGAGCGTTGGTCTGGTCATGCCCATGGAACGCCCCGCTCCTTCCTTCCGTGAGGTCGTCAACCCCGTTGGCCTCAATCTCCTCCCGCAGGGCGGAGAGAACTTCGAGGT
>DASTEQ010000073.1:0-17975 GCA_035709505.1 Candidatus Limnocylindria bacterium
CGCCGCCGGTGCAGACCACGAGGTCTACCCGGCGCCCGTCTGCAAGCGCCTGGGCGATCACCCCGCCGGTCGAAAAGACCTCGTCGTCGGGGTGGGCATGAACGAGAAGCAGGCCGCCGCCCGTTCCCACGACACTCACGCAGTGACCGGCGCGGATTCCGTGATGGTCGCCGATGCGAGCGCTTCGCGAGCGGCGTCGTACCCGCGACGCCGTGGCTCCTCGATCACCCCGAAGCGAATCCAGCTGAAGTGGCCAAGGTCGGGCTGGATGAGCAGGTCGGCCCGGGCGTCGACCACCGGGTCCGTGATCCGCTCCGCGAGGAGCGCGGTGTAGCGGCGGGCCTTCAGCCGCGATCCATCACCGGCCGTGCCTCCGAGCAGGCGGGCGCCGGCACGCAGCGTCCAGGCCAGGGGCGGTGTCGCGAACCAGGCGGGCTTGGGCGAGATGACCTGGACACCGACCACCGGCCGATCCGGCGCCCAGCGCCGGGCAAGCGAGATCGGCACCGGCTCCCACACACCGGCATCGACCCAGACGGCATCGCCGTCGATGATGGGCGGAAAGACGACCGAGATCGCACAGCTGCGCATCAGGGCGTCCAGCACGGGTCCGCTGGTGACCGGCTGGTGCGTTCCGGTCACGAGGTCGTAGGTCGCGGCGGCGTACGGGATGGGGAGATCCTCGATCCTCGGGTGGCCGACCTCGGCCACGATTTGCTCGATGAGCGGCCGGTGGTCGAACATCGCCAGGCGGGCCGGTCGGCGGGCCACCCGCCACGGGTCGATGCGCGCGGCTATCGCCGCCATTCGCTCCGCGCTGAGGCCGGCCGCCATGCCCGCTCCGATGACCGATCCCATCGAGGTCCCAATGATTCGACCGGGCGTGATCCGGCGCTCAGCGAGGGCTTGCGCAACCCCGATGTGGGCATAGCCCCGGGCGCCGCCGCCGCCGAGGGCGAGGGTGAAGTCATCGAGGCGCAGCGGTTCAGCCGTCATCGGTGCCGCCGTCATCGGTGCCGCCCTTATCGGTTCAGCCCACATCGGTTCAGGCCGTGTCCGTCCCGTGTTCGCCACAGGCGCAGGTGGCACGCAGCTTGGCGTAGGTGAACAGCCCGGTGTCGTGGCCGTCGGCCCAGATCGGCGCCAGCGCGTATCGGCCGATCCATTTCACCCGCTCGAGGGTCACGGCCTCCGGTGGGAACACGGTTTCGAGGGTAACGACCCCGGGCAGGGACCCTTCCCCCGCACACAGGGCGCAGGGGCAGGCGCGGCGCAGCTCGGTCCAACCCCAGACGCCAAGGTGGCCGTCATCCCATCGGATCCGCATGAGGCGGGCCGTCTCGTCGAGCTCGACACCGATGGGATTCACGACCTCGTTGATCACGGCTTCCAGATCTCCTCCGCGCCGCGATAGCCGGGACCCAGCGAGCGCAGGTCCTGGGTGAGCCGCTGGGCGGCGGATCCCGTGTGCAGGTCCCAGGCGTACAGGTCCTGCGAGACGCCTCCGCTCGAGGTGCCGCGGTTGATCGTGAACACGATCTGGTTGCTGTTGGCCGACCATCGGACGTGGCTCACCAGGCCCGAGACAGACAGGGCGCCGCGCTCCTCGCCGGCGAGGCCGAGGATCGCGATCCGCGAATCGCTGCCGGTGTCCGTCACCGCGGCCCGGAGGAGACCATTCGGGGCCCAGAGCAGGGGTTGGCGGTTCGTCGTGCCCGCGGTGCCGGTGGCCGGGTCGAAGGTGTAAACGGCTGGCGCGCCCAGGACCCAGACCACGACCCGCCCGTCCTCGAGAACGTAGACCCGCTCGAAGCCGCCGTCATCCGCGAAGCGGGCCTCCTTGACCACCGACTCCTGGAAGGTGGTCGGATGAGGGTAGGTCCATACCGCGACCGAGGTGGCCGCCCCGCTGACCGTGTCGATTCGAAGCAACTCTGCCCGATCGTTCGCCCCGGCCAGCGTGGAGCGCAAGCCGTAGGCCGTCGTGGAGTCCGCGGCGTACGCGATGCTGTCGAAGCCATCGCCGAGGTCGCGTGCTGAGCTGCCGGGGGTCAGGAGCAGGGGGTTGCCCTCGACCAGGGCGATGCCGTGTGCCCCATCCGGCGCCCAGTCGTACCAGTCCACGCCCCGGTTGTCGCGCGCCTGAGGGACCGGCGCGGCCTGACCGGCGAAATCGTGGGTGAACAGGTGGGTCGGCCCCGAGGCGGACGTGCGCTGCATGAAGACGACCTCGAAGGGCGGATAAGTCGGCGCCGGAACCGGCGTGGGCGTGGGCTCGACCGAAGGTGAAGGTTCGAGGCTCGGCTCCAGGCTCGGCGTCGGTCGCGGTCTCGGCGTGGCGGCTTCGATCGAGGGTTCGGGCGACGGGGTCCCATACGCCGGCAGCAACCCTTCGTTGCTGGAGAAGATGAGTGCCAGGAGCACGATCATCATCCCGGACAGGGCGAGGACCAGGCCGATGAGCCACGGCACGGCCTGCTCGGCCCGCGTCGGCCGGCGGCGGTTGCCGTAGGTCTTGACGTCCCACGGCCCCTCGGTGGCGACGTTCGGCGAAGTACCGGCGGCGTCCTGCGCAGGCTCGCCGAGATCCTGCGCGGGCCAACGCGACTCCGCGTCCGGGGGTCGGTTCGGGGGAGGGGGAGCGCCCGGCGGTGGCTCTTCGATCCCGCTCACCGCCGCGCCACGCGGGTTGCGAGGCTCACGACCGCATCATATCGGAGGCCTACGATCGCGATCCCGAGCACGACCAGCGCGGCACCGAGTACGAGCCGCACGTCGAGGACCTCCCCGAGAACGACGACGCCAAGGGTCACTCCCACGACGGGGAACATGTAGGTGACCATGGTCGACACCGTGGCGCCGAGGTTGGCGATCAGGAAGAAGTACAGGATGTAGGCGAAGAACGACCCAAGCAGGCCGAGCCACAACAGACCGATGATGGTCGCCGGCTGGGTGGGCAGGACAGGGGGGCCGTCCGCGATGAGCGCCCCGATCCAGACGTACAGGGCCGCGAAGACGAGCGTGCCTCCGGCCACGACATAGCGGTCGGTCGAGCGAATGCGGTGCTTCACGTAGCTGGCGCCCACCGCGTAGCTCGCCGCCCCGGCGGTCACCGCAATCGCGCCGGCGATCGCCTCCGGGCCGGGGTTGAAGGCGAACTCTCGGCTGGCGAGCACGACCGCACCGGCGAAGCCGACCAGGACGGCGAGGCCCCGCAGCGGCGACCACAGTTCGGTCTTGAGGATGAGTCCGGCGATGAGCAGGGAGAAGATCGGGGTGAGCGAGTTCAGGACGGCTGCGGTCCCCGAATCGACGTACTGCTGACCCCAGCTGATGATGAAGATCGGGAAGCCGGCATTGACCGCGCCCAGGACCGCCAGGTGGCCGACCTGGCCGCGCGTCGGCCGCTGGGGACGTGTGATCGCGAGGAACAGGAGCATGGCAACCGCGGCCAGGGTCAGCCGTTCTGCGGTCATGGTGGCGGGGGGCAGCTCCTCGATGGCGAGCTCGATCCACAGGAACGACGAGCCCCAAATCAGGCCAAGCAAGACAAAGGCCGCCGGCAGAAGCCAGCGGCGCTCACTCGCCAGCGACGGGGTGGGTGGGGAACTCATGACGGGGCTACACTCGGGGCCATGGGATATCCGCGGGAGCCTAGCAGAGGATCGGACCGATGACGATTCGGGTCGCTGCCTGCCAGATCGATCCGCAGCTGGGTGAAGTCGACCGCAACCTCGAGCGCATCGAACGCGCGGTGACCGAGGCCGCGGCCGGCGACGCGCGGCTGGTCGTCCTGCCGGAGGCAGCCGTCACCGGCTACGTGTTCGAGCACCTCGACGAGGCGCTGACGGTGGCGCAGCGGGCGTCGGCGGTGGCCGAGCAGCGGCTCGCGGACCTGGCCGCGGCCCACGGCGTGGCGCTCATTGTCGGCACTCTCGAGGCCGAGGGCCGCGAAGTCTTCAACACCGCGCTGCTGTTCGCGGAGGACGGCCGACGCTATCGGTACCGGAAGATGCACCTGCCGTATCTCGGGGTCGACCGATTCGCCACGCCCGGACCCGACGCGCCGGAGGTCTACGACCTGGCCGGGATGCGGGTCGGGGTCCTCATCTGCTACGACCTTCGCTTCCCGGAGGCGGCCCGCATCTGCGCGCTGGATGGGGCGGACCTCATTGCCCTGCCCACGAACTGGCCGGTCGGGGTCCAGTTCCACCCGGGCATCTTCGCGCCCGCCCGCGCCGCAGAGAACCACGTCTACCTGCTCGCCTGCGACCGGGTCGGCGAGGAACGTGGGACAACGTTCATCGGGCGGTCGATCCTGCTCGACACCAACGGCAAGGCGCTGGCCACCGCCAGCGACACGGAGGAGGAGACGATTTTCGGCGAGGTCGACTGGGAGCTGGCGCGGCAGACCCACCACAAGCGGATCCCCGGCGAGCACGAGTGGGACACGATCGGCGACCGGCGTCCCGGCCTCTACGGGCGCCTCCTCGAGCCAGCCCGCGACCGCCTCCGTCCTCCGAGCGCGGACCTGTACTCGGGAGATACCGAGTAGCGCGACCTGCGCTCGCCACGCGTCCATGCCACTGGAACGGCGGACGGCCGCTCGGCGTGAGGCCCGCAACGGATCCCGTGTGGGATCAGGTCAGTCAGACGCCGCCCACATGATGATGCCGGTCAGGAAGAAGCCGCTCAGCAGACCGATGAAGGCGGCCGTGCCCGCCGGTCCCTCGCCCTCAACGGTCGGAAACAGGGTGTTGATCACCGCCAGCCCGATGACCATGTAGCCCAGCCACAGGGCGCTGCTCACCACGGCCAGCATGACGCGGCGGGATCGGGGCCATCGGGTCATACGAGGCGCATCCTAGCCGCTCACGCCGCCGGCGGGCGGAGGCGCTGGGCGAGGCCGATGCCCTCGGCCGCGTAGGCGATCAGCAACCGGCGCCGGAGCTCGCTGGCCGCAGTGAACCGGTCTTGGCCCTGGACTCGGCCGGCGGCTCGGAGGGTGATCCCCAGGTCGCTGACCGTCGGAATGGACGCGTAGGCCGGTGCTTCGAGGAGGCGGGTCGACCACTCCGGATCGGCGTACATCTCCGCCCCGACCCGGTTCGTGATGGCGATCGCCCGCTCGAGGTCCGCCTCGCCCATCAGCGGGATCTCGACCTGGAGAACGGCGTAGACCCGGGTCATGTTGGAGGACACGCGGACCTCGCCGTTCGACACCGAGTGCACGGTGCCGGACACGTCGCGCAGGATCGTGCGCCGCAGGCCGATCTCCTCGACCGTGCCGGATACGTTCACGTTGTTGGTCGCGATGTTGACCCAGTCGCCGACGTAGAACTGCCCTTCAATCAGGATGAGGATGCCCATCAGGTAGTCGAGGATGATGGCCTGGCCCGCGATCGCCAAGCCCGCGAACACGACCCCCAGGGCCACGATGACCGAGACCAGGTCGAGCAGGGTCAGGACCACGACCACCACGACGAAGATGACGGCCGCCCGCAGCAGCCTGGCGACCAGGTTCTCGACGGTGGCCAGCCGCTTGCGCAGCTCGTTCAGCTCAGCCGGGTCGATGCCCTGCGCCTGGCGGGCGCGGATGATCCGCTCCCCGATGCGGTCGACGACGGGACGAACGAGGCGGAAGACGACGAGGGCCAGACCGCTCCAGAAGATGAGGGCCAGCCAGTTGGCCTCGAGGAAGCCGACGACGTCCTCGGTGTTCACGCCCTCATTCGTCCTCGCCCGTCCCCGACTGCTCGCGGATGGTGGACACGATCCCCGCGTCGGCGAGCGTGGTGACGTCCCCCAGGTCGCGCTGCTCGGCGATGTCGCGGAGCAGCCGGCGCATGATCTTGCCACTGCGGGTCTTGGGCAGGTCCGGGGTGAACATCAGCTGCTTGGGGCGGGCCAGCTTGCCGATGACCGTGGCCACGTGCTCGCGCAGCTCGTCGGCCAGCGCGTCGGACGGCTCGTGGCCGGCACGGAGGATGACGTACGAGAAGATCGCCTGGCCGGTGATCGGATCGGTGCGGCCGACCACCGCGGCCTCGGCCACCGCCGGGTGGGAGACGAGGGCCGATTCCACCTCGGTCGTGCTGATCCGGTGGCCGCTGACGTTCATGACGTCGTCCACCCGACCGAGCAGCCAGAAGTAGCCGTCCGTGTCGCGCTTGCAGCCGTCGCCGGCGAAGTAGCGCCCGGGGAAGCGGGTCCAGTACGTCTGCCGGTACCGATCCGGGTCGCCGTAGATCCCCCGCAGCATGGCGGGCCAGGGGCGTTCGAGGACGAGGTACCCGCCTCCGCCCAGCGGGACGCTCTCCCCGCGCTCGTTCACGACGTCGGCCTTGATGCCGGGGAACGGCTTCGTGGCGCTTCCCGGCTTGAGGGTCGTGATGCCGGGGAGTGGCGTGATGAGGATCATCCCCGTCTCGGTCTGCCACCAGGTGTCGACGACCGGGCAGCGCCCGCCCCCGATGTGCTGCCAGTACCACGCCCACGCCTCGGGGTTGATCGGCTCGCCGACGCTGCCCAGCAGGCGGAGGGAGGACAGGTCGTCGCCGGCGAAGACATCGGCGCCGTACTTCATCAGCGCCCGGATGGCGGTCGGGGCGGTGTACAGGATCGTGACCCCCAGGCGTGCCGCGATCTGGGCCCATCGGTCCTTCTCCGGGAAGTCGATGGCGCCCTCGTAGATGACCCCGGTCGTGCCATTCGCAAGCGGGCCGTACACGATGTACGAGTGGCCGGTCACCCAGCCGATGTCGGCCATGCACCAGTAGATGTCGTCCGGCTTGATGTCGAAGATGTACCGATGGGTGGTCGCGGTGCCGACGAGGTAGCCGGCGGTGGTGTGCATGATCCCCTTGGGCTTGGCCGTCGTCCCGCTGGTGTACAGCAGGTAGAGGAGGTCCTCCGAGTCCATCACCTCGGGCTCGGCGCTCGTTTCCTGGCGGGCAACCAGGTCGTGGTACCAGTGGTCGCGACCCTCCTCCCAGCCCACCTCCTGACCCGTGCGGCGAACGACGATGCAGTGCTGGACCGATGGCGACCGTCCCATCGCGTCGTCCGCGTTGTCCTTGAGCGGCACCATCGCGCCCTTGCGGTAGCCCCCGTCGGCGGTGATCACCGTCGTGCACTGAGCGTCCTCGAGCCGCCCAGCCAGGGCGTCGGCGGAGAAGCCGCCGAACACGACGCTGTGCGGGGCACCGATCCGCGCGCAGGCGAGCATCGCGACCGGCAGCTCGGGGATCATCGGCATGTAGATCGCCACCCGGTCGCCCTTGCGGACGCCCAGCTCGCGAAGGGCGTTCGCCATCTGACAGGTCTCGGCCAGGAGCTGGGCGTAGGTGATCGTCCTCGTGTCGCCCGGCTCCCCCTCCCAGTGGTACGCGACCTTGTCTCCCAGTCCGTTGGCCACGTGGCGGTCGAGGCAGTTGACGCTGATGTTCAGCTTGCCGCCGACGAACCACTCGGCGAACGGCGGCTCCCAGCTCAGCAGCTTCGTCCACGGCTCGATCCAGTCGATGCGCCGAGACTCCTCCGTCCAGAACTGCTCGAAACCCTCGTCGGTCGCGGTGCGCTCGTAGATCGCCGGATCGTTCGCAGTCGCGTTCGCGATGAACTCGGCGGGCGGCGGGAAGGTGCGGTCCTCGCGGAGGAGATTCTCGATGGTGGGCTCGTCGTGTCGAGCTTCGGTCGTCATCGGAGGGCGCTCCTGTGAGCGGGCGGGCGATGCGGGCGTACGGTGCGGGGGTCTCGGCCGGATTCTAGCCGTCGGCTACCCTGCCGCTCGTGCCGAACCACTCCCCGTCCCGGCGGCTGTTGGCCGTGCTCTGGGCACTGCCGATGACCCTGGTGGGCGTCGTGTTCGTCGTGCTCAGCCTGCTGACCGGCGGTCGGGTGGCGGTGGTCGGCGGCGTGATCGAAGCCCACGGCGGGGTCGTGCGGCGGGGCTTGGCCCGCCTCCCGGCCGGACGGGGCGGGGCCGGAGCGCTGACCCTGGGCCACGTCGTGCTCGGCGCGAATGCCACTGCGCTGCGCACGAGCCGTGCGCACGAGCGGGTGCACGTGGCCCAGTACGAGCGCCTGGGGATCGCCTTTCCGTTCGCCTACGTGGCCTCGAGCCTGTCGGCCGTGCTCCACGGCGAGAACCCGTACCACGCCAATCGGTTCGAAAAGGAGGCGGCCGCCAAGTCCCGCCCCCGCCGAGGCGCCGGCCCGGAGGCCTAGGCCTGGACCGGCACGTCCGGGGGGCGGTCGCGGACCGAGGAGATGAGCACCGCGCCCGCGACGTAGGAGATGGCCATCACCACGAACGCGGTCACGTAGCCCGGACCGGCCACGATGGCGCCGATAGCCAGGGCCCACAGCGCCCCGATGCCGAAGGCCGCGGTGAAGTAGATGGAGAACGCGACATCGCGGAGCGGGCCCACGGCCCGGTCGGCCAGGAAGGCCTGGAGGATCGGCCCCTCGCTGAAGACCGCCGTCCCGAAGGGGAGGAGGAGCGGGGCGAGCAGGAGCAGGTTGCCGCCGGCGAGGACGACGGACAGGATGCCGACCGACGAGAGAGCGTAGTACCAGATCAGCGTCCGCCGGCGACCATATCGGTCCGATAGGATGCCGGCCAGCACCGGCCCGACCACCGCCCCGACCAGGAGCAGGGCGTACAGCCACAGGACGGTGGAATCGTCGATCCCCAGCTCGGCCCGGAAGTAGAGGAGCAGGAATGGGGCGGCGATGTCGAGCCCGCGGCCGCCGGCCGAAACGAGGGCCGCCGCGAGGATCCGCATCAGGTCGCTGCGCCCGAGGACGGCCCGCACTTGGCCCGCCCAGCTCCCCGACGCGCGGGCCTGGCGGCGGTAGGCGGTCGTGTCCTCGCGGACGAACCACAGCACCAGCCCCCCGACCACCAGCGGCGGGATCCCGAACAGGAGCAGGGTCGTGTTCCAGCCGACGGTGGCGAGGAGCGCGCCACCGATGAACGGGACGAGGATGGTCCCCACGTTGCCGCCGGCGATGTGGGTGCTGATCGCAAACCCGCGCCGCTCCGGCGGAAACGCGTCGGACAGGATGCCGTTGCCCACCGGGTGCTGCGGGCTTGCGCCGACGCGGGCACCACTGATGGCCGCCAGCAGCTGACCGATGCTCGTGGCAAACCCGGCCAGCATCAGGCTGACCCCGAACACGAGCTGCCCGACCCCAATGAGGACCGGGCGAGCGATGTAGCGGGTCAGGAACCCGTAGGACAGCTGCATGGCGCCGGCGATCGCGGTGGTGACGCCGATGAACAGGCCGATCGCGGCCTCGTCGAGGCCGAACTGGTCGATCACCGCGATGTAGACCAGTGGCATCAGCGCCGACTGCATGTGGATGAGCGAATGAGCGAGGGCCAGCAGCCCGAGGGTCAGAGTGGGGCGAGTCGCGGCGCCGATGGCGGGCGCGGTCATGGGCGCGGGACGGTGGCGGCGTCCGCCGAGAGTGGCGGCGCCACCCCAATCGGTCCCGAGCGGGTGAGCTTCCACCCCGTCAGGACGAGGAAGACCGCCGCGAACAGTCCGCCGAGGATGAACCCGGCGGGCGGGCCGAGGAACTGGGCGACCGCGCCGGCGAACAGCCCGCCGAGGGGCCCGGAGCCGGCAAAGACCGTCACGTACAGGGCCATGACCCGCCCGCGCAGCTCGTCGGGGACGGACCGCTGCACGGTGGCGTTGATGGTGTTGACCATGAGCATGGACGCCAGGCCGACGAGCGCCACGACCGGGTAGGCGAGGGCCGGAGCGCGGATGAGACCGAGCATGACCTCGAAGACGAGGAACGCCGCCCCGCCACCGATGATCAGCCGGAGTCGCGGGCGCCGATCGCCCATGAAGGCCAGGACCAGCGACCCGGCGAGCGAGCCGAGGCCCATGACCGCGAACAACGCCCCGAACGCGCCCGCATCCATGTCCAGCGTGAACCGGGCGAACAGCGGCAGGAGGACCTGGAAGTTCATGGCGAAGATGCTCATCCCGCCCAGGAGGACGAGGAGCCACAGCACGGTGGGCGTGTTCGCCGCATAGCGGAACCCCTCGACCAGGCTGGTCCGCATGCTCGATGGCACCGCGGGCGCCGGGAGCCGGCGGAGGGTGGAGGTGTCGATCAGCAGAAGGCAGCCGATCACCGCGGTGTAGGTCAGGGTGTTGACCCCAAAGCTGAACGCCGCCCCGAACAGGGCCAGGGCGACCCCGGCCAGCGCCGGGCCGACGACGCGGGCGAGGTTGAACGAGGCGCTGTTGAGCGCGATCGCCTGGAGCAGGTCTTCGCGGGGCACGACCTCCGCCACGAACGACTGGCGGACCGGCATGTCGAAGGCGCTGGTGATGCCCAAAATCAGGGCCAGGACCTGGATCTGCCAGATCTCGATGGTGCCGCTGAGCGTGAGCCCGAACAGGGTCGCGGCCTGGATCATGGCCAGGGCCTGGGTGACGAGCAGCAGCGCCCGCTTGTCGAACCGATCGGCCAGCACCCCGCCGAGCGGAGCGAGGAACAGCGCGGGCGCAAACTGCAGGGCGATGACCGTCCCGACCTGGAACGCCGATCCGCCGAGATCGAGCACCAGCCACGGCTGCGAGACGCTCTGCATCCAGGTCCCCACCAGGCTGACGACCTGGCCGGACCAGTAGAGGCGGAAGTTCCGGTGGCGAAGGGCCCCGAAGCCGCGGCCCATCCGCTCAGGTACTCCCGAACAAGATGTCGCGAATGACCGGCGTCGGCGGGGTGCCGTGGGCGAGGACGGACTCGAGGAACGGGCGCCAGCGGAACGGGGTGCCGGCCTCCGCCGCGCGACGGCGGGCCTCGCGTTCGAGGTCCGCCATTTCGGTGTAGCCGAGGAAGTACTCGCACAGCTGGGTGCTCGACAGGCGCGCGCGGTCCCACTTGGCCGACGCCTCGGACTCCTCCTGGAAGCCCTGCTCGACCATGAGCTTCATCGCCTCCTCGCGCTCCATCGCGCCGGTGTGGATGGCGATGTCCATCATCGTGTTGGTGATCGCGCGCAGGTAGAACTTCCAGTGGACGAGCATGAGGGCCGGGTCCTCGGCTCCATAGCCGACGTCCATCATCACCTGGGTCACGTAGACGGCCCACCCTTCGGCGAAGACTCCCGAGCCGAAGATGGCCCGCACCAGCGACGGGCAGCGATTCGAGTAGGCCAGCTGGAGATAGTGGCCCGGCACCGCCTCGTGGATGGTGAGCAGCCGGAGCATCCGGTTGTTGTCCTCGCGCAGGTACGACTCCCGCTGCGCATCGGTCCAGTCGTCAGGCATGGGGGTGATCGCGAAGAAGCTGGACAGCCCGCGGTCCAGGGGGCCGGGCGGAATGAGCATCGCGCCTCCGGACGATCGGAGGAACTCGGGGGTCCAGACGATCTCCAGCGGCTCGTCAGCCAGGCCGATGAGACCGATATCGCGGCAGAACGTCTCGATCCGGTCGTTCTCCTCGCGGCAGAAGTCCAGCAGCTCGCCCGCCTGGGGGTGGTCAGCGGCGATGGCGTCCAGGACGGCGCGCGTCATGGCGTCGAGCTGGTCGGGCATGGGGTCGTCGCCCTTCCAGGTGGGCCACAGGTCGGCGGCCAGCCGATGCATCTCGGCCCGTACCGCGTCGAACGCGCCGAGTGCCCGTGCCCGCAGCTCGGTCGGCTCCATCTCGACCCGGAGGGCATGGCGGAACTTCGACCGATAGAGAGCCGGCCCCAGCCGGAAGTCACCGGTGGCGGTGGGCAGCAGCTCGTCGCGGAGCCACGTACCAAAGGCTTCCAGCGCGGCCTTGGCGTCGGCCGCAGCCGGTTCCAGCTCCGCGCGGAGGGCGGCAGCAACCTCGGCATCCTCGACCTTGTCGACTTCCGCGAGCAGGGTGTCGACCAGGCCGGGCACCCCTGGCAGGCGCTCGACCGCCTTCTCGGCGTGGAACCGGGAGACGGGCCGCTCCCCGGGGTTGCTCAGAGTGGCGCGAGCAGCGTCCAGCACGGCGGGAACGCCTCGAACCCGGGCGGCGCCGCTGCGGAGCCGGTCCGGCAGCGGAGCGAAGGGCCGCGCCACGAGCGTGAACAGGCCGTTCCCGAGCACGTACACATAAACGAGCGGGTTCCACCGGTCCTCCTCGAGCGTGCCCTCGCTGAAGCGCATCGCCTCCACGGCATCTTTCAGGATCCGGTGGTCGATCGCGTCGTCCCGCGACAGGGCTGCGACGTCCACCTCGCCCAGGCGGCGGATGGCGTCCTCCGCGAAGGCGAGCCGGGCGGCACGTCCGGCGTCGGTCAGGTCCGGCCATTCGCCGTCGTGATCGTGGTTGCCGATCTCGGTGGCATGCACCGGATCGAGGCGGAAGTACTCGGCCAGGAGCTCGTCGACCAGGGCGCGGAAGTCCATCGCTACCTCGCGTGTGGGGCAGGGAGGCCCCATGGTAGCCGGGCTATGCTCGACGCATGGCCGACGAGTCGGAGTGGAGCCCGTACCTGCCGGCCGCTCGCGAGCTTCTCGCCCGCCATCCGGTCATCGACGGCCACAACGACCTGCCGTGGGAGATCCGCAAGTACCCCGCGGCCCCGGGTGACCTCGATGCCTACGACCTGCGGTCCCGCGCTCCCGAGCCGGGAGACACCGACCTCCCGCGGCTCCGGGGAGGCGGGGTCGGCGGCCAGTTCTGGAGCGTTTACGTGCCCGGCGAGGGAGGCGCGGGTCGGGCGGTCCTCCAGCTCGAGCAGCTGGACCTGGCCCGGCGGATGATCGCCCACTACCCCGAGGCATTGGAGCTCTGCCTCGGCGCCGCGGACGTGGACCGGGCTCTCGCCGGAGGCCGGATCGCGTCCCTGCTGGGCATGGAGGGCGGCCACGTCCTGGAAGGCTCGCTCGGAGCGCTTCGCGCGTTCTGGGAGCTCGGGGCGCGCTACCTGACCCTGACTCACAACACGTCGAACGAGATCGGTGACTCGGCGACCGGCGACCCGACTCACGGTGGCCTCGCGCCGTTCGGGCGCCAGGTCGTGACGGAGATGAACCGGCTGGGAATGCTGGTCGACCTGTCCCACGTGTCGGTGGCCACCATGTCCGACGCGCTCGACTCGAGCCGCGCCCCGGTGATCTTCAGCCACTCCTCGGCGCGGGCCCTGTGTGACGTGCCGCGGAACGTCCCCGACGAAATCCTCCGCCGCATGCCTGCCAACGGCGGGGTGGTGATGGTCACCTTCGTCGCCGGCTTCATCGGGTCGGAGGCCGCGGCGGTCCTCATGCCGGCCATGATCGAGTTCAACCGCCGGGCGGCAGGCATCAAGGACGTCGCGACCCGCGAAGCGCTATCTCGCGAGATCGTCGAATCGCTGGTCGTGCCCAGCCCTCCGCTCGAGGCGGTCGCTGATCACGTGGAGCACGTGGCCGCCGTGGCCGGGCACGACCACGTCGGCATCGGTGGCGACTACGACGGCAACACGTTCTGGCCCGTCGACCTCGAGGACGTGAGCTGCTACCCGAACCTGGTGGCCGAGCTCCTGCGCCGCGGATGGAGCGAGGAGCACGTGGCGAAGCTGGCCAACGGCAATATCCGGCGAGTCCTGCGCGAGGCGGAGGCGGCCGCCAACTGACCTCCTACTGACCGATGAGTGCGCGGAGCTGCCGCAGCTCAGGCGGCCGGCTGTCGCTCGAGGAGGAACAGGGTGCGGAGGCTGTCGGCCACCGGGGCCTCGTCCCGGACGGTGAAGTGGCCCGTCAGCGCGGCACGGAATCCGTCGAGCGTGTAGTCGGGGAAGATGTCGCGCCGGGCGGCCAGCAGCTGCTGGGTCATGGGGTCTTCCTTCGGCACGAACTCGACCACGACCCGGCGGCCCGCGTCGGCCAGCAGCTCCGCGATGCGGGGCAGCGGCACGTTGTTGCCGATGGCCAGGTGGTGGACCAGGGCGAGAGCCATGACCACGTCGGCCGGCCCGCGCTGGAGGAGCGACAGCCGCTCGGCGTGTGCCCAGCCGAGTGCCGGGCTGGGGTTGGCCAGGTCCATGACCAGGGGCAGGATCCCCGTGCGCTGCTCCGGGGACAGGTTCCGCCACAGCAGCTCGACCACCGCCGCGTCCTGGTCGAAGGCGATGACCTGCCGTCCGGGGCCGGCGGCGAGGTCGGAGTAGGTCCCCACGTTCGCCCCCAGGTCCCAGATCACGGTCCCGCCGGCGGCGTTCAGCATGCGCTCGACGATCTCTCGCTTGGAGGCCATCCCCGCCGGGCTGTAGCTCGTCTGGTGGCCGTAGCTGAGCCAATGGCTACCCAGCTCGAGACGGAGCCCCTCGACCGCCCGCCGCAGGCTGTCGAGAAGGGCCTCGTGGCGGGTCTTGTTCATCGGTCGGGCCCGGGCCGGCTTGGCCTGCTGGTCCACGTCCGCCGCCCCGGAGATCTGCGCCTGCTGCGTCCGCCGGTCGGCGGCAGCGTGAAGGTGGAGGTGGGGCAGCAGACCGCCGAGGCGGGTGCGTCCCGGCAGCAGCCCAGCGGCGAGGTCGAGGGGCAGGCCGTCAATGAAGTCGCGGAGCATCAGCCCACAGCGCACGTCCCGGTGAGCCATCAGGGCCAGCGGAGCCAGGAAGTGCTTGCAGAACTGGCGATACGCGGGCCACGGAGCGGTCAGGTCCGCGGGCTCGAATGAGAGGCTGTCGATGAGGATCGGCCGGCCGCGGTCGAACTGGACGTTGTATGCCGATGCGTCGCGGAGCCACATCCCGGCGTCCAGGGCGCGGCGTTGGACCTCCAGCGTCAAGAGCGCGGCTTCCCGAAGCTGGGAAAAGGCCCACTCGTACGGGTACGAGATCAGGGTCAGCTCGCGGGGGCGGATGACGATGGCGGCGCCCGGCCTCGGCGCGAGCTCGACTGACGCCGGCTCGTGCTCGATCATCAGGCCCCTTCCGATGAGATCGGCCGCCAGCCCGCCATCCACGAATGCAGCCCAGTCGTCGGCGCCAGCCGGCTGGATGGCTCGATAGAGGACGCCGTCGCGGCGGAAGACGTAGCCGGCCGGGTCTCTGAAGGAGGCGGGATCGACCACTCCCGCGGGGTGCGCCGGGGCCGTCAACCCTGGGTCAACCCGGGCGCCCGCAGGCGCCATCGGTCATCAGGACTTGGTGGAGTTCGGGCCGTCGGAGGAGGGGACCTCCGAGGTAGCCGGATCGTCTGTCTGTGCGTCTCCGCGCAGTCGATGCCAGAATCCGCCGATTGTGCGACGGAAGATGAACGGGATCGACAGCAGCGCGGCGAGCAGCGCCTGCAACAGCAGGCTGGCTGATCCTGGGTCGATGTATGCGATGGGTGGCGTCAACGGTTGCGGTTCCCCGCTACGGGTACTGTTGCCCCGATGTTAACCCGGCAACCGAATGCCGGCGCAAGGCGCTGGTGGTACTGGCCATGGCACGCCGTGCTTCTTGGCGCGTATCCGGTCCTGTTCCTGTTCGCCCAGAACCTGGCCGACCAGGTCACCCTCCAGCCGCTGTGGGGGCCGCTGTTCGTCTGCATGGCGGCCGCCGCAGGCCTGCTGCTCCTGTTCTATGCCGTGCGCCGCGACTGGGCGCGAGCCGGCCTCATGGCAAGCGTCGTGCTGGTCGTCGCGTTCTCGTTCGGGCACGTCTGGAACCTGGTCGCCGATGTCCTCGACCAGCGCTGGCTGCTGGCGGCCATCTGGCTGGTGTGGGGCCTCGGCCTGGCTCAGCTGGCATGGCGCGGCGGGGCGTGGGTGCCGCGCGTCACGCTGATCCTCAACATCGCGGTCTTTGCCCTGGTCCTCTACAACGTGGTGACCATCGGCGGCTACGTGGCGGCCACGCGGTTCTTTGCCGCGTCGACCGGTGAGATCCCCGCCGTCGAGGTCGGGGCGGCGGGACGGCCGGACGTGTACTACATCGTCTTCGACCGATACGCGGGCGAAACGACCCTGGATCGCTTCTACCACTACGACAACACCCCGTTCCTCGAGGCGCTGGAGGAGCGCGGCTTCGCCGTCGCCCACGACTCGTGGGCGAACTACTTCAAGACCGCGCTTTCGATGTTCAGCACCCTGATCATGGATTACCTCAACCCGGACCTCTACAACGATTCGGACCCGGACTCGTTCGGCGCCGTCCACGCTGCGTTCCAGAATCGGATGGCCGTGCCGGCGACCTTCAAGCAGCTCGGCTACGAGTACGTCCACATCGCGAACTGGTGGGAGCCGACCGCCTACAACGTCGATGCCGACGTCATCTACCGCTACACCCAGCAGAGCGAATTCAGCACCGTCCTGTTCGACACGACGCTGCTGAGCGCCCTCGGCCCGGAGCCCACCGGTGAACCCGAGGAGGAAGTCCACGGCGCCGAGCTGCAGCGGCGGCACGTGCTTCTCGGCTTCGAATCGATCGTGGAGGCGACGCACCACGATGGGCCGACGTTCACCGTGGCCCACCTGACGGTCCCCCACCCGCCATACGCCTTCAACCCCGACGGGTCGATGCCGACCGCCGAGCAGCGTGCAGCGCGGGACGACAACGAGGGATACCTCGCCCAGCTGGAGTACACGAACCGACGGGCGCTGGAGGTGATCGACGAGATCATCGACGTCGAGCCCGGCGAGCCGGATCCCATCATCATCCTGCAGACCGACGAGGGCCCCTTCCCGCCGCGCTTCCGGGAGCAGGGCGCGGACTTTCCGTGGCTGGAGGCCACCGACGACGAGATCCTGTGGAAGTTCAACGTGCTCACCGCGTACCGCCTGCCGGGGGTCGACGCCGAGGCCGAAGGCTTCTACGACCGCATCAGCCCGGTCAACGCGTTCCGGATCCTGTTCAACGCGTACTTCGCGGCCGACCTCGAGCTGCTGCCTGACGTGACCTACCTCTCCCCCGACCACGATCACATGTGGGACCTGGTGGAGTACCCGCGCGAGCCGGTCTCCCAGCCCTAACTCGGGGTGGGTGAGGGGGACGGCCCAGGGGTCGGGGTCGGCGGCGGTTCGACGGTCGGCCGCAGGTAGACCTCGCCATCGGCTCCGGCGGCGATGTAGCCGCGGACCTGCTGCCCGCTCTGGATGAGGACCGATTCCACCCGGTACCAGGTCAGGCCCTCGGCGACCTGGGCGGGGGCCAGGATGCGCACCACGTCACCGGTGAACAGCGCGCCGACGACGGTCGAGTCCAGCGAGGGCTCCACCCGGACCCGCACCCCGTCCGCCAGGATCTCCGCGTAGCCGCCGGCCGACAGGTCGCTCGGCGGCGTGGGGCTCGGCTCGTGGGTAAGCTCCAGGGTCACCGAGACCTGGGTCTGACAGACGCGCGGCGGCACGCTCCCGAAGTCGCCCGGCGCCTCGGGCGCGTCCCAGCCGGTGATGTTCCAGACCGCGAGCCCCGCCTCGATATCGGGTGGTTCGGGGTGGGTCACCCCGGCGGCGACAGCGATCTCGACGGTGAACCCCCCAGCTGCGGTCGTGACCACGTCTACGACGGTCTCGGGCAGATAGATCGAGACGGCAGACTCGCCCGGAAAGCCGGTGCCGGCCACGAACAGGACGTCGTCGGAGTCGCCCGTGTCCGGGTCGACCAGGATCGTGTCCGGGGTGGCGCTCACCGTGCACTCGATGCCGACCGACCCAGATGGGGACGGGCTCTCCGAAGCCGGCGGGCGCGACCCGATGGCGAAGCCGATGGCTACTCC
The DNA here is from genome assembly GCA_035709505.1 of Candidatus Limnocylindria bacterium. Taxonomy (GTDB): domain Bacteria; phylum Chloroflexota; class Limnocylindria; order QHBO01; family QHBO01; genus DASTEQ01. Next base: position 17,682 of record DASTEQ010000073.1, read on the forward strand.
GCCGGCGACGACAGCCACCGCGCCTAAGGCGATGAGCAGCCACTGGCGCCGGGTCATCGGGGTGGCGGCAGGAGGCAGCCGAAGCGGGCCGGATCGAACGCAGCCGCGACCTGGATGGCGTTCAGGGCCGCGCCCTTGCGCAGGTTGTCACTAGCGGCGAACAGGGCGAATCCCCGCTCTCGCCCCGGGATCGCGCGGAGCCTCCCGACGAGGACCGGGTCACGCCCCTCCACGTCGAGCGGCATCGGGTGACGCTCCGAGCCGTCCGCGGCCCGGTACTCGACCCCCGGCGCG
>DASTEQ010000074.1:0-20324 GCA_035709505.1 Candidatus Limnocylindria bacterium
GAACTGGACGAGGTTGTGCGGCTCGGAGTCAACGTTGGCCCCGACGTCCAGCAGGACGAGTGGCCCAGACGGGGTCAGGAAGTAGGCGGGCAGGGCCGGTCGGTCGATGCCCTCCAGCCGACCGAGGCGGAAGATGGCCGCAGCCATGGTGGCGCCGGTCGAGCCGGCGCTGACCACCGCGTCGGCCTGCCCGTCGCGGACGAGGTCGGTCGCGACCCGGATCGACGACCGGCGGCGGCGGACGCCGGCCGCGGGCGACTCACCCATCTCGACAACCTCGGGGGCGTCGACGAACGACACGCTGGCCGGGCGGCCGCGACCGTACTCGTCGGCTTCGCGCTCGAGGCGTGGCACGTCCCCGACGAGGAGGACCTCGTCGGCATGCGTGGCGGCATAGTTGATTGCCCCCCGGACGATCTCGCGCGGAGCGAGGTCGCCGCCCATCGCGTCGACCGCGATGCGCATCGGGCCGACCGTCAGCGGCCGGACTCGGTCGGGGTGGGCGCCGGCGGCGGCACCACCTCACGGCCGTTGTGCCAGCCGCAGGTGGGGCACACGGTGTGAGCGCGCTTCAGCTCATGGCAGTGGTCGCACTCGACCAAGGTCGGGGCGCGCAGCGCGAGGTGGGCACGGCGCTCGCCCTTCCGGGATTTCGATGCTCTTCGCTTGGGGACGCCCACAGGGCTCTCCTGATCTGGATCGGGGGTGAGGACGCCGCAGTATAGCCGCGGCCCGTGGCCGCGACCACCGGGTCAGTCTGGCCGCGGCTTCCAGTCAGCGAGCGAGGCGAGACGGGGGTCGACCTCGACGCCCTCGTGGTCCTCATGTCCCGGGTCGTCCAAACGGCCTCCGCACACCGGGCACAGCCCGCGACAATTCGGGCGGCACAGCGGGTGCATCGGCTCGGCCAGCGTGAGCTCGTCGGCCAGCAGGGAAGCCAGGTCGATCTCGTGGTGGGCGTCGATTCGGGCGACGTCGACGTCAGCGTCGGCGACGGCCACCGCCGCGCCCGTCGTCGCGTCGAGGGTGGGAATGAACTCCTCGTTGAGCTCGACGTCGACCGGTTCGTCGAACTCGTCCAGGCAGCGAATACAGGTCCGCCGTGCGAGGGTCCGAGCCCGGCCGGACGCCACGATCCCCCGGTTTGTCCGCTGGAGGCGAAGGGTGCCGAGCACCCGCCGGGGCGGCTGGTCGCCGATGGGCGCCCATTCCAACTCGCCCAGCTCGACCGTGCGGGTCGCGCCGGCCGGCTCCCGCAGCAGGCCCGCCACGTTCAGGCGGGTCACCGCGATACGGGCGTTCCGACTGCTCGATCGGCCTCGGGTTGGACGGGGATGGCATCGACCGTGGCCGGCCCGCGACGCTGGTCAAGCATCTCGATTCCGTGTTTGATGCTGGTCAGCGTCTTGGTGACCTCCCCCTCGAGCCGGATGAGCACGCCAGCGGCATACTCGTCCGCCCCACTTCGCACGTCACCGGCCTCGTGGGTCGCCTGCTCGAGGATCTCCCCCGCCCGCTGCTGAGCAAGTCGCACGAGCTCACGCTCCTCGAGCATGTGCGCCGCCTGCTCCTGCGCGCGGGCGATGATCGCGTCGCCCTCTTCTCGGGCGTGCTCGACGATCCGACCAGCCTCTCCGGTGATGCGCTGCGCCTGGCGGACCTCCTCCGGCATGGCGACCCGGATCTGATCCACCAGCTCGAGGACGGCCCCCTGGTCGACGACGACGTTGTTCGTGAGCGGGACCCGCTTGCCGGTGGCGACCAGCACCTCGAGGCGCTCGACAAGGAACAGGATGTCCGTGGCATGACCTCCGACGCGGTTGTGACCGATACTACACCCGGGCGCCGCCGTCGTACAACGTCATACCGCGAGCTCAGCCAGGTGCGACACGCTCCGCGAGGGCCTGCGCAACCCTGGGCGGAACCATGCCGGACACGTCTCCACCGAAGGTCGCCACCTCCTTGGCCAGGGTCGAAGACACATACCCGAACTCCAGCCCGGTCATGAGGAACACCGTATCGATCTCCGGCGCCAGACGGCGGTTGGTGTGCGCCATCTGCAGCTCGGCCTCGAAATCGCTGATCGCGCGCAGGCCGCGGATGACGAAGCCGGCCTGGTGGCGGGCGGCGAACTCCACCGTCAGCCCGTTGAACGCCTCGACGCTGACCGAGGGGCCGAGCTCACCGACTTCAGCGGTGATGAGCGCCACACGCTCGGTGGTGGAGAAGAGCGGGCTCTTGCGCGTGTTGTCGAGGACACCGATGACCAGTCGGTCGAACAGGTCCGCTCCCCGGCGCGCGACGTCGAGGTGGGCACTCGTGATCGGGTCGAACGACCCCGGGAAGACCGCCACGCGGGTCATCGCTCCTCCTCCAGGAAGGTCAGCGCCGTCTCGCCGAAGCGCCGGCTGCGGGTGATCGCCAAGCCGGCTGCAGCCGGCATCGGTGTCCGCCAGAAATGCTTGACCACGACCAGCGCGCCGGACGCGAGGTGCGGCCGCAGCCGTTCCAGCGGCAGGTCGAGTGTACGCTCCGCGTAGGGCGGATCGAGGAGCGCCAGGTCCCACGGCGGTTCGGCGGTGGCGGCCAGGAAGGCCTCCACCGCTTGGGCGTGGATCACGGCCGCTTCCCCCAAACCGGTCCGCGCCAGGTTCTCGCGGATGACCGCCACTGCGGGGCGGGCCCGCTCGACGAACGTGGCGCTCGCCGCGCCCCGGGATAGGGCCTCGATCCCGATCGCCCCACTCCCCGCGTACAGGTCGAGGACCCGCGCCCCGAGCACCCTCTCGCCGATCGCACCGAACAGGGACTCCTTCACCTTGTCGCTGATCGGCCGGGTCCGCGGATCCTTCGGGGCGGCGAGGCGCAGGCCACGGGCTGTGCCGGCGATTACCCGCATCAGGCTGCGTCGCCCTTGGCGTCCGGGTCGGTGAAGGCTCGTTGCTCGCGAACGAGCTCGCTTCGCCCGACGAGGGCGGGGTCCTCCGCCACCAGGGCGCGGGCCAGGGTCCGAGCCCGCGCCGCCAGCTCGAGGTGACGGGGGTTGAACAGCGACGCCACGCGCAGCGGCGGCAGCCCCGACTGCCGAGTGCCGAGCACGTTGCCGGAGCCCCGCAGCTCGAGGTCCGCCTCGGCAATCGCAAACCCATCGCTCGAGTCGCGGACGACCTCCAATCGCCGGCGGGCCAGCTCATCGGTCGCGTCGGACAGGAGGATGCAGAAGGACCGATGCGCGCCGCGGCCGACGCGGCCGCGGAGCTGATGGAGCTGGGCGAGGCCGAAGCGCTCCGCGTCCTCGATGACCATCACCGTCGCGTTCGGGATGTCGATGCCGACCTCGATGACGGTGGTGGCGACCAGGACATCCGTCTCCCCCGCCGCGAAGCGCTGCATGGCGGCCTCGCGAACGGGGGCTCGCTGCTGACCGTGGACGAGGTCGATCCGGACCTGTCGCAGGCTCGCCCGCAACCGCTCGGCCTCCGCCTCGGCTGAGGCCGCATCGAGGGCCTCGCTCTCGATGACGAGGGGGGCGACGACGAACGTCTGCCGCCCCGCCCGCGCCTCGTCCGCGAGGAAGGCCTCGATCCTCGGCAGTGCCGTCCGCGTGCGGATCTCGGTCCGGATCGGCAGGCGGCCGGGCGGCGGATGGCGAATGGTGCTGATCGCGAGGTCGCCGTACACGGTCAGGGCCAGAGTCCGCGGGATCGGGGTCGCGGTCAGGGCCAACATGTGCGGCTCGAGCTCACCCGCCTTGGCCTGCAACGCCCCCCGCTGGGCGACGCCGAAGCGGTGCTGCTCGTCGACGACCGCCAGGCCGAGGCGCTCGAAGGCGACCGCGTCGCTGATAACAGCATGGGTGCCGACGACGACATCCACCTCGCCCCGCGCCAGGCGCTGGTGGGCTCGCCGCTTGTCGGCGATGCGCAGCGACCCGGAGAGGTACTCGACCCGCACGCCCAGCGGGGTGAGAAGCGGGGCGAGCCCGTCGTGGTGCTGGCGAGCGAGGATCTCGGTCGGCGCCATAAGCGCCCCCTGCCAGCCGGCCCGGCATGCGACGGCCAGGGCGACGGCTGCGACCGCGGTCTTACCGCTACCGACATCACCCTGGAGGAGCCGCCGCATTGGGACGTCGGACGCCAGGTCGGCGAGCACCTCGTCCACCGCCTCGGCCTGGTCGGTGGTCAGGTCGAACGGGAGGCCGGCGATGATCTCCGCCTTGACGTCGCCCGCGACTGCAATCCGCGGCGCCTGCCGCTCGGACCGCGCCGCGGCCGCCTGGGCGAGGGTGAGCTGGAGGGTGAGCAGCTCGTCGAACGCGAGTCGGTCCAGGGCCGGCTGCAGGTCGTCGGGGTCGTCGGGAAAGTGCGCGGTCCTGATCGCGAGGGGCAGGTCGAGGAGCCCGACTCGCTCCCCCGCGCGCAGCGGATCGATGACCGCCGGCAGGCAGCGGTCGAGGACACGCGCCAGCAGCTCGCGGACGCGACGCAGGGTCACTCCGCCCACGAGCCGGTAGACCGGCACGACCCGCGCGGTGTGCACCGACTCGCGGGACGCAGGCGAGAACTCCGGATTGGCAAACTGCATCCGCCAGCCCTGAGCCGTGACCTTGCCGCTCACCACGATTTCATCCCCCGGTCCCAGCCGGCGCTCGATGAAGCGGCGACCAAACCAGATCGCCTCCGCCGTGCCTGTCAAATCCGACAGCTGGGCAATCGTCCGCGGCGGCCGGCGCCCGAATCCGGGCTCGGCCTTCAGGTCGTCGACGCGGACCCGCGCCGACTGCTTCTCGCCCGGGACGAGGTCGGCCAGGCGCCGAAGATTGCTGAAGTCGTCGTAGCGGAACGGGAGGTAGAGCAGCGCCTCGCGCGGGGTTTCGATCCCCAGCCGACGCAGGGTAGCCAGCCCGCCGCCGAGCTCGGGGAGCGCCTCGCGAAGCGGCAGGTCGAGGCGCTCCGGGGTCACCGCCCGCGGCGCTGGCCCGCCCCGCCGCGATTGCATGGCTCGATCGTAGCGTGCTAGCATCGCCGCCGGTCCGGCTGCCCGTGACGGGCGCCGGCTTCTTCGTGAATGGAGTCCCGAATGGCCCGCGTCTGCGAGATCTGCGGCAAGCGCCCGATCACTGGCTGGAACGCCCAGTCGGTCGGCATGAACCGAAAGCGCGCGGGTCGACGCTGGGTGCCGAACCTCCAGAGCCTGACCGTCGTCCGAAATGGGCAGTCGGTCACCGTGCGCGCCTGCTCGCGCTGTCGGCGGACCGCGACGAAGGCCTAGTCGTCCACGACGAGGGTGAACGGCCCGTCGTTCACCAGCTCGACCTCCATCCGCGCCCCGAACTCCCCGGTCTCGACCCTCGCGCCCGCGTCGCGCAAGCGGCTGACAAAGCGGTCGACCAACGGCCGAGCCTGCTCGGGTCCGGCCGCATCGGCAAAGCCCGGTCTCCGACCATGTCGCGTGTCGGCGAGCAGCGTGAACTGACTCACGACGAGCAGGGCGCCACCGATGTCGGCAAGCGCCAGGTTCGTTCGGTCCTCGGCATCGGTGAAGTAGCGCATGGCCACCAGCTTGTCGGCCATGCGGTCGACCACCGCATCGTCGTCCGTCGCGGCGACCCCGACCAGCACGACCGCGCCTCGTCCGATCGATCCCAGCGCCTGATCTCCGCTGCGAACCACCGCCCGCGTCACGCGCTGGACGACCAGGCGCATCGGTCTAGGGGGAGCCGGACGGTTGGGCGCTTGGCGCCGGCGCCGCGTCGGCACCGGTGACCGGGGCGGAATCCTCGCCCTCGACCGGCGGCCCGAGCGCGGCCTCCGAAAAGATGGCGGCGGCGTTCCAGATCATCCATCCCGCGCCGCCGTTGTCGGCCACCGCCTGCATCTCGGCCCGCACGTCGTCCGCGGTGTAGGCCCGGAACCCGCCGTAGCCGAAGTCCTGGATCCACGGCCGGATGCGCAGCGGCAGGCCGGCGGCCTGTGCGTTCATGATCTCGAGGGTCCGGTCGATCATCACGTACGGCTGCTCGTTGGGGACCGGCACGTCGAACACCCCGGGGTAGTAGTGGCTGGGGTAGACCATCGGGCTGAAGTAGTCGACGTAGGGCATGATCACCTCCGGCCGCTGACCGATGCCCTGGTCGTCGCTCGCGATGAACGCAATCGGGAACACGTCCGCCGCGAGGAACGTCCGCGTCCAGGCGAGCTCGTCGGAGATGACCCGCATCACGCGCTGGATGGTCGGCAGCCGGAATGACTGGGTGTGGGGCAGGTTCGTCTCGGCCAGCTCGTACGGTCCGTCGCTGTAGAAGCGGATGTAGTCCAGCTGGACCTCGTCAAAGCCCTTTGTCGCCAGGTCGCCGGCGATGGCGCCCACGTACTCGGCCACGCCCGGGTTGCCCGGGTCGAGCCACACGCCGCCTCCCCAGTCGGTCCAGGGCTCACCGGTGGCGGTGTTGCGCACCGCCAGGTCGGGCTGCGACCGGCCGAGGGTGTTGTCCTTCATGACCACGACCCGGGCGATGGTGTAGATCCCCCGCTCCTTGAGGGCCGGCAGCAGCTCCTCGAGGATGAACACCGGCTCGTTCATGACCGATCCCGCCTCGACCGCCTCGGGCAGGTCGGTCTCGTAGTACAGCCAGCCACCGGTCTCCTTGACGTCGATGACCATGGCGTTGACCTCCGAGCGATCAATCAGGGCCAACATCGCGTCGAGCCGTCCGGCGCCTTCGAACACGGCTGACGGGGCGTAGAGCGCGCGAGCGACGAACGTCGGCAAGGTGACGTTCTTGGTCATCACCTCGTCGATCGGGATGACTCCGAGCCGGTGGCCCGCCGCCTTGTAGATCAGCGTGCCGGCTTCCGGCACGCCGGTCAGGGCATAGGTCCCGTCGGCCGACGTCCGAACTCCGGTCGCCTGACCCTCGACGAAGACCCGAGCATCCGCGATCGGGGCGCCGGCTTCGTTGCGGACGGTGCCGCGAACGGTGTTGTTGCGCAGCTCGATCGCGAGCGAGTCGCCCGAAACCGTTGCTGAGCCGCCATCGAAGCCGTCCGCGGCAGCCCTCACTTCGTCCCCTTCGAGCGCGGTGACGACCGCAACACCCTCGACATCAGTCGCGGCAGTGCTCTCCGCGACCGACACCTGGGCGCCCACGATCGGGTCGTCCGTCGCGGCGTCGGTCACGGTGACCGTCACCGGTCCCGGAGTCGGCTCAGGCAGGATCGGGAGCTCCCCGGAACAGGCGGTGATCACCGCCAGTGCCGCGAGCAGGACAAGGACCTGGCCCCCGGGGCGCCGGGATACGGATTTCACGCCGTCGCTCGAGCTGCGTCGCGGAAGGCGACCACCGCGGGCGCAAGGTCGCCCTCGTGCTCGTACAGTGCGGAGCCGACGACGAGGATCTCCCCTCCCGCGCCGTATGCGGGACCGATGGTCGACGCGTTCACGCCGCCGTCCACGGCAATCGGCAGAGTCAGCCCGCGGGCGGCGGTCTCGCCCGCGAGGGCCTCGAGCTTGGGCAGGACATCGGTCAGGAACGCCTGGCCTCCGAATCCGGGATGGACGGTCATCACCAGCAGCAGCTCGATCCGGTCAAGGAAGGGATGGACCGATTCAGCCGGCGTCTCCGGATTCAGGGCCAGCCCGGCCTGCCGTCCGGCGTCGTGGATGGCGGTGATCACCGCGCCGGGCGCGTCCGCTGCCTCGATGTGGAACGCGATCACGTCGCTCCCTGCCCGCGCGAAGTCGGCGGCATAGCGCAGGGGCTCGTCGATCATCAGATGCGTGTGGAACGGGAGGTCGCTGTGCGGCCGGAGCGCGGCGACGACCGGAGCGCCGAAGGAGATGTTGTCTACGAAATGGCCGTCCATGACGTCGAGGTGGATGGAGTTGACCCCACCCGTGGTGGCTCGCGCAACCTCGTCGCCGAGTCGGGCAAAGTCGGCGTTGAGGATGCTGGCGGAGATGTGCGGCGGCCGGCGGGTCATCACGTCGGTCGAGTGCCGACCAACTCGAGCTCGGCGACGGGCGGCCGGTTTGTGAGCGAGCGACGGGTCAGCTGGGCGTGGAGCTGCCCGCACGCCGCCTCGATCGACCGACCTCGGGTGTCCCGCACGGTGGTCGCGACGCCGGCGTGGCGGAGGACGGTCGCAAACCGCTCGATCCCCACCCGGGGTGTGCCGCTCCACGGCGAGGACGGCGTCGGGTTCAGCGGAATGAGGTTGACGTGGCACAGCCAATCGCGGGCGAGGTCCGCCAGCCGCTGCGCCTCGGAGGGCGCGTCGTTGATGCCGTCGATCATGACGTACTCGAGGCTGACCCGGCGGCGCGTCCGGTCGGCGAAGCGGCGTCCGGCACCGAGGACAGCAGAGATCGGCCACTTGCGGTTGATCGGGACGAGCTCGTCGCGAAGCTCGTCATGGGCAGCGTGGAGGCTGATTGCGAGGTTGACCTGGGGCAGCTCCTCCACCATCCGATCCATTCCCGGCACCACGCCCGACGTGCTGACGGTCAGATGGCGGGCGCCGATCCCGAGACGACCCGGATCGTTCAGGAGTCGGACGCTGTCGAAGACGCGGTCCGTGTTGTTGAGCGGTTCGCCCATGCCCATGAACACGACGTTCAGGTGGAGCTGCGGATCGAGCACGTCGGCGCGCGCGCGGCGCCACCAGAGGACCTGGTCCACGATCTCGGCCGCGCTGAGGTGTCGGCCGAAGCCACCCTGGCCGGTGGCGCAGAAGGGGCAGCCGACCGCACATCCGGCCTGGCTCGAGATGCAGATCGTCGTCCGCGGGGCGGATCGACCACGACCGGGGTAGCGCATGAAGACCGACTCGATCCGCTGGCCGTCAGCCAGCTCGTGGACCGCTTTCTCGGTCAAGCCGTGGTCGGTGGCGACGACCTCGCTGGCGACGATGCTCGAGAAGCGAAACGAGTCCTCGAGCTCGCCACGCAGTCCACGCGGCAGGTTGGTCAGCTCGTCGAAGCCGGAGGCCCGACCCGCCGCGACCCCGGCCAGGACCTGGCGGGCGCGGTAGGCGGGCTGTCCGTGGTCGTCGAACCAGGCGACCAACTGTTCGGTCGCGACCTCGCTGATGGCCGGCATCGGCTCAGCGGGGCGAGGGTCAGTCACGGCGGCCCATGACGAGGCTGAAGTAGTACAGGAACGAGAGCAGCGCGGTCAACGCGGCCGCGACGTAGGTCCAGGCCGCGGCTTTCAGGACGGCGCGGGCGCCATCCTGCCGCTCCCCCACCATGCCGAGGCCCTGGACGAAGGCCAGCGCCTTGCCGCTGGCGCCGATCTCCACCGGCAGGGTGATGAGGGTGAACACGAACGCCGCGGCGAAGCCGATGAGGCCGATGACCGCCAGCTGGAAGAACTGGAGCACGATGCCGGCAATGATCAGCCACGGCGCGATCGACGAGCCGAAGCTCGCGACCGGCACGATCACGGATCGAGCCGTCAGCCAGACGTCGCGCTCGCGGTCCTGCAGGGCGTGGCCCACCTCGTGGGCAATGACCGCCGCCGCGGCCACGGACAACCGAGGTCCGCCATCGGCTCCGACGCCGGCCACCGTCTGGCTCACCCGCAGCGTCTTCGAGCGGGGGTCGTAGTGATCGGTCAGCTGTCCCGGTGTCGGCTCGATCTGCACGTTCGTCAGGTCCTGCCGGTCGAGCAGCCGGCGGGCAAAGTCATAGGCGCTCAGGTCGATGCCCGAGTCCACCTTGGACCAGCGGGAGTAGGTCGACCGCACGCGCCACGCGGCCCAGCCGGTGATCGCGAGCATAACGACCACGAGAACGATATACACGGGGTCGAAGAACATCGTCAGGTGCCACCTCCAGGCACCGCTGGCGAGTATAGCGAAGCAGCCGCAAGACCCCGAAATCGCGGTTCAGGCCGGCGGAGCGTCCCCGCCGAGGAGGACGTGTTCCCGGCTGAGGCCGTGGCGCCACGCCTCGGCCGTCATCGGTGCCCGACCTTCGGGCTGCACGAGCTCAAGAGCGATGGCGCCGAACCCGCAGGCCACCACCGGAGGCGTGCCGGGCAGGAGCGACCCGATTGGCAGCCCCGGGAGCCCGGCCACCGGGTGCGCGCGACGCACGTGCAGCCGCCGACCGTCGAGCAGCGTCCATGCACCGGGCCAAGGTTGGAGGGCCCGCACCCGGCGATCGATGATCTCGGCGCTTCCCGACCAGTCGATCCACCCGTCGGCGCGGGTGAATGCCGGCTGGTAGGTGGCCAGCGTCTCGTCCTGCGGCTCCGGATCGAGGGCGTCGGCTGCCCACGCGGCCAGCTTGTGCGGCACCTCCTCCGCGGCCAGCTCGCCGAGCCGGGCCTCCAGCTCGGGAGCCTGCTCCCGGCCGCCGAGCGGGACCGCCCAGCGTCCAACAATCGGGCCGGCATCGAGGCGCGCGACCATGATCATCAGGCTGACCCCGGCCTCCGGGTCGCCGGCCAGGATGGTGGCCGCCACCGGCGCCGCACCACGGTGGCGCGGGAGGAGGGACGGGTGGACGTTCAGCGGCGGCCGGGCCGCGATCGAGAGCAAATCGTCGGGCACAAGCTCGCCATAGGCGGCGAGCAGCAGGCCATCTGGCCGGAACTCCTCGATCGCCTGTCGGGCCTCGGGCGTGCGGAGGCCCGACGGGGTCAGGAGCGGGAGGCCCGCGCGGCGGGCCGCCTCGGTCACCGGCGACGCCCGATGCCGCAGGCCCCGGCCGGCCGGCTGATCCGGACGGCTGACCACCAGCAGCTCGTCGGTAATGGCCGGAAGTCGCCCGAGGAGCGGGACGCCAAACGCGCCGCTGCCCAGGAACGCGATCCGGCCAAGCACTAGATCCCGGCCGCCGCCTCTTCCCGCACCTCTTCAGACGCTTCGCTCACGCGGACGAGCTCCTCGAGTGACTCGAGGTAGTCGATGTAGAGCACGCCGTTGAGGTGATCGATCTCGTGCTGGAGCGCCCTGGCGAACAACTCTTCGCCCTTGACCCGAAACTCGCGACCGTGCCGGTCGCGCGCCTGGACGGTCACCTTCGCTGATCGCTCGACCTCCGCGACGAAGCCCGGGATCGATAGGCACCCTTCCCAGTCGACCGTCGCGCCCGACCGCCGGACGATCTTCGGGTTCACCAGCTCGGTGATCTTGCCCTCGATCTCGATGACCGCCACCTGGAGCGGCACGCCAACCTGGTTGGCCGCGAGACCGATCCCCGGGGCGTCCCGCATCGTCTCGAGCAGGTCGTCGAGGAGCCGATGCAGGGATGCGTCGAAGTCCGTGACCTTCTTCGTCTTCTCGTGGAGGATCGGCTCGTCGGCGGTCAGGATGCGGCGGATGACCATGGCCGCATTGTAGGACGGTCAGAGCAGTGTCCCGGGGTCGACGTCGATGCCCACGCCGGGAGGCACACGCTCCATTGCCCCTGCCCGGTCGGCCTCGCTCGCGGCGCGGACCACGACCTGCCAGCGCCAGCGCCCCGCCCGCCGCGAGACCCAGGCGGGAACCGGGCCGAGTACCTCGACGCCCTCCCCGGCGACCGCAGCGGCCACGTCGCCGGCGCGGGACGCGGCCCGCGCCGGGTCGGCGTCGGCGATCAGCAATCGCGCGAGCCAACCGTACGGCGGGTAGCCGAACGCCTCGCGACGTGGCAGCTCGCCATCGGCGAAGCCATCCACATCGAGGCGGGACGCGGCCATCACGGCCGGGTGGTCCGGCGCGTACGTCTGGATCAGGACCTGCCCCGGGTGCGGCCCGCGGCCGGCGCGACCCGCTACCTGGGCGAGCAGCTGAAAAGTGCGCTCGGCGGCCTGGTACTCGGGCAGATGAAGCGTGACGTCGGCAGCAACCACGGCGGCGAGGGTGACAGCCGGAAGGTCCAGGCCCTTGGCAGCCAGCTGCGTGCCGACAAGGACATCGGTCCGCCCGGACGCAAAGTCGTCGTAGATCGACTCGAAGCGGCGGCGCGCGGCGACGGCATCACTGTCCAGGCGCCCGACCCGGAGTCGCGGGAAGCGGGCGCGGACCTCGGCCTCGACTCGTTGGGTCCCCGCGCCGAAGTAGCGGATGCGCGGGCTGCGGCAGCGCGGGCAGCGGTCCGGGACCGGCGCGGTGCGCCCGTCGTGGTGGCAGCGGAGCTCCACGGTCGCCAGGTGGTGGACGAGCGGGAGCTGGCACTCGGGGCAGCGGATCGGCTCGCCGCAGTCGCGGCAGAGGACGAAGGTCGCCGCACCGCGCCGGTTGATGAGCAGAATGGCCTGCTGGCCGGCTGGCAGCGTCCCCAGCGCGTCGGAGAGCGCGCGTGACAGCACCGAGCGGTTGCCCTCGGCCAGCTCGGCGCGCATATCGATGACCCGCACCGTGGGAATGGCGCCGACCCGGCGCTCGACCAGCCGGGCACGTCGAGCCGATCCGCTGCGGACACGATGGAGAGTCACGACATCGGGAGTGGCGGTCGCTTGCACGAACCGGGCGCCCGCCAGCGCCGCCCGCCTCGCCGCGACCCATCGCGTGTCGTATCGCGGGGTGCGGTCCGCCTTGTAGCCGCCATCGTGAGATTCGTCGAGGACGAGAAGGCCGAGGTCCCGCAGCGGGGCGAAGACCGCCGTCCGGGTCCCGACCACGACCCGTGCCTCATTGGCGACCACCCGCTGCCACTCGTCGTGCCGCTCCCCGATCGAGAGTCCCGAGTGGAGCACCGATAGCAGCGGCCCAACCGTCGCACGCAGCCGATCGGCGAGCTGGGGGATGCCGGTGATCTCCGGCACGAGGACGATGGCGCTCCCGCCCTGGTCGAGCGTGGCCTCGACCGCAGCCAGGACCACGTCCGTCTTGCCGGATGCGGCCACGCCCTGGAGCAGCAGTTCGCCGCCCGGTGGCAGGTCCGCGATGTCACGCATGGCAGCGTCCTGCTCGGGTGCCATCGCCTCCGCAGCAGAACGCCCCGGCAGCCGGTGCGCGAGCGGGTCGCGGCGGACGTCGGCCCATCCCAGCTCGACCCAGCCGGCGGCCTCGAGCCGGCGCGCGGTGTCGAGCAGGGATCCCGGCTCTCGGCCGAGGCGGTTGCCGAGGGCAGCCAGGGTCACCTCGCCGTCGATGAGCGCCTCGAGTGCAGCCAGCTGGACAGTCCCGCGCACCGGCCGGCCCGGCGTTCCGCGGAGGCGAATGACTCGCTCCCGCCGCGGGCCGGCTCGCGGCGGACGAAGGCGCCACGCGGCTCGTAATCCCCCGGCCCGCCGACGACTCTCGATCCATCGTGGCGTGGCTCGGGGCACGAGGCGGCGGAGCTCAGCCTCGGTCAGGATCGTGCCCGTGGCAGCGTTCCCCTCGGGCTCGAGGAGCTCCCAGCGCCGTTCGAGGCGAGACTCGATGCCCGGCGGCAGCATCGCTGCCAGCGTCGTCCCGATCGGGGCGCGGTAGCGGACCGCGATCTCCTCGGCCAGTTCCAGGAGGTCGGAGGTGAGGAGCGGCTCCGAGACAACCGCTTCCACTCCGAGTGCGTTCGGGATCGGCTCGGCGTCCCCGGGAAGGAGGTAGCCGAGGGCCAGGCGGCCCCCGTAGGGCACGAGGACCAGCGAGCCGGGATCGGCTTCGATCGCCGACGGAAAGGTGTAGGTGAAGGTCCGCTCCGGACGGTCGACCTGGGCGTCGACCGCGACCCGGACGAACCGGGCGTCGACCGATGCGGCCATCAGGGATGGCTCAGAGGCGGACACGGCGCGGCGGATCCCGCCGAGCCTCGGCCTGGATGACCTCCCAGATGCGTTCCGCGGCCTCTCCCGCGTGGCCCGTCTCGTTCACGACCACCTCGTCGTAGTCGGCAGCGGCGGCGATCTCGCCGACCGCGTTGTGTCGACGAAGGGCCTGGTCCGCCGCGACCTCGGTCCCTCGCCGGGACAGACGGTCGTCCAGCGCTTCCAGCGAGGGCGGCATGACGAAGATGAGCAGGGCATCGGGCACCGCCTCGCGAACCGCGCGCGCGCCCTGCGGGTCAATGGTGAGGATCGCGTCCCGGCCGGCGCGAAGGATGCCCCGGATCTGGTCGAGCGGCGTGCCATACCAGTGGCCATGCACCTCGGCCGCCTCCAGCAGCCCGCCCTCGGCCCGCAGCCGCTCGAACGCGTCCGCGGTCATGAAGTGGTAGTGGACCCCATCCTGCTCGCTCGGTCGGCGGTCGCGGGTCGTCGCCGTCACGATCGGGACGACCTGGGGGTAACGCTTGGCAAGCTCGGCCACGATCGTGCTCTTTCCAACCCCTGATGGACCGCTGACCACGACCAGCATCGGGTTCGGGAAGGTCATCGGCTTGCTCATGCCACCGCTCCCCCGTTTGTCTGCGCGCCATCGACCCGGTAGCCAGCGGTCGCCGGGAGACCCGTCGCGCTGATGCCGGTGGCCGCGAGGCTGGCGGCCAGGTCGTCGGGCAGCTCGGACCAGACCGATACCCGGGCGTCATCCGCCGGACGGGCGAACGCGAGCTCTGCGGCATGGAGGAACTGCCGGCGGAGACCGCCCGGCCCGACGCCGCCGCCGTATCGCAGGTCCCCCGCGATCGGTAGGCCGAGATACGCGAGGTGGGCCCGGAGCTGGTGCGTCCGGCCCGTCCGTGGCTGCAGTCGGAGCAGGGTGTACCCCCCGGCGGCGCCGAGGGCCTCGTAGTCGGTCATCGCCGCCCGGCCCCCACTCACCACCGCCATTCGCTGTCGATCGCGCGGGTGGCGGCCGACCGGCGCCTCGATGCGCCCACGTACGGCGGGGGCCACCCCGTGGACCAGGGCGAGGTATCCCTTCTCGATCGACCGATCGCCGAACTGCGACATGAGCGAGGCCTGGGCGGCATCGGTCTTGGCCACGACGATCAATCCGGACGTGTCGCGGTCCAGCCGATGGACGATCCCCGGCCGCCCGACCCCGGCCACCGCCCCGAGCGACTCGCCGAGCGACGCGGCCCGACCGAGCAGGGCATGGACCAGCGTCCCGGTCGCGTGTCCCGCGGAGGGATGGACGACCAAGCCGGCCGGCTTATCCACGACCAGCAGGTCGTCGTCCTCGTACACGACCCGGATCGGGATGTTCTCGGGGATGAGGGTCGGGTCCGGTGGTGCGGAGAGCACGACCCGCAGCCGCTCCCCGCCGGTCAGCCGATCGCTGGCCCGGCGCGGCCGGCCGTCGACCAGGGCCCGACCATCACCGAGGAGCCGCTGCGCGTGGGCGCGCGAGATCCCGGCCACGGCAGCCACCGCCACGTCCACGCGTCCGGCGGGAGCGGGGCCTTCCAGGATCCGCTCTCCGCTCACGTTCAGGCGGCGCGCGCGGCTGTGCGCCGGTCGAGGATGGACAGGTAGAGCACGAGGCCCAAGATGCCGCACACGACCGCTGCATCGGCCACGTTCCATGTCGGCCAGCGGAGATTGCCGATGCCGACCGACACCCAGTCGGTCACGCTGCCATCGATCAGCCGGTCGGTCAGGTTGCCGAGCGTGCCGCCGAGCACGAATCCCAGCAGCACCGCGGCAGGCGCCCCGCGGAGGCGCCCGGTGAGGTGCACCCAGGTGATCACCGCCAGCGTCCCGAATCCGACGAGCAAGAAGATGAACCCGCCGCCCTGGAGCAGCCCGAACGCCGCGCCCTCGTTCTCGGTGTGCCAGATCTGAAGGAAGTCGCCGATGACCGGGATGCGCTCCCCAACCTCGACGTTCGCCACCACCCAGGCCTTCGTGATCCGATCCAGCAGATAGACCACGACCGCGGTGGCAAGCAGGAGGCCACTCTCGGCCCAGGTGGTGCGCAATGGCAGGCGGTTCATGCTCCCCGAGCGTACGCGATCAACCGGCCCGCCGCAGCGCCAAGCGCAGGGTCACCCCGTCCACGGTCTCCTGGGTCCGCGCGGTCGCATCGGTGAGGTCTGCCTCGGGACCAATGAATGCCGAGACGGCAAGCGTCTCGGCCGCCAGCCACTCGTGGTGCAGCGCCAGGCGGGCGGCGACGTCGGCGTCGACCCCGATCGAAACCTCGATCCGGTCGCTGATCTCCAGTCCCGCCGCCTTGCGCAGGTTCTGCAGGCGATGCGCGACTTCGCGCGCCAGGCCTTCCGCGGCCAGAGCCTCGTCGATCGTCGTGTCGATGGCCACCAGCAGGTCGCCCTCATCGGCGATCTCGTGGCCCGCGCGGGCCCGCGCCGAGAGCGTGAACTCGTCGGCAGCCAGGGCGATTCCGCCGGCGACGGCTGCGCCGTCATCGGTCAGTGACCAATCGCCGGCCCGCACGGCGGCCATGATCCGGGCAACGTCCGCGCCGTGCCGGGGACCGATGATCGGCAGCAACGGGTACAGGGTCCGCTCCACCAGCGCCGAGTCGTCGGCAATGAGCTCGACCGCCTTGACGTTCAGCTCGTCGCGAACGTGACCCTCCAGCTCGGCAGCGACCGCGGCATCATCGGCGAAAGCGGTCATGCCGGCCGGCAGGCGGACCCGGACCTGGCGCAGCGGCTGACGAGTTCGGATCTCGCTGCCCGAACGTGCCGCGCGGCCGAGGGCCACCACCCGCCGCGCCAGAGCCACGCCGCGGTCGATGTCGGCATCGGCGCGCCCGCGCGAGACGGGAAAGTCCGCGAGGTGCACGCTGTCGGGAGCCGCCGGTTCGACCGTCACCACCAGGTTGTGCCAGAGCGCGTCGGCGAAGTGGGGCACGAACGGCGCCAGGACCTGCGACAGGGTGGTCAGCACCTCGTGCAGGGTGGCGTAGGCGGCCTGCTTGTCGGCGTCCAGCTCCCCCTTCCAGAACCGGCGCCGGTTGCGGCGGACATACCAGTTGGACAGGTCGTCGACGAAGGCCTCGACCTGGCGCGACGCCCGCGCCGCGTCGTAGCCATCGAGCGCCTCGCGCACCTCGTCCAGCAGGCCATCGAGGCGGGACAGGATCCAGCGGTCGAGGAGGGAGCGGCCTTCCGCGATCCCAGCGTCAGCTGCCGGCGAGGCCGTGGCCGTCGCCGGGGTCCATCGGTCCAGCCGGGCATAGGTGACGAAGAAGCTGTAGGAGTTCCACAGGGGAAGCAGGAAGCGCCGGACGACCTCGGCCGTCGTCCCGTAGCCGAAGTTCACGTTCACCGCCGGGTTCGCCGAGGCATACAGCCAGCGCATGACGTCGGCGCCGATCTGCTCAGCCGCATCGTCGAACCAGATCGCGTTGCCCTTGCTCTTGTGCATCTCCTCGCCGTGCTCGTCGCGAACGAGGGCGTGGCCGAGCAGGGTCCGCGTCGGCGGGCGGCCGGTGAGGACGGTGGACATCGTCAGCAGCGCGTAGAACCAGTTGCGGAACTGGCCGGGGAACGACTCGGTCAGGAAGTCAGCCGGGAACCACTCCTCCCAGTACGCCGGGTTGGTCGCCCAGTCCAGGGTCGAGTAGGCCACGATCCCGGCATCGAGCCACGGGTTGCCGACGTCCGGGATGCGCCGCGACCGGCCTCCGCACGCAGGGCACGCAACCTCGACCGCATCGATCCACGGACGATGCGGACTGTGCCCCTCGAACGCCTCCCAGCCGGCCACCGCCCGCTCGCGAAGCTCGTCGCGCGAACCGATGACCTCCCAACCCTCGCACTCCTCGCAGACCCAGAACGGGAGGGCGAGGCCGTAGTACCGCTTCTTGCTGATCATCCAGTCGCGCATGTTCCGCAGCCAGTCGAGCTCCCGCTCCTCGAGCCCGATGCCCCCTGGCAGCCAGTGCACCTGGCGGGTCACCTCGCTGATCTCGTCGCGGAGCGGATCCATCGCAATGAACCACTCGTCGACGAGGCGGAACAGCAGCTGCGTTCCGCAGCGCCAGCACACCGGGTAGTGGTGGCGGTACAACTCCCGCGCGACGAGCAGGCCCTTCGCCGCCAGGTCGTCGGAGATCGCCGGGGCGAGGTCGTCCCCGGCATCCGGCGTCGCACCCGCGAAGCGGCCGGTCTGCCACCCGTAGCCGTCTCGGAAGACGCCGAACTCGTCGATCGGGTCGAGCACGGCGAGCCCGTCGCGCTGCGCGAGATGGAAGTCCTCCTCGCCACAGCCGGGGGCGATGTGGACGATGCCCGTCCCCTCGTCATCGGTCACCTTGTCCCAGGCGATGACCCGGTGCTCGACGCCGGCCTGCACCGGCAGCTCGTCGAACGGACCTCGGTACGTCAGGCCCAGCAGGTCCGTGCCGCGGACCTCACCCACGACCGCCGCGTCCGGGGCTACGCGCGCCCGGGAACCGCGGCTGACCCACCATCGGTCTCCGTCGGCGCCTTCGACGAGGTCGTAGGCCAGGTCCGGGTGAACGGCGGCCGCGACGTTGCTTGACAAGGTCCACGGGGTCGTCGTCCACACCAGCAGTGATTCCCCCTCATGGCCCGGGCTGGTTATCGGCAGGCGGATCGTCAGCGACAGGTGGCTCAGCTCGCGGTAGCCCTCGGTCGCGATTTCCATGTTCGAGAGACCCGTACCGCAGCGGGGGCACCACGGCATGACGTCGTGCCCGCGATACAGGAGGCCCCGCTCCTGACAGCGCTGGAGGAAGCGCCAGATCGTGTAGTTGTTCTCGTCCGAGTTCGTGTAATACGAATGGTCCCAGTCCATCCAGTAGGCCAGGCGCCGGCTCTGGGACGTGATCCGGTCGGCGAAGCTCTGGACCCGAGCCTTGCACGCCTCGACGAACCGGTCGATGCCGTAGGCCTCGATGTCCCGCTTGTTCGTGAACCCCAGCTCGCGCTCGACCTCGACCTCGATCCACAGCCCCTGGCAGTCGAACCCGTTCTGGTACCGCTGCCGCTCACCGAGCATGGTGTGGTAGCGCTGGTAGAGGTCCTTGTAGGTCCGCCCCCAGGCGTGATGCACGCCCATCGGGTTGTTCGCCGTAATCGGCCCGTCCAGGAAGCTGTACCGCCGGTCCGACGCCTGGTTACGGGCCAGGTACCGAGCTTCCGTCTGAGCGGCGCGCCACCGCTCCGCCACCTCGCGCTCGAGGGCAGGCACGTCCAGGGCGGGGCTCACCGGCTCGAACACGCGCGCTCCTTCACCTCCCCGAATGGCCTGACATACACGAATCCCGCCCCGAACGTGCCGGGACGGGATTGCTCATCCCGCGGTACCACCCGCGCTTGGGCGCCCCCAGAGGCGCTCCACTCGTCGCGCCAAACGGTCGCGGATGGACCGATGACGCCGCCATGGCTAACGGGCAGCGGGCCCGGGAGGCGTTACCCGCGGTGCCACGAGGGCGTCGCTTGGCGCCTCCGGCTCGGGAGGGATGGCTGCCAGCTGGTCACCGCCCGCTTCCACCGTCCGGGCTCGCTGTGGGGACCGATAGCCGGCGGCGCTGTCTCCGTCACGGCCGATCTTCGATTAGGTCGATGGTAACCGACCGTCGTCGCTACCCGATGAGCGAGCGGGCGACGAGGGCAAGGCTGATTACCGCCGCGATCGAGGTCAGCCCGGCCAGGCGCGGCCACCGGCTGCGGGCGAGCCAGGCCGCCAGCACCGCGATGGGGCCACAGAGGAGGAGCGCCAGGCCGATGGGATCGAGCCCGGTCGCGCCCGGTCGCGAGCCGACGAACACGGCAATGGCCCACACGACCGCCGTGACGGCCAGCGGCCCGCCGAGCATGGCGATATCGGGCCACAGAGACGCGGGCCCCACCCGCCGCGCCATCGGTCGTTGCGGACGCCGGCGCGGGAGAGCGCGGGGGATCCCCCGGACCCGGGTCGGCGCCGCGGGCACGGCTGCCGGAGCCGTTGCGATGCCCGCGGCGGCAGCGACGGCCGGGGCGGCCGAGGGTGCGATGGCCGTTGCCGCGGCCGGTGGCGGCGCCACGGTGGGAGTTGGTGGGGCGATCGCGGGGAAGGGGGTGGCAGGACGGCCGGGAAGCGTCATCGCCGCCGAGCTGGCGGTCAGGCTGGCCGCCGCGTGCTCGCTCTGGGCACCGGTGATCGCCGCGCGGCGCTCGAGGGCGAGGCGCTCCTCGAGCTCCATCCGCTCGATCCCGGTCAGCGGGCGTGGGGGCGCGGCGGGCTCCGGGGGGCGCGGCAGGGGCATCGCGGCGGGAGGTGCCGGAGCCACGACTGTCGGAGCCACGACTATGGGAGCCACGGCTGTCGCGGTCCGGGCTGCGGTGGGAGCGGGGACAGCCGGCGAGGCGACGGTGGCTCCGGCTGCCGGTAGGGGGGTGGGCGGAGACGGGCGTTCGGCGCGGGTCCGGGCAGCGGCCATCAGCGCGGCGACCAGCTCCGCCTCGGCCGCGGCGGCGAGCGCAACCCGCCCTCGCTCAGTAGGCACCAGGATCACCGAAGGGCTCGCCCCGAGCCGGATGACCTC
>DASTEQ010000075.1:0-11876 GCA_035709505.1 Candidatus Limnocylindria bacterium
AGCACCCGCCTTGTCGAGTCGCTCGGTGAGGGATACGTGCCGATCCTCGAGCGACACCACGCGATCCTCAGTGAGGCGATCGCCGCCGGTGACGGAACCGAATTCGGCACCGAGGGCGACGCCGTATTCGCCGTCTTCCCCTCTGCCCCGCGCGCCGTTGCGGCGGCGGCTGATGCCCAGCGGGCGCTCGCTGCGGAGCCGTGGCCGGCGGACGTCCGGCTCCGTGTCCGGATGGGGCTGCATACCGGGGAGGGGAGGATCGGTGGTGACAACTACGTCGGGCTCGACGTGCATCGTGCGGCGCGCGTCGCCGCGGCTGGCCACGGGGGACAGGTGCTCCTGTCCGAAGCGACACGAGCCCTGGCCGCGGGGGACCTCCCCTCGGGTGTCAGCCTCGCCGATCTCGGGCAGCATCGGCTCAAGGACCTCTCCCGGCCGGAGCACCTGTGGCAGCTGACGATCGAGGGGCTGGCGGACGACTTTCCGCCGCCGCGCACGCTGGAGGCCACCCCGAACAACCTACCGCTCCAGCTGACCTCGTTCCTTGGGCGGCGGCGGGAGGTGGAGGAGGTCCTTGCCCTGCTGGCCGACCATCGGCTGGTCACCCTCACCGGGCCGGGCGGGTCTGGCAAGACGCGGCTGGCGCTGCAGGTCGCTGCCGATGCCGCCGAGCTGTTCGCGGACGGCGTCTACTTCGTCGCCCTGGAACCGATTACCAGCCCGGACCTGTTCGTCCCGACCGTAGCCCAGGCGGTGGCCATGCCTGACCCGGGTTCCGCCTCCCTCCAGCGCCTCGGGGAGCATCTCGGGAGCCGCGCGTACCTGCTCGTCCTCGAT
The DNA here is from genome assembly GCA_035709505.1 of Candidatus Limnocylindria bacterium. GTDB lineage: Bacteria > Chloroflexota > Limnocylindria > QHBO01 > QHBO01 > DASTEQ01. Next base: position 838 of record DASTEQ010000075.1, read on the forward strand.
AACTTCGAGCAGGTGGATGCCGCCGCGCCGCAGGTCGGCGACGTGCTGGCTCTCGCCCCGCGGACGACGGTGCTGGCCACCAGCCGCAGCCCGCTCCGGGTCTACGGCGAGCGCGAGTACCCGGTTCCGCCCCTGGAGCTCCCCGACCCGCGACACCTGCCCGACCTCGAGCAGTTCACCCAGTTCGAATCCGTGGCCCTCTTCATCGAGCGGGCGGTTGCCGTCCGCCCGGACTTCACCGTCGACAGCGCCAACGCGCCGGCGGTGGCCGAGATCTGCGTCCGCCTCGACGGACTTCCGCTCGCCATCGAGCTGGCCGCGGCCCGGGTGCGGGTGCTCAGCCCGGAGGCCATCCTCGATCGCCTGAGTGACCGGCTCGCGCTGCTCTCCGGCGGTGCCCGTGATCTGCCGGAACGGCAGCAGACGCTCCGTGGCGCGATCGCCTGGAGCCATGACCTGCTCGAGGAGGCCGACCGCCGGGCGTTCGCGCGTCTCTCGGTCTTCGCCGGCGGGGCGAGCCTCGACCAGATCGAGGAGGTGTGCTTCGAGCCGGACGAGCGGGCGCAGGCCCTGGACGTCGTCGCCTCCCTCGTGGACAAGAGCCTTCTCCGCGAGGAGTCGATGGGCGGCGAGCCGCGTTTCCGGATGCTCGAGTCCATCCGCCAGTTCGCGGCCGAGCAGCTGACGTCCAGCGGGGAGGCGGACCTGCTCTCGAGCCGTCACGCGGCTGCGGTTCTCGCCTTCGCCGAACGCGGGGCGGCGGAGGTCCTCGGCCCGGACGGCCGTGCCTGGCTGGACCGCTACGAGCTCGAGCGGGACAACCTTCGGGCGGCGATGCGCTGGGCACTGGACGGGCCGCACACCGAAATCGCTCTCCGCCTGCTGACCGCGTGCTGGCGGTACTGGCAGATCCGCGGCTACCTCACCGAGGCGCGAGGGCACGCCGAGCGGGCACTGGCGCTGCCCGACTCGCGGGAGTTTCCTGCCGCGCGTGAGGCCGCCCTGGAGGCAGCCGGAGGGATCGCCTACTGGCAGGGCGACACGGACGCGGCGCGGGTCTGGTACGGGGAGACGCTCGACCTGGCTCGAGGCCGCCATGACGACCGCGCCGAGGCGAATGCCCTGTACAACATGACGTTCACCTACGTCTGGCAGCCGGAGGCCCAGGCGGAAGCGCGTCTGGTTGCCCAGGAGTCGCTGGCCGTCAACCAGCGGCTGAATGACCGACAGGGGATCGGCCGCGCCCTGTGGGCGATCGCGAGCACGTACTACTTCGAGAGCGACCTGAAAGAGGCCGCGAGGCTGAACGGCGAGGCGCTGGAAGTCTTCCGCGAGGTCGGGGACCGATTCATGATCGGGTGGACCCTTTACATGCGGGCGCTGGTCGGCATGTACACCGACCTCGCCGCGGCACGTGCCGACCTAATCGATGCGTACGAGATCTTCCGCGCCGTGGACGACGTCACCGGGTACGCGCTCGTGTTCGACGCGTTCGCCGCTGTCGCCCATCGGGCGGGAGACGACGTGACCGCCGCCCGCCTGGCCGGCTTTGCCACCGCGACCGAGCACCTGGCCGGCTCAGGACTGGGTGCTGCCAACCGCGATCTCGCCCGCTTCGACCCGGAGCATCTGCGCGCCACCAGTGCCGAGTTCGCGGCCGAGTTCGCCATCGGTCAGCGCATGGAGCTCGCCGAGGTGGAGCGGCTGGCGCTTGGGGTCGAGGTGCCTGCGGATCAGGCCTAGGCCGGGGCGGCCAGGTCTCGGCGAGGAAAGATCCAGAGCGCCCAGATGACTGGTACGACGATGGCCACGCCCAGGATGACCAGGTCTATGGGGTCCAGGTTGCCGGTCACGATCTCGCCGGGGTTGAAGTGATGGAACAGCGAGTACTCCTGGGTCCAGTCCAGGTCCGGCAGGAACGAGCCGAGGATCTCGAAGAAGTAGTTGATCCCCAGGTACGCGAGTGCCAGACCGATGGCGGGACCGCGCCGGTCGAAGCTCACGCTGGCAGCGAGCGAAAAGGCGGCGAACGCCGCCCACAGCATGAGGCCGACCACCCACACCAGGGGGACCATGACCATGTCGATCTCGTCGTCCACGCCGAGGAGATATATGCCGAGGACCTGGCCGGCCAGCAGCAGGGCCAGGATCACGGCGACCGCGATCTTCACCGCGGCTCCGACCGAGACATAGAAGCGGCGCCGTGACAGTGGCCGGGCGAGTACGACCTCGAGCGTCCCGGTTTCCCGCTCGCCCGCGACCGCGTTGGCTGCCGCTCCGATCGCGAAGACCGCCACCAGACCGATGCCGAGCGGGTGCTGGAAGCCAATCGTCATCGCCCCTCCGAGCGTGAACAGGCTGCCGGAGCCGAAGTTGAGCAGGTTCTCCGGGAAGCCCTGCTCGATCAGCCCCTCGAACAGGTCCTGGAAGGTCACGTAGAAGGTCGGAATCAGCGCGCCCCACGCCAGGGCCGCCAGGCCAACGGCGATGAGACGCCCGCGCTGCCAGAAGAGCGACTGGCGGAGGACCCGCAGGCTCACCCGGCACCTCCGGGTTCGTCGCCGTCCTCGCCGGCGTAGAACTCGTAGAAGACCTCCTCCAGCCGGGCCGGCTCGATGAGCAGGTCGACCAGGGACGGGGAGGCGACCGCGCGGACGAAGGGGGCCACGTCGCCCGACAGGGTCGCGGTGATCCGATCGCGTGTGGCGACGACGTCCGCGATGCCGGGGATCTCCGACAGGTCAGGAGCCGCGCCGCGCCAGCGGAGGCTCACCCGCCGCTTCCGGCGAGCGAGCAGCTCGTCCACGTGCTGCACGGCCATGAGGTGACCGGCACGGATGATCGCCACCCGGCTGCAGACCCGCTCGACCTCGCCGAGGTAATGCGAGCTCATGAAGATCGTCCGGCCCGCGTCGCGGAGGTCCTCGAGGACCTCGTAGAACGCCAATTGCATGAGCGGGTCGAGGCCCTCGGTAGGTTCATCGAGGATGGCCAGCTCCGGGTCGTGTTGCAGCGCCTGGATGACGCCGATCTTCTGCCGCATACCGCGGCTGTAGTCCCGCACCTTGCGGCCGAGGTCGCTGCGCGACAGCTGTAGCCGCTCGGCGAGCTCGTCGCGGCGCACTGGCTCTCGTTGCTGGAGGTCAGCGAAGTAGTCCAGGGAGGCGGACCCGGTCAGGGATCCGTACACCGCCATTCCGCCCGGGAGGTAGCCGACCTTGCGACGAAGGGCGACCGAATCGGTCGCGATGTCGTGGCCGAGCACCGTCGCCGAACCGCTGCTGGCGTGGAGAAACCCGAGGAGGGTCCGGATCATCGTCGTCTTACCCGCCCCGTTGGGGCCGAGGAAACCGAAGATCTCACCCGGTGCGACTTCGAGAGTGACGCTGTTCAGGGCCCGGATCGGCCCGCCGCCGTGCCCGGGGCGGTGGAGTCCTGCGCCGTAATGCTTGGTCAGCTGCTCGGCGCGAATGACCGGCTCGACGGGAGGCGTGGTCAGCACCACGCGAGCCTATCGCATCAGGATCGGCTCGGGGCCCACCCCGATGTCGGCGAATCGTCGCAGAGCGGTGAGGTCGCTGGCGCTGGTGAGGATCGTGCGGGCACGCTCCAGCGACACCCAGCGCAGCTCGTCGACCTCGTCATTGGGGGCGAATGCGCCCGACGAGGCTCGCATGGCCCACCAACGCACGACCTTTGGCCTGTCGACGCCGTTGACGAAGCGGCGGTAGCGGGTGGTGCCGAGAGGCTCGCCGACGCGGGCGTGGAACCCGGTTTCCTCGAGCACCTCGCGAATCGCGGCCTCCAGGTCTGACTCGCCCTGCGCCAGCTTCCCTTTGGGCAGGCACCAGTCGTCGTATCGCGGCCGGTGAACGACCGCCACCTCGATCGTGCCGGGGTCTCCGCCGGAGGCGGGGCGCCACAGGACGCCGCCCGCCGCGCGGATCACCGATCCGTTCACGCCTCCATCCAGCGCCGATGACGTCGGCGGCTGACCGACCGCCATGTCTCGGCGAATCGGTGTCGCTCGCGACGCGCGGCTTGCAGCTCGCGCTCGATGACCCGCCCGGCAGCGACGATCAGCTCCAGGTCGTCCGCGTGGCCCGCTGCCGCGGCATGTGTCTCGGCGACCGCGACCACCGCATCCTGGTGCCGACCGAGCAGATCCTGGAGCCCGGCCAGCTCGGCCGCGAAGCCACGCGCCTCCTCGGCCCGCCCCTCCGGGACCCCGCGGGCCGCGAGCTCGGCGGCGTACCGCGCGCGCTTCGCGGCAATCCGGACCGCGTGCAGGTCGGTGTCGGTGGGACGCGGACGGGCAGACATCTTCTCCACTCGACGCTCGAGCCGGCGCCATGACTTTGCGGCCAGGGCCGGGAGAACTTCCCCGGCCGGCTCGAGACCGGCTGCGCTCAGCTCGGGGTCGCGGGCGAGGACAACCAGGCGCTCGAGGAGCTGGGCGTAGCGGTCGGAGCGCAGCTCCTCGAGAAGCACCGTGCGGGCAGTGGCGTGCCGCCGTCGCAGGTCGGTGAGCATCGGACCCAGGGGTGTCATCAGGTCGCCGTGAGTAGACACGAGATGGGTCAAGAGCACGTCAAGGTCCCGCACGGCGCCGAGGAGGCTCCCGAGCCGCTTCAGGTCGCTGTTCAGTCCGGGCGCCCAGTCCGGACCGAGGAGGCTGCGGAGTGTTCGCAGGTCGCTGCGCAGGCGGCGCACGCCGACACGAAACTGGTGCAGTGCCTCTTCGTCCCCGAGCCGCGTCCCCGGGTCGTGCTTCACGATTCGCAGCAGGGCGTCGGCCAGCGCGGCGCGAACCGCCCACCCGGCGGCGTCCTCCGGCGAGAACTCGCGGAGCACGATGTCCGGGAGCCCGCTCGCGCCGGGGCCCAGCGCACGGATGGCCGTGGGAACGGGCGCCGCTCCGACTGCGCCGGCCGCGAGCAGCCTGGCGCTGACCGCTGCCAGGTCCTCCGCCGACGCGCGACGTGCCTCCAGCTCCAGCTCGGTGAACTGCGATGTCACCTCGTCGCCGTCCATGACCAGGACGTCGTCGGTGGTGAGCTCGGCCACGACCTGGCCGTCGAACGCCACCAGCCGCCACCCGGTGCGCTGCGTGGCCAGGATCGCGGCCACGGTCAACGGGTGCGCGCGAACATGGGCGGTGACCAGGTCGGCGAGCATGTCGGGCACGGCGTCCGCCGGGCCCTCCAGGTCGATCTCGGAGCGCGATGCGGGACGCACGCCGTCGACCGCAACAGCGGGCAGCGGCAGCTTCAACGTCCACGGCGCCCGATCTCCGTCGCCGGTTCGGTGCCGGAGGGTGATGCCCCAGCGCGCCAGGCGGCGATCAACGGTGTCGTAGTACGTCGACCGCAGGTCCCGGCTCGGCATGGCCTGCATCCGCGCCACGGATCCGGCTCCCGTGAGATCCGGCAGGACGAACGCCGGGCCGACCGCGAACTTCAGCTCGAGTGGTTGGCTCACGCCTGGAGGGTCTGGCGCATCAGCTCCTCTTGGAGGCTGATCGGTTCGCGACCGCGCGGCACGCGGGCCCATTTGCCGCTCGGCCGCAGCGACCAGGCCTGCATGGTGTCGGCCCAGGCCAGGTCGAGGATGCCGTCCAGTCGGTCCTGGAGAGCAGGATCGTCCACGCGCACCAGCGCTTCGAATCGGCGATCGAGGTTGCGATCCATCATGTCGGCACTGCCAATCCAGAATTCGGATCCGTCTCCGTTCCCGAAGCGATAGATCCGGGAGTGCTCGAGGAATCGACCGACGATCGAGCGGACGCGGATCGTCTCGGAGAGGCCAGCGATGCCGGGCCGCAGGATGCAGGGCCCCCGCACCAGGAGGTCGATCTCCACGCCCTGCTGAGAGGCGCCGTAGAGCGCATCCACGATCCCGACGTCGACCAGGGCATTCATCTTCATCGAGATTCGGCCGGGTCGCTTCGCGGTCGAGCGTTCCCCCTCGCGCTCGATCATCTCCATCATTCGCCGCCGCAGGTTGAGCGGCGCCACGATCAGGGCGTCGTAGTTCGAGCGGCGCGAGTACCCGGTCAGCACGTTGAACAGGTGGGTGACGTCCTCGGTGAGCTGTTCGTCGGCAGTGAGCAGGCCGAGGTCCTCGTAGAGGCGCGCCGTGGCCGGATGGTAGTTGCCGGTCCCGATGTGGACGTAGCGACGGACGAGGGTCCCTTCCTGGCGCACGACCATGCACACCTTGCAGTGGGTCTTCAGACCGATGAGCCCGTACACGACATGGCAGCCCGCCTGCTCCAGCTTGCGGGCCCAGGCGATGTTTGCCTCCTCGTCCAGGCGGGCCTTGAGCTCGACTAGGACCACGACCTGCTTTCCCGCCCCCGCCGCCCGGATCAGGGCGTCGACGATCGGGCTTTCGCCAGAGGTCCGATAGAGGGTCTGCTTGATCGCCAGCACAGAGGGATCCGCGGCCGCCTGCGCGATGAACGCCTGCACGCTTCCCGCGAACGAGTCATAGGGGTGGTGGACCAGGATGTCGCCGGCACGCAGGGCGGCGAAGACGTCGGCCGGGCCCTCTGCGGTCGGGGCGAGCTCGCGGGGGATGATCGGATGGAAGGGCGGGGGCTTGAGGTCCGGGCGGTCGAGGTTGACAAGGCTCCACAGGTCGGCCAGGCCGAGCGGCGCCGGAAGCTCGTGGACGTCCGCCGACCCCATCTGCATCTCGCGGGTCAGCAGGGCGATGACGTGGTCGGGCATCCCCTCCTCGACCTCGAGCCGGACGGCTCGCGAGAACCGAAGACGGCGCAGCTCCTCCTCGATCGTCTCGAGCAGGTCCTCCGCCTCGTCATCGTCGATCTCGAGGTCCGAATGCCGGGTCACCCGGAAGCTCCACGACTCGGCGATGACCATGCCGGGGAACAGGCTGTCCAGGTTGGCGGCGATCACGTCCTCGAGCGGTACCCAGGCCGGTCCGTGGCCATTGCCCTCCGCGTACATGAAGCGCGGCAGGAGCGACGGCACCTTGATCCGGGCGAACAGCCGACGCCGGCTCGCCTGGTCCCGCACGAGGACCGCCAGGTTGAGCGACAGGTTCGAGATGTACGGAAACGGGTGCGCGGGATCGACCGCGAGCGGGGTGAGGACCGGGAAGATCTGGTCCTGGAAGATCTCCCGCAGGGTCGTCTGAGCGGCCTCGTCCAGTTCGGGCCAGTGGACGATCGGAACGCCGGCATCCGCGAGTGCCGGCCGGATCTCATTCGAGAACAGCGCCGCGTGACGGGCGGCCAGCTTGCGCACGCGCCGGTCGATGCGGGCCAGCTGCTGGGCCGCGGTGAGGCCGTCGGGCGAGGTGGTGAGCGTCCCGGCGGCGACCTGCCGTTTCAGGCCGGCAACGCGGACCTGGTAGAACTCGTCGATGTTGCCCGCAACGATGGCGGCGAACTTCGTCCGCTCCAGAAGGGGGGACTCGGGATCCTCGGCCTGGGCCAGCACCCGTTCCTGGAACTGGAGGGTGGAGAGCTCGCGGTTGAGGTAGCGATCCGGGGCACCCGGCTCCGATCGGGTCGCGGCGGCAGGGCGCGCCCCGACCGCCGGGCTCCGCGGTCGCGTGACGGTGGCCATTGGGCCTCGTAGCCTACGCAGCCCATGGAAAGGGGTCAATGAACGGCGGTCCGGGGGACATCGGTCCCCCGGACACGTGCCGGTGACCCGGCCGCCGCGTTAGGTTCAGGCGGGCGGCTCGGTCGCGTCGGACGCGACCATTGCGCGGGCCAGGAACAGCACCCCCAGGCCAACGATCAGGAGCGGCCAGACCGCGTCCCAGTTCAGGGTCACGCCGACGAGGTTGGTCAGGACGTAGAAGCCGCCGACAACGATGAGGATCAAGCCCACAACGATCCCGCCGAATGCCGAGCGGTCACGGCGCGTGGTCATTTTCCAAGTACCTCCACCAAGTCTCGCGCCGAAGGATCCGTCGAGCGAGCGGTGGAGGCCCAGAGCCGACCGGCCCGTTCTCACGTGCCGGTCGGCGAGGCGGACCATCGGTCAGGGCGTCAGCCCTGGACGGCAGGTTGCCGGCGCCGCGACCTGGCCACGAGGCCGCTCAGGGCGGCCACCGTCGCGGCGAAAGCGACGAGTGCCAGCCACGGCAGCACCGGGCCGGGGATCAGGCTCGTGCCAGGCGCCCCGGCGGGCGGTGCCACGGGCGGCTCCACCTGGATCGTGTCGAGGATCAAACTGCCGGCGAAGTCCGGACCGGCGACGTCCGCCGCGAGTGCCCAGGTTCCACTGGCCGGCAGGTCGACGATCGCCTGCCAGCGGCCGACCATCGATGTGGGCGTGGCGGCGACTCGCAGGACCGTGCCGTCCCCAACGCGGCTGAACACGATCTCGACCCGGTCCGCGGCGTACGGCACCTCGCCCTCGTGAATCCAGACTCCGACCGTCTCGCTGGAGCCGGCGGTCAGGGTCCCACCGGGATCGAACGTCGCGACCATGCCGGCCGGGCACACGCCATCGGCGGCGGGATGTTCGCACTTGGCAAGCACGCCTCCAGCCGTGGTCACGAGCAGGGTCGCCGCGGCAACCAGCGACAGGACGAAGCGCGATTGGATTCGATGTGACACGGCAGGCTCCTCATCGGTGCAGCGGTGGTGATGTGACCCATACACCGACCCTCGGCGCGCGGTTCCCTGATGGCCGACCGCATACTCCGCCGATGCGCTTCGGCGGGAACCGGCAGGCACCGAGCGGTGTATCGATCCCGCGGGGTGGAGGGCTGTCCACTGTCCGACATTGAGCTGATGGAACGGGCGCGGCGTGGGGACGTCGCGGCCTACGAGGAGCTGGTGCGCCGATACGAGGAAGTCGCCTTTCGGACCGCCTTCCTGGTGTGCGGTGATGCCGACGATGCTCGAGACGCTGCCCAGGAAGGTTTCGTCCGCGCGTGGCGCGCTCTGCCCCGCTTTCGCAGCGGGGCCGAGCCACGACCGTGGCTGCTGCGCATCGTGGCCAATGCCGCCCGCAACCGCCGGCGTGGCTCCTCGCGGCAGGCCGCGCTGGGCCTCCGCCTGGCGGAGGACCCCCTCTCGGGCGGTGCAGCCCCATCGCCCGAGGGGTCGGTCCTGGCCGGTGAGCGGCGAGAGACGTTGCTGGCCGCCATCGAGCGCCTCCGCCCGGAGGACCGGCTCGTGATCAGCCTGCGCTGGTTCGCGGAGCTCGACGAGGCCGCCATGTCGGCCGTCCTCGACATCCCGCGCGGGACGGTGAAGTCCCGCTTGTCACGGGCCATGGGCCGGCTGCGCGACGAGGTTGGACCCGATGTCTGACCGAGACGCGGCGCTGACCGCGGCGCTGGATGACCTCGCTGCCGAGATCCTCTTCCCGCCAACTCCGCTGCTCGCCGACGCGGTCGTCGCGAGCCTGTTGGAACCCGGCCGCGGCGGGTGGTGGCCGCGTCCCGCGTCACTCGCACGCGCGCTCGTCCTCGGCTCGGCCGCGACCGTGCTCGTCGTCGGCGTGGTCGGCGCCATCGGCATCGGTCTGGGCGCTATCCGAATCAACCTCGCCGAGTCGCCGCTGCCCACCCCGGTTGGATCGGTCCCCGACCGGGGTTACGGGCAGCCTGTCAGCATGGAGGAGGCGAAGAATGCCGTTCCATTCGAAGTCCGCCTCCCCGGGGACCCCGAGCTCGGCGATCCGGACAAGGTCTACCTCGCCCCGTTCCCGTCGGGCGGCACCGTGACCGTGGTCTGGGGCGACCGACCTTCGTTCCCCGCCGACGACGAGGGGATTGGACTGGTCGTCACCCAGTTTCGCGCCGACATCGGCCCGGAAACATTCGAGAAGATGATCCTGGAGGGCACGGAGGTCGAATCGGTGACCGTGAACGGGCACCCCGGCTGGTGGATCGAAGGTGGCACCCACGCGTTCTTCTACCGCGACGCGAGCGGCGAGATCGTGGACACCACCTTGCGGCTGGTGAGCTCGGCTCTGATCTGGGACGACGGGGTGGTGGCCTTCCGCGTCGAGGGAGCGCCCAGCCTGGAGGCCGCACAGCGGGTCGCCGATTCGTTCCGCTGACCGCGGCTCCACCACGTCCGGACGCGGCGGGGCCCCATGCTAGACTCCGAACCACCGGCCGCCGTCCTGCTTCAGGGGCGGTCGTCCGTCTGCCTTCCACCCTCCATCGGACCCTGTCCTTCATGAAGATTGCCGTCCCGCGCGAAACCGCCGAGGGCGAGGCACGCGCCGCCCTCACCCCGCAGATTGCCGGCCAGCTTGTCGCGGCCGGCAACGAGGTGCTGGTCCAGGCCGGTGCCGGGGAGGCGGCGTATTTCCCGGACGCCGCCTACGCCGAGGCCGGCGCGACGATCGTTCCTGACGTCGCCGCCCTCTACGGTCAGGCGGATCTCGTTCTCCGCGTTGGGCGGCCCACCGACGAAGAGATGGACATGCTCCGTCCCGAGGCGGTGCTGATCGGCACGCTGGGGACCCTTTCCAACCCGAAGCTGGCCGAGCGCCTCGCGGAGCGGGGGATCACCGCCATCAGCATGGACGCCATTCCCCGCATCACCCGCGCCCAGTCGATGGACTCGCTCTCGTCCCAGAGCACCGTCGGCGGGTACAAGGCGGTTCTCATGGCCGCCAGCCGGCTGCCGAAGTTCTTCCCGCTGCTGACCACGGCCGCGGGCACGGTCCGCCCGGCGCGCGGCCTGATCATGGGGGCGGGGGTGGCGGGGCTGATGGCCATCGGCACGGCCCGCCGGCTTGGCGCGGTGGTGGAGGCGTTCGACGTCCGACCGGTGGTCAAGGAGCAGGTCGAGAGCCTGGGCGCGACCTTCGTCGAGGTCCCGATGACCGACGAGGAGAAGGCGTCTGCGCAGACCTCCGGCGGCTACGCACGCGAGATGAACGAGGACTACCAGCGGCGGCAACGCGAGCTGATCGCCGAGCGGGTGCAGGCGGCCGACTTCGTCATCACCACCGCCCTCATCCCCGGCCGTCCCGCGCCCAAGCTGATCACTTCCGAGATGGTGCGGACCATGCAGCCGGGCAGCGTCA
>DASTEQ010000076.1:0-3815 GCA_035709505.1 Candidatus Limnocylindria bacterium
CCGAGCGGGAGGTCGACGTCATCACCGGCCAGGCGCCCGGCGAGCACACGACGCGGACGATGACCGAGCTGTTCATGGCCAACGGGCCGAGCCTCGATTCCGACGATTCTCACGTCGAGCTGGCGATTGAGGCGGCGACCGGCCGCATCTGGCAGGAAGGGTGCGGCGACTTCGTGCCAGCCACCCCCGCCCCGCCAGCCGGGCCGCAACCCAGCGGCGAGCCCGATCCGCCGCTCGCCCCCCTCCTGTCGGTGTTCCTCGACCTCGTCGGCTGGGACGAGCCGAACCAGGTGTGGGAGGCGTCCAACCGGGCGTGGATCGAGACGTGGCGAGGCCGCGAGTCGAGCGTGCCGCGCGGGCCGCTCGGCGCGCTGGACGCCCCACTCGCGCCGACCGAGGAGTGCACCCCGGGCGAGATCCCGACCTCGACGCCGACCCCGGAGGCGACCCCAACTCCGGAGGCGACCCCCACGCCCGAACCGCTACCGCCTACCCCCGAACCGGAGCCCTCGGCCTCGCAGGCCCCTTAGAGCTCGGCGACCGTCGCCCCGTCCCCGCCTTCCTCGCGCCGGCCACGGCGCTGGCCACGAACCCGCGGGTGATCGGCCAGGTACTCGCGGATCGCCCGTCGCAGGGCTCCGGTCCCCGCACCGTGGATGATCACCGCCTCGTCGGCCCCGGCGAGGAGCGCCTGGTCGAGATACGCGGCGAGACGTTCGAGCGCATCCTCGACCCGTTCGCCGCGCAGGTCGAGTGAGGTCCCCAGCTGCGCTGCCGCGCGGCGGCGCAGCTCATCGGCTGCTTCGTCGCGGGGCGGTGGACCAGCGGTCGGCTCGTCGATGACCTCGACATCGGCACCCGGAACGACGAGCCGGGCACCGTCGGACTCGAGGGTGATCCGTCCCGTTTTGCCGCTGACCGCGGCAATGCGCCCGCTCCGACCGAGCGTCCGGCTCCTCCCCCAGAGGCCGACGCGCGGCTGAAGGCCCGGCTCCGGCGCGAGGTCGGTCAGCTCCGCGAGCTCGGCCGGCAGCGGCTGCTTCGCTCGGCGGGGCGCGGCTACCGGGGCCGCCGAATCCGGTGCGGGGGTCTTTGCTCGTCGCCCGCTCGCCCTTCGCACCTCGGCAGCTTCTCGTTCGGCGTCAAGGACGATCGAATCCGCGGCGCGGCTTGCCTCGGCCAGGATCCGAGCGGCTTCCCGCCGGGCGCGCTCCGTCCCGGTGGTCGCACGGTCCCGCTCGGCGCGCGCCGCGTCCCGCTCTTCGACCGCGGTGGCCAGCGCCTTGGAACGCTCGGCCTCGGTCCGCCGGATGGCGGCGAGGGTCTCCTCCAGCGACGCATGCGTCGAGGAAACCCGTTCGCGGGCAAGCGCCAGCACCTCCGGAGCGAGGCCGAGCCGCTCCGCGATGGCGAACGCCTGGGAGGCCCCGGGCAGGCCGATCGACAGGTGGTACGTCGGGCGGAGAGTGGCGACGTCGAACTCGACGGCGGCGTTGGTCACGCCCGGTTGGGTCTCGGCGAACGCCTTGAGCTCGGCGTAATGGGTGGTGGCCGCCACCAGCGCCCCGCGCTCGAGCAGGACGGTGACGACGGCCATGGCGAGGGCCGAGCCCTCGGTCGGATCGGTCCCCGCCCCGATCTCGTCGAGCAGCACGAGGCTGTGGGGACCGGCCGCCTCGAGGAAGCGCACGACATTTCGCAGGTGCGACGAGAAGGTGGACAGCGACTGGGCAATGCCCTGCTCGTCGCCGATATCGGCGAAGACCTGGGTGAAGACGGGCAGCCGGGCGCCACCGGCCGCCGGCACGCGCAGGCCGGCCTGGTGCATGAGCGCGAGGAGACCGATGGTCTTCAGGGCCACGGTCTTGCCGCCGGTATTCGGGCCGGTGATGACGAGCGCGCGGTAGCCGAACCGATCGCCGAGCCGCAGGTCGATGGGCACCGCGTCGGCGCCGAGCAACGGATGCCGGGCGGACAGCAGCTCGAGGGCGTCCTCGCTCACCTTGGGCCGCACCGCGTCGAGCTCCGCGGCGAGGTGGGCGCGGGCCATCCAGAGGTCCGCCCGGGCAAGGGCCGCGAGCGACGTGGCCAGCGAGTCGGCGTGGCTTTCGACCGCCCGCGACAGAGACTCGAGGATGCGCTCCTCTTCCGCGGCCGCCTCCAGCGTGGCCTCGATCCACCCATTGTTCAGCTCGACCACGCCCATCGGCTCGATGAACAGGGTCGCGGCCGACGCGCTCTGGTCGTGGACGATGCCCGGGACGCGACCCTTGGCTTCGGCCCGCACCGGGATCACGTAGCGCCCGTTCCGCTGCGTGACGATCGCGTCGCCGATGGCCCCCGCAAGGTCGGACGAGCGGAGCATGGCGTTCAGCCGCTCGCGGAGCCGCTCCTGCGCGACCCGCATCCGGCGACGAGCAGACTTCAGCGCGGACGAGGCCCCGTCCAGGATCTCACCGGCGGGATCGATACTGCGCTCGATCTGCTCGCGCAGATCGGGCACCGGCTCAAGGTCGTCGCGGATCGCGCCGAGCTGGGGGCCGGGCCAGCGGGCGAGCCGGCGGCGGAACTGCTCGATGGCATGTGCGGTACCGGCGACGTCAAGCAGCTCGGCCGGAGCCAGCCGGCCGCCGCGTTTCGCGCGCTTCAGCGGGCCCCGGACGTCCCGCGCCCCGCCGATGGTGGCGTCGGGATGCAGCTCGAGGAGCCGCACCGCCTCATCGGTCTGGTCTTGGAGCAGGCCAACGTGGACCGCGTCGCCGACGGGCAGCAAAGCCTCGGCCAGCTCGCGCGAGGGCGCGAATGCGGTCCGCGCCGCGAGCCGCTCGGTGATCGCCCCGAACTCCAGCACCCGCAGGCTGGACGGGTCGGGATCAGCCGCGCGAGACGAACGGGTCATCGGTGACGAGGAATCGGTATGGACGCTTGGCCCAGGCGCCCGCGTAGTCGACACCAACCCTCGGCCGCGTCGTGATCCGCCGGGGCGTGGACCCGGCGCGGATATGGACCGCGCCTGAGAGCAGGTCAGTCCCGCTCAGTCCGCGATCGATGCCGAGGGCGCGCCCGAGGTTCCCCGGACCGGACGCCAGCCGCCGGCTCTCCGCCCGCGGACCACGACGAGCTCGCGCGACGGCCTCGCCCTCGATCACCTCTCCCGCGCGCAGCAGCACCGCCTCCGGCTTCCCCCCGGGACCGCAGACCACGTTCACGCAATCGTGGATACCGTAGATCCGATACACGTACAGGTGGCCCGGAGGGCCGAACATCGGCTCATTGCGAGCCGTTCGCCCTCGGGAAGAATGCGCGGCGAGGTCTTCGGGCCCGAGATAGGCCTCGGTTTCCACCAGCCGGACAGCCACCCGACCGTCTTGGGCATCGTGGACCAGGACGGCCCCCAGCAGATCGCGGGCGACATCGAGGGCGGACCGATCGAACCAGTGCCGATCGGTTGGCGCGGTCAGAAGGCCAGGAACGGCTCGATGTCGTTGGGGACGAAGGGTCTGAGGATGAAGCTCACGATCGGGAGCAGCCACTCGCGGAACCAGCTGAGGATGAACGACTCGTTCATGATCTCGTAGATCGGCCCCAGGATGGTGGCCACCGACGTGTCATCGGTCGCCAGGAAGAAGGTGTCGAGGGCGACCAGGCTCAGGGTGTAGATGAGCGCCACCCAGAGCAGCCCGACGACCGCCCCTCCGATCTCGTCGAGCTGGCGAATGATCGGCAGCCGGGTCTGGCGGTAGAACATCCGCACCACCACGAAGCCGCCGATGATCCCGGCCGCCAGCAGGAGCAGGTAGATCCACAATGCCTGC
>DASTEQ010000077.1:0-12695 GCA_035709505.1 Candidatus Limnocylindria bacterium
GAGCGCGCGGCCCGTCTTCACCACCGAGGCGAGGACGGCGTCGCGATCCAGCGGGCGTAGCGTCCGCAGGTCCACGACCTCGGCATTGATCCCGTCCTGGGCCAGCGTTTCGGCGGCCTCGAGCGCGCAGTAGCGCATGTATCCGTAGCAGAAGATCGACAGGTCGGTCCCCGGCCGGGCCACGACTGCGGAGCCGATCGGGACGAGGCCGTCACCGTCGTCCGGCACCTCCGCCTTGAACAGGCGATAGGTCTTCTTGTGCTCGAAATACATCACCGGATCCGGGTCACGGACCGCGGCCTTCAGCAGGCCGTACGCATCAGCCGGCGTGCCCGGTGCGACCACCTTGAGCCCGACGGTGGACGTGAAGTAGGTCTCGTTCGACTGGGAGTGGTACAGCGCCCCGTGGACCCCGCCGCCGTACGGCATGCGGATGACCATCGGTACCCCGAACGCCCCGTTCGATCGGAACCGCATCCTGGCGATCTCGCTCACGATCTGGTTGAAGGCGGGGTACACGAAGTCGGCGAACTGCATCTCGGCGATCGGCCGCAGGCCGTACAGTGCCGCCCCCATCGCGGCGCCGGCGATCAGCCCCTCGCTGAGCGGGGTGTCGAGGACCCGCTTCTCGCCGTACTTCGCCCACAGCCCGTCGGTGGCCCCGAACACGCCGCCTTTTCGGCCGACGTCTTCGCCCATGACCATGACCCGCTCGTCGGCGGCGAGCTCCTCGTCCATCGCGCGACGAATGGCCTCCAGGATGTTCAGCTCGGCCATCGGTCAGCCCCCGTCCGCGTACACGTGGCGGAGGATGGTGGCGGGGTCGGGCTCCGGACGCGCTTCGGCCCGCGCGGCCGCCTCCGCAACCTGGGCCTTGACCTCCGCCCGCAGCGCCTCGTCGGCCGACTCATCGAGGATGCCCCATTCGCGCATGCTGGCCGCCAGGCGGGGGATCGGGTCCTGCTCCTTCAGCGCATCGACGTCCTCCGCGTCCCGGTAGCGGCGCTGATCGTCGTCGGACGAGTGGCTGGTCAGGCGCACGACGTGCGCCTCGATGAGAGTTGGCCCGCCGCCGGTCCGCGCCCGCTCGTGCGCCTCCCGGCCGACCGCGTAGCAGGCGAGCAGGTCGCCGCCGTCGACCTGGACTCCGGGGAAGCCATAGCCGGCCGCCCGGGCGGCAATGGACCCGCCGCCCACCTGCCGCGCCAGTGGGACGCTGATCGCAAACCCGTTGTTCTCGCAGACGAAGATGACCGGTAGCTTGTGAACGCCGGCGAAGTTCATCGCCTCGTGAACCTCTCCCTGGTTGGCCGTGCCTTCGCCGAACTGGGTGATCGCGACCGCGTCGTCGCCGCGCACCCAGGCGCCGAGGCCCAACCCCACGGCATGGAGGACCTGCGTCCCGACCGGCGAGCTCACGCTCAGGATGTTGTGTGGCGCGGCGCCGTAGTGGCCCGGCATCTGTCGCCCGCCGGACGAAATGTCGTCGCCCTTGGCCAGGTGGGCGGTGATGATGTCCTCCGGCGTCATGCCGAACGTCATGGCCGCCGCAATGGACCGATAGAACGGCGCCATCCAGTCGTGGCCCTTGCGAAGCGGCCAGCTGACGCCGACCTGTGCCACCTCGTGACCCTGGACGCTGATGATGAAGGCGATCTTCCCGGCCCGCTGCATGAGCCACATCCGCTCGTCGACGGCCCGGGCTACGAGCACCTGGCGGTACATCGCGAGAACGTCACCGTCGCTGAGCCCGTGTGCGCGATGCGGAGGCGGCGCGGCGACCTTCGGTCCGCCATCGCGCGCCGCCTTCGGCCACGCGGCGACATCGGTCTTGTCATCCCACGCGAGCCCGATCTCGCGTCCGGGTCTCTTGTGGCTGTCGGGTTCGTTCATCGGTCAGACATGCAGGGCGACCCCGTCGACGGCCAGGGCGGCCTCGGCGAGGACCTCGGTCAGGGTTGGATGGGCATGCACGGACATCGCGATCTCCTCGACCGTCCCCTCGACGAGGCGGGCAAAGGTCGGCTCCGCCAGCAGGTCGCCGGCGTGGGGACCGATGATATGCGCCCCGAGCAGCAGACCGGTCCCGGCATCGGCCACGAACTTCGCGAACCCGTCGACCTCGCCGACGATCGTCGCCTTGCCGAGGGCCCGGAAGGGGAAGCTCCCGACCTTCACCTCATGACCAGCAGCGGTGGCATCCGCCTCGCTGAGGCCGACGCTGGCGATCTCTGGCCGGCAGAACGTCACGCGGGGCATGAGGTCCATCCGAATCGGGGCCGGCTCGCGGCCGGCAATGGTCTCGACCGCGACCAGGGACTCGTGGCTCGCGACATGGGCGAGGGCATAGCCGGGGACGATGTCGCCGATCGCGTACACGTGCGGGACGCCGGTCCGCATGTTCCCGTCGACGAGAATGAAGCCCTTCTCCGTGCGTAGGCCCGGCAGCTGCTCCAGGCCGATGTTCTCGGTCACCGGCCGACGGCCGATGGCCACCAGGATCCAGTCGCTCTCCACCTCCGTCCGTTCGCCGCCATTCGCGACGATCGCGTGGCGGATGCCGGTCTTCGTGGGCTGGAGGGATGCCGGATCCACGGTGGAAGCGGCGTGGATCGACATTCCTCGCTTCCGGAACAGGCGCGCGAGCTCCTTGCTGATGTCGGGGTCCTCGAGGGGAACGATGCGGTCCATGAACTCGACCAGGCGGACCTCCGCCCCGAGGTCCCCGTACAGGCTGGCCCACTCCACGCCAATCGCGCCGGCGCCGATGATCGTCACCGACTTCGGGGGCGGGTCCCGGCGGAGCGCCTCGTCCGAGTCGATGACCTTGTCCTGGTCGACCGTCAGGTCGGGCAGGTGCCGAGGGGCGCTGCCGGTGGCCAGGATGAGGTCGGTGGCGCTGGCCTCCACGTCCCCGGCCTCGCCGCCGCTGACCCGGACGCTGGTCGGCCCGGTCAACACGCCGTGCCCGCGCAGGACGGCCACCGCGTTCTTCTTTAGCAGGAACTCGACGCCCCGAACGTGCTTGTCGACCACGGCATCGCGACGCTTGCCGAGGTTGGCGGGGTCCAGGCCGATGCCCGCGGTGTTGGTCAGGCCGAACTCTTCGCCCAGCTCCCTGGCGCGGTGGAGCAGATCTGCTGTCTCGAGCAGCGCCTTGGATGGGATGCAACCGCGGTTCAGGCAGGTGCCGCCGAGCTTGTCGCGCTCGACAACCGCGACCTTCATCCCGAGCTGGGCGGCCCGAATGGCGCCCACGTAGCTCATCCCGCCGCCGAGGATGAGCAGGTCGTACCGATGCTCGTCGCTCATGCTGGTCGCTCCAGGCTGCGCCCCTCGTGGGCGGCGAAGGCGGTCCGCCAGGCGTCCGGGACCCGGATCGGTCGCTCCGTCTCGTAGTCGTAGGCCACCAGCACCGTGCCGGCCTCGGCCACGACGCGCTCCGAGTCTCCGCCGTCGCCGCGGGCGGTCATCCGATGCGACATGGACAGGCTGGTGTTGCCGATCCAGTCCACCCGGGTACCGATCCCGACTTCGTCCCCGAAGAGGATCGGCGAGCGGAAGTCCACCTGCAGCGCGGCCAGGATCACGGGCAGGCTCTGGACGACGTCCACCCGAAGGACGTCGATCAGAAAGCGCACGCGTGCCTGCTCGAGGTAGGTCACGAACGAGGCGTTGTTCACGTGGCCGAAAGCGTCGATGTCCCGAAACCGGACCTCGAGGCGCGTGTGATGGCGGAACGAATCGGTCAACGGAGGACCGATTCTAGCGGCCGCTGCCGCTCCGGCGGTCAGAGCGCCTCCTGGGCCCGGAGGACGAGGCCCGCCAGGAGGGTCGTCCTCGGCGCGACGCTTGCCAGGTCGAGCCACTCCGGCAGCGCGTGGTCATCGCCGCCGATCGGGCCGAGGCCGTCGAGCGTCGGCAGCCCGGCGGCCGCAGTGGTGTTGGCGTCGGAGGCGCCACCGGTGAGCGCGTCGCGGACCTCGAAGCCGAGCTCGGAGCCGATGCTCCGGGCCAGCTCGACGAGCCGTTCGCTCGCCGCGGACTTCTCCATCGGTGGATGGGAGGCGATGACCTGCTGCTCGGCCGTGGTGTCGGGGACGGAGGTTGCCGCCATGATCTCGGCCGCGGCGGCGGTCGCCTCCCCGAACTCGTCCGTGTTGGCGGCTCTCAGGTCGACCTCCAGCCGGCACGACTCGGCGACGACGTTCGGGCGCGTACCGCCAGCGATGACGCCGACATTGCAGGTGACCGTCGGCCAGCGTCCGTTCAGGGCGTGGAGGGACTCGACCAACCGTGACGCGGCGAGGATCGCGCTGCGCCCCTTCTCGGGCTCGACCCCGGCGTGGGCGGCGCGCCCGTGGACGGTGACGACCATCTCGGCGATCCCCTTCCGGGCGCTGACGATGTCGCCGTTGGCTCGCGCGCACTCCAGGACGAGGGCAGCGTCGTGTCCCGCCGCGAGGTCGCCGATGACGGGTCCGGAGAACGGTGACCCGATCTCCTCGTCGGGATTCGCCACGAAGGTGACCGATGGGCGGTGCCCCGCGGCCTGGGCCGCGGCCAGTGCCGTGAGACCGGCCAGCAGGCCGCCCTTCATGTCGGACACGCCCGGCCCCAGGGCCCGCCCGCCTTCCACCCGGAACGGGCGAGCGGCGACGGTGCCCGGCTCAAAGACGGTGTCCATGTGACCGATGAGCAGGAGCCGCGGACCGCTGCCCGCCAGACGGCCGATGACGAGGTCACCGAGCGGGCGGCCGTCAGGCGCCGCTCCGGCACCGATCCGCTCCACGGCCGCCCCAAGCGCCGTCAAGTGCTCGACCACCGCATCGGCGACTCGGTTCACCCCCTCGGGCGTATACGAGCCACAGTCGATGTTCACCAGCGTCTCGAGATCGGCGAGGTACGCTGGAACGCGGGCGACGACGTGCGTGTGAAGGTCCGACAGCATCGGCTGGGAGGCCATGGGGCCGAAACTATACTGGCCGCCATGGCCGCCGACCGCCCGCCCGAGCCGGCCGTCGAGCTGCTCGAGTTGCGCGTCCTGGAGGGGCCGAACCGGTTCGCTAACCGTCCCGCCATCAAGCTCGAGTTCCAGGGCGATCCGGAGTCGGTGGCCGGCGTGGCCCGCGACGCGGGCGAGCTGATTCGGCACTTCCACCACGAGCTGGGCTTTCCCGCCCCGCGGGTGACCTTCCGGCGGTCGGCAGACGGCACGCGCGTGATGACAGCGTTCGCCTGGCGGCGGCGGGCCATCGCCCAGGCCATCGCCGGAGCCGCCGCACGGGTGGCGCTCGGTGCGGGCACCGAGCGCCGCGAGCTCCGCTCCCTGCGTGCCGTGGCCGGGGGGCCCCGAGCGATCCTTCCCGTCCCCCGCGTCCCGATCGTGGCCGTGACCGGCACGAACGGGAAGAGCACCACGACCCGGCTCATCGCCCACATCGCGTCGGCCGCCGGCCGGCGGGTGGGGATGACGAACTCGGACGGCATCTACGTCCGCGGCGAACTGGTCGAGGCCGGCGACTGGACCGGGTTCGGTGGTGCCGGCCGGATCCTCGCCGAGGCGGACCTTGACCTTGCCGTGCTCGAGACCGCGCGTGGTGGGATCCTGCTGCGCGGCATCGGCTACGAGCGCAACGACGTGTCGGTCGTCACCAACGTGAGCGCGGACCACCTCGGCCTGCAAGGGATCGACACCCTGGACGAGCTGGCCGAGGTCAAGGGCGCCGTGGTCCGGATCACCCGCCGCGGGGGATGGGCTGTGCTCAATGGTGAGGACCCGCGGGTATGGGCCATGCGGTTGCATTCGCGAGCCCGGCCGTATGCCTTCAGTCTCTCGCCCCGCGCCGCGGCGGTGGCCGAAGCCCTCGCCTCCGGCGGCCGAGCGGCCGTCCTCGAACGAGGCAGGCTCGTCCTGCGCCGGCCTCGGGGCCGGCGGGTGAGCCTCGCCGTGGCGGCGGACCTGCCGGTCACGTTTGGCGGGCTGTCCCGCTACAACGTTGCCAACGCGTTGGCCGCGGCCGCGGCCTGCGACGCCCTCGGACTGTCGGCCGACGAGATCCGCATCGGCCTCGCCACCTTCGCGCAGGACGAGACGGTGAACCCCGGACGGCTGAACCTCTATGCCCGCCGCGGCGTGCTCGCCCTGGTCGACTTCGCCCACAACGAGGCGGGGCTGGCCGGCCTGCTCGACGTGTGCGATCGGCTCGTCCTCAAGCCAAACGGTCGCGTTCGCCTGGCGCTGGGCACGGCCGGCGACCGCACCGATGACATCCTGCTCGGCCTCGGCCGACTGGCCGGCAGCCGGGCAGACGACCTTGTCATCTGCGAGAAACGCCACTACCTCCGCGGCCGGGAGGTCGGGCAGATGAACGCCCTGTTTCGGGCCGCCGCGGCGGAGAGCGGCTACCCGGGTCGCGTCGTCGCCTACAAGACCGAGCTGGGATCGCTCCGGGCGCTGCTCGGCCGGAGCCATCGGGGCGACATCGCGGCGGTCATGAGCCACGTCGAGCGGCCCCAGATCTTTGCCTGGCTGGCGCGGGAGGGGTTTCGTCCGGTCCCCCTCGCCCGGCTGCGAGAGCTGCTCGATGCTCGTGATCGCTCACAGCGCGACCGGTCAACGCGCGACCGGTCAACGCGCGACCGCTCCGCCTAGAAGAAGTCCTCCGCGTCGATGTCGGCTGACGACCCGGCGCCGTTGGTGGCCGGAGCCGTTTCGGGAACCTCGCTGGGCGTTCCGTGGAGTCGGTGCTGGAGCTCTTTCCATGCCAGGTTGGCGTGGTCCACGCAGAGCACCACGAGGTCACCCTTTCGACCGAGATCGAGCGCGCGGCGGGTGGCGTCGAGCTCGTCAAGCACGATCTCGATCTTCTGACAGCGGGCTCCCTCGAGGATGGCGGCTTCCACCCCCTCCTGGATGAGGGCCGCCGTGGCGCCTGGCTGGCGGCCTCGCGGATTCTGGTCCTCCCGGATCACGATCCGGTCGAAGTAGCGCGCCGAGACCCGGCCCAGGTCCCGGATGTCGCGATCGCGGCGGTCGCCTGCGGTGGCGATGACCCCGATCCGGCGCCCGGTGACCAGCGGATGGTGCCCATTGCTCGGGTCGTCGGAGATGGCGTCGATGAACGACCCAAGCGCCTGCATGGCATGCGAGTTGTGCGCGTAGTCGACGAGGACCCGGAACCCGTCGAGGTCGAACAGGTTCAGGCGGCCCGGCGCCTGGAAGTAGGACGTGGCAAAGGTCCGGAGCCCCTGGCGGATGTCGTGGAGATGGGCACCGGTGGCCCACGCCGCGGCGGTGGCGGCCAGCGCGTTGAGCACGTTCATCTTCGCCCGCCCCTCGAAGGTGGCCGGGATGAGGTGGGTCCAGACCAGCGGCAGGCTCTTGCGACCCTGGCGCAGGACGATGAGGTCGCCGTTGCGCCCTGCCTCGACAGTGACCGCACGGCGTCCGCGTGACGCCTGGCGGCGGAGCGTCTCGTTCTCGGGGTTCAGGCTGAAGTAGATGACCGATCCGGAGCAGGCGGCCGCCATCTTCGCCACGAGCGGGTCATCCGCGTTGAGCACCGCCGTCCCCGACCGGGGCACGGCCTCGACGATCACCTGCTTGACGGCGGCCAGCTGGCGAAGGCTGGTGATGCCACCCAGGCCGAGGTGGTCGGACGCGACGTTCAGGACGACTGCGACGTCGTTGCGCTGGTAACCGAGGCCCTCCCGGAGGATCCCGCCACGCGCCACCTCGAACACCGCGGTATCGACCAGCGGGTTCTGGAGGACCATCGACGCCGACTTCGGTCCGCTCATGTCCCCGCGCCGAATCGGCCGACCGTCGATGAGGATCCCATCGGTGCTCGTCATCCCGACCTTGCGCCCCATGCCCTTCAGGATGTGGCTGATCATCCGGGCGGTAGTCGTCTTGCCGTTCGTGCCGGTCACGGCCACGATCGGGATCCGAGACGGCGTGCCCGGCGGGAAGAGCATGTCGATGACCGGCTTGGCGACGTACTGCGGCTCGCCCTCGGTCGGGTTGGTGTGCATCCGGAATCCCGGGGCGGCGTTCACCTCCACGATGCCGCCGCCGGTCTCGCGCACCGGCACGCTGATGTCGGGACAGATGAAGTCGATGCCGGCGATGTCAAGACCGATGACCTTGGCCGCCTGCTCGGCGATCTCCTGGTTCTCGGGGTGGATCTCCTCGGTCCGGTCGATGCTGATCCCCCCGGTGCTCATGTTTCCAGTGCGCTTGAGATAGATCCGCGTGCCTTTGGGAGGCACCGCATCGAGCGCGAATCCCTGCTCGACGGCGTAGCTCTCCGCCTCCTCGTCGATGGCGATCCGGGTCAGAACCTTCTCATGACCGATGCCGCGGCGCGGGTCGGCGTTCGTCATCGCAACCAGCTGGGCAACTGTCTGCTTCCCGTCCCCGTCGACGTGGGCCGGAACCCGCTGGGCCACGGCCCGCAGCTGCCCGCCGACGACCAGGCAGCGATAATCGTTGCCGACGAGGAACGACTCGACGACGACGCCGCCGAAACGGGACTCGGCGCGGGCGATCGGGTACGCAGCTCGGACCGCGGCCTCGTCGACGAGGTTCAGCATCACCCCGCGGCCGTGATTCCCGTCGAGGGGCTTCATCGCGACCGGATAGCGGATGCGCGTCGCCGCGACAACCGCCTCGTCCTCGCTGCGCACGACTTCCGAGCGCGGTACGGGCACGCCGGTCGCCGCCAGCAGGCGATTCGTGAGCTTCTTGTCCTGGGCGATGTCCACGCCCAGGGCGGCCGTCTGCGAGGTCATCGTGGCGCGGATCCGCTTCTGGTGGACACCGTGCCCGAGCTGAACCAGCGAGGCCTCGTTGAGCCGGATCCACGGAATGTCACGAAGGGCGGCCTCGTCGAGGATGGCCTGCGTCGACGGGCCAAACGCGGCCCGCTCGGCAAGGCGGATGAGCTGCTCGAACTCGGCCCGGAAGTCGAAGTCGGCCTCCGCTTCGACGAGGTGGTTGACCAGGCGCACGGCGAGCCGCCCGGCTGCCAGCCCGACGCTCTCCTCGGCATACGAGAAGATGACGTGGTATCGGCCCTTCTGCCCGGTGGAGCGGGTCTTTCCGCGCCCCACCTCCGTCCCGGCGTCGCGCTGGAGCTGGAGGGCGATGTGCTCGGCCACGTGACCGAGCCAGGTTCCCTCCCGCAGGCGATCCTCGAAGCCTCCGGGTCGGCCGGTCCCGCACGAGTGGGTGGCGACCTCGGGGACGATCCCGAGCAGCCGGTCGGTGAACCCCTCCAACCGGTTGGTGGGCCATTCCTCCAGCTCGCCGAGGTCGACGACGAGCTTGATGGTCGGGTCGTACGACCAGTAGTTCGGGCCGCGGAAGACCCGCTGCTCAACGATGCGCAGGGTCCCGCGCGGGCCGGTGCCCTCGGGCGCCGCGCGCCGCGTCACTCGCTGGCTTCCTCGAGCGAGCGGGAGCGGACCGATCGTCGCCGTGAGCGCTCGGGCGCGGTGTCGTCGGCGCCCTCGGACGCGATGCGGCGAATCAGGCGCCGGGTGCGATCGGACGCGGCCTGGATGTGGGCCAGCTGACGGTCCGTCGCGTCAACCGGCCGGAGCGTGGCCCGGACCTGGCGACGGCGGAGGTCGAATCGGTAGCCGGACGGCAGGCTATGGAGAACGACCCCGCTGACCATGATCGGCCGGTGGCGTTTCGCCTCGTAGGCATCGGTCTGGAGCTTGGCCGGGTCGAGGATGGTGACCGCTCCCTTGCCGATGACCTCGAGCACTCCGCTCGGGGATACGACCGCAGCGGTGTCCTCGTCAAGGCCGATTCCAAGCAGCGCCGGCGACTGGGCGACGAGCGCAATGAGTCGACCGATGCGGTTGCGCTGCTCGAAGTGCTGGTCGATGACGACTCCCGGCAGCAGGCCAAGGCCGGCGCTCATCTGGGTCATTCGCTGCTTGGGGGTCGCCCCGCTGGTGCCGAACGCGACCATGTGGCTGGCGATCGCCGACGCGCCCGCGCTGGTGCCGGCCACGACCAACCCGTGCTTATGGCCTTCGACGAGCGCCTTGCCAAGGCGCGTGCCCCCCACCACGCTCGAGAGTCGCAGCTGGTTGCCGCCGGTGAGGAACACCGCGGTGGCATCCCGCACCTGCTCCGCCACGCGGGTGGCGTTCGCCTCCTCGCGGGTCAGTGGCCGCACGCTGATCACCTCTGCCACGCCGAGCTGGTGGAACAGCGACGCGTACAGGTACGTCGCCTCGTCGCCGAGGGAGGACGCGGTCGAGATGATCAGGATCCGCGCCGAGGGCCCGCCAGCCAGGGTGACGAACCGGGTGAGGATCGTCCGCTGGCGCAGTTTGTCCTCCGCGCCGCCGATCATCACCAGGTGCCCGGCACGTGGCCGCGCCGGGCGG
This sequence comes from Candidatus Limnocylindria bacterium, assembly GCA_035709505.1. Lineage (GTDB taxonomy): Bacteria > Chloroflexota > Limnocylindria > QHBO01 > QHBO01 > DASTEQ01. The sequence continues at coordinate 10,414 of DASTEQ010000077.1, forward strand.
GAGGTCGCAGCCATGCGGGGGAGCATAGCAACCCCGACCCAGCCATCGGACCCGTACACTCGTCGGATGGCCTCCTCGCCGGACGTCACCCACCAGGACCTCGACTTCTACGCCGTCCTGGACGTGGATCCATCTGCGTCGTCGGACCAGCTCCGGGTGGCCTTCCGCCGGGCGGTCCTTCGACACCATCCCGATCGCGGCGGAGCCTCCACCGGTCTGGCCACGCGTCGGACCTCGCTGCTCAACCGCGCGTGGTCCGAGCTCCGGGACCCGGTGCGCCGGCGGGCGTACGACGGCGCGCTCGAACGCGGTGAGGCGGCGACCGTGGCGTGGCCGTTGGCGACGGGCGAGCCACGCCCGGCCGGGTCGCGTCGGGCGCGACGCCCGCGGCGCGGGCGTGTGGCCGCCGAGCCCAGCCCGTGGCATCAGCCGGCATGGAGATCGGTGCAGGGCTTTCGCGTGCCGGCCGCGGTCTTCCTTGACGACCCGGAGGCGCAGCGGCGCTGGATCATCGAGCACTACATCGACGGCCAGGACTGGCGCAACCACCGAGAGCGCTACTGGCTCCGGTTCGCGGCGCGTTACTACCGCGAGCGCGGCCGGCTCGATGACTGGGTCGGCAGCGCGGAGCGGCTCGTCGAGATCGATCCTTCGTTTGACACGCTCGCCCGGTCCGAACTGGGTTCGGCCTACGAGGCGACCGACCGGCACCTCGCTGGCGCGACCTTCCTGGCAGAGGTGGGGGAACGCTGGCCCGCCGGCAGCGTGGCCCGGACCTGGGTCGAGCGCGAGAAACGATCGTTGCTCGCCGATTTCCGCGAGCGCCACGTGCGTCGCGGGCCAGCGGCCCACCGAGCCGCGAATGCCGACCTGCTGTTTGACTACCTCGCCGGGTTGGCCATGGAGCCGGCATACGCGGACCTGCGGGCTGCCCATCTCGCGCACCGCAAGGCCGGGCATACCGAGCGAGCGGCCGACCTCCTCGAGCGCCTGCTTGCCCTGCCGGTGGGGGACGGCGACGGATGGTATGGCCGCGTTCAGCTCCTGACCGATGCCGGTGAGCTGGAGCGCGCGTCGACCCTGCTCGCCGAAGTCGCGCGGGGCGAGCATCCCGACGCCCTCGACCCGGGCCGGCTGCGCGGTCAGCCCTCGGTCCGGCTCGCTCGCGCGCGGGCGCGCCTGGAGCGGGCGCAGGCCCGCTCCCGGCGGAACGATAAGCGTGCGCCGCGATGACGGAGTACTAGCCGGAGTCCCCTTCCCCAATGCCGTCGTCGGACGGCCGGATCACTTCCACCGGTCCGAGGTCCGCGGCTTCCAGTCCGGGGCGGACGGCCTCCGCGTCGCCGACGAGCACGACGAGTGCCTCGCCCGGCCGGACGAGGGCTGTCGCCGCCCCCAGGACCTCGGGCGGTCCGACGGCCTCGATCCGATCACGATAGGTCGCCCACCAGTCGTGATCGAGACCGTACACGGCGACCGGTTCGATCCCGGCCGCGGCCCCCGCGGTGGTCTCGAAGCGCAGGGGGAACACACCAACCAGGAAGTCGGTCACCTCTCGCAGCTCCTCGGAAGACGGCTCGGCAGCCTGCAGTGCGTCGAGCACGGCGAACGTCTCGCGGACCGCGTCCGCGGTGACTTCGGTGTGGACCGCCGCCCGCGCCGAGAACGGCCCGGCAGCGCGGCGAGGATCGAAGGCGGCGCGGGCTCCGTACGTGTAGCCGAGCTCTTCACGCAGCCGCTGGTTCAGCCGGCTGCTGAACGTCCCGCCGAGCAATGAGGCCATGACGATGGCCGGGAAGTAGTCGGCGTGGTCCCGCGCGATCCCGACGTGCCCGATCCGCAGCTCGCTCTGGACCGACCCCGGCCGATCGACGATGACGACGCGGCGCTCTCCGCGGTCCATGGCGGCGATCTCCCGGTGGCCGGGGCTCGTGCCCTCCCACCCGCCGAACGCCGAGGCGACCGCGGCGGAGACCTGCTCGGGGGTGACCGGACCGGCCACGACCAGGTGGGCGCGGTCTGGCCGCCAGTGTCGGCCGTGGTGGGCGCGCGCCACCTCCACGCCGAGTGGTTCGACGGTCTCGGGGATACCGGCAGCCAGCCGGCCGTAGGGCGAGCCTTCGGGGTACACCTGGCGCAGGAAGTGCTCGTCGGCCAGGCGGCCGGGCTCCGAGCGCGCCTGGAGGATGTCGGCGAGCCGCTCCTCCCGCAGGCGGTCGAATTCGCCTTCGTCGAAGCGCGGCTCGAGCACCATCTCGGCGAGCAGGTCGAGCCCGGCCTCG
>DASTEQ010000078.1:0-15615 GCA_035709505.1 Candidatus Limnocylindria bacterium
ATCCTGCTGGTATCGACCATCCGCCGCGCCGCCCGATTGGCCATGGCCATGGACGCTCGGGGCTTTGACAGCGGGACGCCTCGCACCCTGGCTCGGCCACCACGGATGCGACGCTCGGACTGGATCCTGCTTCTCGCCGCGGCTGCCCTGGGAGGGGCCGCGGTCACGATCAGTGTGGCAGCCGGGAGCTGGGCCTTCATCTTCGGCTGAGTGGAGGATGATGGTCGGCCATGGCCCGTGACGTGGAGCTGACGATCACTGCCGGTCCGGATGTCCTCGCCGGCACCCTGGCACTCCCCGATGCCGCGGAGGACGGCGCGGACCGCACGTGGCCGGCGGTCCTGCTTCTGCCCAGTCTCCTGCCCCGCGACCGCGACGGCCGGCTCGATCGCGCCCGGCACCACGGCTGGTTCGGGCCCGAGCCGGCGTCCGGTGGCGGCCTGCTCGCCCGTCTGGCGGCGGCGCTTGCCGCCCGGGGGGTGGCCAGCCTCCGGGTCGACAAGCGCGGCTGCGGCCAATCCGGCGGAGAGTGGTCGACCGCAGGACTCTTCACCCTCGTCGACGACGCCCGCGACGCCGTCTCCGCCATGCGCGGCCATGATGCGGTCGATGCGACCCGCATCGGGCTCGTCGGCCATGGCGAGGGTGCGTGGCTCGCCCTCAGCGTGGCGGCCGCGGACCCGGGCATCGGTCCTCTGACCCTGGTCGGCGCCCCCGCCCGCGGACTGCGCGACATCCTCCGCCGGGCCGCCGCCGAGCGTGCGCGGAACCGGGACGGCGTCGGCCCCGAACCACCCCGCCACCCCTTCGTCGTCGCGTTCGACCGTGGTCTCGAGGAGCTCATCGAGCGGGCCGACCGCGGCGAGGCGGGGATGACCCTGACCATGCCCGGCGGACGACGTGCCACGCTCGGGCTGGCGGGGTGGGAGCAGGCCCTGCGGATCCCGACCCGGGCCCTCGCCACGCTCCAGCGCCGATCGGTCACCCTCGTTCACGGCGAGGACGACGAGTGGGTGCACCGCGACGAGTCCGCGCTGCTGGCGACCGCACTGGCGAATGGCGCGGCCCCGCGCCGGATCCTCGTCCCCGGCAGCGGGCACGACCTGGCCGAGGCGGCTCCGGAGCTCCTCCGGGAAGTCGCCGCCGATCTCGCCGCGCGCCTCCAGCCGCGCCGCCTGCCCACGGTCCTGCTCTCGATCGGCCTGCGCTAGGATGGCCCGGCGGTGAGCTACCCGAAGGTGGGCGCGAAGGCCCCCGACTTCGCCATGAGCGCCGACGACGGCTCCCTGGTCACCTCCGAGAGTCTCGCCGGGCGGCGGTACGTTCTCTACTTCTACCCGAAGGACGACACGGCCGGCTGCACGGCGCAGGCGTGTGCCCTGCGGGACAACTGGTCCCTGGCCGAAGCGCTGGGCGCCGAGATCTTTGGCGTCTCCCCGGACAGCGTGGCCAGCCACGTGAAGTTCCGCGACAAGTACGGCCTGCGCCACCGACTCCTGTCGGACGAGGGCCACAAGGTGGCGGACGCCTACGGCACGTGGGTCGAGAAGACCTACATGGGTCGGACGTATCACGGCGTCGAGCGGACAAGCTTCGTTGTCGGGGCGGACGGTCGGATCGAGCACGTCCTGCCACGGGTCAAACCAACCGAGCACCTGGGACAGCTGGTCGAGGTCCTGGCCGGGTGAGGGGCCGCGAGGTGGCCGCCACCGTGGCGGTCGCCCTCATCGGCCTGGCCATCATCGCCGCGGTTCTTGGCCTGGTGGCACTCACGAACCCCGTTCCATGAACGGGATCTCATTGGCCTGGGTGGGCATCGGTCTCTGCGTGGTCGGCTGGCTGATCGGGCTGCTGCTGGAGATCGGTCCGGTCGTGCACCTGCTGCTGGTGGTCGCCGTCGTCCTGCTGGTGGTCGAGCTGCGGCGCGGTCGGGAGGCGTAGCCCGCGACGCCGGAGCTGTCACGCCGCGGACCGTATCCTTGCCACCGATGAAGCTGCTGCACTTCGCGGATCTCCATCTCGACGCCCCCTTCGCCTGGCTCGAGCCAGAGGCCGCCCATCGGCGCCGGCAGCATCGGCGGGACACGCTCGCCCGCATCCTGGCCCTCGCCGAGGCCGAGCAGGTGGATGCGATCCTGTGCGCCGGGGACCTGTTCGAGCACGACCGCGTCCAGCCGGACACCCTCGCTTTTCTCCAGTCGAGCTTCGCCCGCTGCACCCGGCCGATCTACCTCGCCCCCGGCAACCACGACTGGTATGGGCCGCAGAGCCCGTATGCGGTGACCCACTGGAGCCCGAACGTGCACGTCTTCACCGAGGCGCAGCTCGTGCCCGTCCCCCTCGGCGACGGGGTGACCCTGTGGGGAGCCGCCCATCGCGCCCCGGCCAACACGGACGGCTTCTTCGGCACCGTCCGGGCGACCGGGGAGGGGATCCACCTCGCCCTGGCCCATGCCTCCGAGCGGAGCTGGCTCACGGCGCAGGAGAGCGGCAAGCAGCCGCACGCCCCGTTCGACGCGGCGGAGATCGTGAGCGCCGGGTTCGCCCACGCTTTCCTCGGCCACTTCCACGTGCCGAAAGACGCGGAACGTCACACCTACCCCGGCAATCCGGACCCGCTGGAGTTCGGGGAAGCCGGCGATCGGGGAGCCGTCCTGGCCACCGTGTCGCCCGACGGCTCGGTGCTCCGGGACCGGCGGGTCGTCGCCGTCAGCCAGGTCCACGACGTGGAAGTCGCGCTCGACGGCTGCGAGCACGCCGACGACGTCCGGGAGCGGGTCGCGGCCGTGGTCGGGGGCCTCCGCGGGTCGGTCCGCGTGACGCTCACCGGGACCGTCGCCCCGGTGGTCCGAATCGACGGCGCGGACCTGTCCGCCCTCGGCGGCCACCTGGACGGGCTCGTCATCCGCCGTGACCGGATCACGGTCGGGTACGACCTGGCGGCCATCGCGGACGAGGCGACGGTGCGAGGGCAGTTCCTGCGGACCGCGCTCGAGATCCCCGACCCGGATCGCCGCAGCCGCGTCATCCTCCTGGGCCTGCGGGCCTTCGAGGACCGCGCGGACCTCGAGGTGGCCTGACCGATGTGGATCGAGCGGGTCACCGCACGGACCTTCGGCGCGCTGCGCGACCAGAGCCTGGAGCTCGGGCCGGGGCTGAACGTCGTCTTCGGGCCGAACGAAGCGGGCAAGACCACCTGGCACGCCGCCATCCGCATGGCCCTCACCGGGGTTCGTCGCGGCCGGGGCAGCTCGACGAAGGAGGCCTCGGCGCTCGAGGACCGGCATCGCCCGTGGGACGACCCGGACCGATGGGCGGTGGAGGCGCGCATCCACCTCGCCGGGCGGCGGATCGATCTCGTCCAGGACCTGTTGGGCAAGGTCGCCTGCCGGGCTACCGACCTCGATCTCGGTGTCGACGTGTCGGCCGAGATCACGCGGCCGGATGGGACCCCCGACGCGTCGATCTGGCTCGGCCTCGATCGCGACGCCTTTGCCTCGACGCTCGCCGTCGGGCAGGGCGAGATGCTGGCTGTGGCCGACAGTGCGGATGCGCTCCAACAGCACATGCAGCGGGCGGCCGCCGCCCACGGGACGGATGCCACCGCCGCCGGCGCGATCGAGCGCCTGCGCGAGCACCGCCGTCGCGCGGTCGGGGCCGACACGTCCGTGGCCAAGGGGCCGCTGCGGTCGGCGATGCGCGACGTGGCCGCCCGCGAGGAGGAGCTCGGCGAGGCCCGCCGGAGGCATGCGACCTACCTCGAGCAGCATTCGCAGGCCGAGGCGGCCGCCGACGCCCTCGCGCAGGCCGAGCGCCAGTTGATCGTCGCCCGGCTGGGCGCAGCGCGACGCGCGGCAATCGATGCTCGCCGGCGGGCCGACCGCGCGGCCGAGCTCGCGAGTCGGTATCCGGCCCCGCCGGCGGAGCTGGCCGCCCGGGATGATGTGGCCGATGAGGTTGCCGCCGCGCTGGCCGCCTGGAAGGCACGACCTCGTGAGCCGGTCGCGGCGGGGCGACGGAGTGCGGAGATCGAAGAGGAGCTGCGCGCCCTGCCCCCGCCGCCGGCCGGCGACCTCCGGCCGGCAGACGAGGTCCTGGCCGCCGTCCGCGAGGTGGAGCTGGCAGAGGAGGCCCAGCGTGCGCTCGACGCTGCGTCGACGGAAATGGGAGCCGCTCGCGCTCGGTCGACCAGGCCGACCTCGATGCTGGTGGCCGGAGCGGTTTTCGCGGGGTTCGCGATTCTCGCCATCCTGCTTGGAGCGCCAGCCGTCGGTGGCCTGCTGGCAGCGCTGGCCCTGGGGGCCGTTGCCTGGTACCGGTTCAGGACGCCTCGTCCGGTGACCGAGGCGAGCGACTCGGCCCCAGGCGTGGTTGATGGAGCCCAGGCCCGAACGGTCGCCGCGCGTGAGGCGCTGGCGGACGCCCTGCGCACCCACGGGGTCGACCCCGCGGACGACCCGCTGCAGGCGGCCGCCCGGTACGAGGCGGCGTGCCGCGAGCGAGCAGAGGTCGCCGCCAGGGCGACCGGTGCCACCGGTCTCGAGCGCGAGCTGGCAGCGGCCCGAACGGCGGAGCGGCTCGCCGCGGAGCAGGCGCTTGCCTTGGCGGAAGCGGAACGCGCCCTGCGGGCATCGGCGACCGCGGCCGAAGTTCCGATGGCCGCCGAGGCGCCGATCGAGACCGTCCTTGCGGGTCTTGACGCCTGGCGGACGCGCCGCACGGCGCAGGCGGAACACGCCCAGCGGTCGATCCGCGAATTCGAGGAGCTGACCGGCCTGCTGGGCGGCCAGACGGTGGATCACCTGGCCGCGGAGGCCGTTCGGCTGGAGGAGGCGGCCGAGGCGCTCGCCGCAGCTGCTGGCCCCGAATCGGGAAACGATGACGGGATGGACGAGACGGCTGCGACGGCCGAGGTCGAGCGGCAGCGGGCGCGCGCGGCCGCCCTGGCCGGGGCTCTCGACGTGCGCGAGTCGGATCTCATCGACGTCCCGGCGGCCGAGGAGGCTGCCGCCGCCGCGCGGCAGCGGCTGGAGCGGGTGACGGAGCTCGCCGGCCTCATCGACGAGACGCTCGGCCTGCTCGAAGCCGCCCAGCGGCAGGTGCACCGTGACCTCGCTCCGCTCCTGGCAGCGGCGATCCGCCAGTGGCTGCCGATCCTCAGCGGCGGCGCGTATGAGGAGGCCGGTGTCAACCCGGCCGACCTGTCGATCGAGGTGAAGGAGCGGGCGACCGGCGCATGGCGCCAGGCGCGCCTCCTGTCGGGCGGCACGCGTGAGCAGATCTACCTGCTCCTGCGGATCGCGATGGCCCAGCACCTGGTCACCACCGCCGAGGTGGCACCGATGCTCCTCGACGAGGTCACCGCCCAGGCCGACGCCGGCCGCCGGCGTGCGATCCTCGACATGCTCCTCACCCTGGCGGCCGAGCGGCAGCTCATCCTGTTCACCCACGACGAGGCCGTTCTGGCGTGGGCCGAGAACCACCTCACCGCTGACCCGCATCGGATCCTTCGGCTTCCGCTGGCGTCGGCTCCGGCACCCAACAACGAGCCCGTCGCCGTCCCCGTCGGGAGCGGGACCTGATCGTCGGCACCGGGGGGCTGGGTCGATGAACCGCCGCGCAGCCCGCCTCCTCGCCACCGGCCTGGCGGTTGCGGTCCTGCTGCCCGGACAGGCCCCGCTCGCTCCGGCCGCGGCATCGCGTGCCGGCGACGGGATTGCGGCGATGGGGGATGCGGCGTCCAACGAGCAGGCACGATCCATCGTCGAGCGTTACTTGGTTCGGTGGCGGACCGAGTCGTACGAGCGAATGCACGAGCTGCTGGCGGCCGCCGATAGGGGCCGGTACACCCAGGTTGGCTTCGCGAGGCAGCACCGTGCGTTCGCGGAGGCCATTGGCCTGACCGCCGTAGACGCCGAGCTCGAGAGCCTGGAGCCCGTCAGCCGTCCACCTGAGGCGCGCCCGATCGAGGTATCCGGTCGGCCGCCCTCCGAACCGGCGAGTCCGGGCGCACTCGACGCGGGCGGGATCGTGGCCGGTCCCGTCCCCGCCATCCGGGCCTCCGTCGAGCTCACGTTTCACACCACCGTCTTCGGTGACCTCCAGCTCACGCGGACGATCGACCTGACCCAGGGCGCGGACGGCTGGGCTGTGCGCTGGACCCCGGAGCTCCTCTTTCCGGCTCTCGGGCCGACGGGCGGTACCTTCCGCATCGAGGAGGGGCCACTGCCGACCCGCGGCCGCATCCTCGCCGCCGACGGGACGGTGCTGGCCCTGACCCGCGCCGATGGCGTGCGGGTCTACCCGCAGGAGACGCTGGCCGGCCAGACGATCGGCTACGCGACGCCGCTCACCGCCGAGCAGGCGGCCGGCCAGCCGGCCACGGCCCGCTACCAGGCCGGCCAGCTGGTGGGGCGCCGCGGAGTGGAGGCCAGCGCTGAGGGGCAGCTCCGCGGCCGCACCGCGCGAGCGCTGGTCGCCGAGCCGTTCGGTGGGACCCCGCTGAAAGTCCTCGACCGACGGGCGATCCCCGCTGCCGACGTCCATCTCACCATCCAGCCCGACATTCAGCGTTCGGCGGAGAACGCAATCGCCGGGCGGCCGGAGGCAGCCACCGCGGTCGTCGACCCCCGCACCGGGGACGTGTGGGCGCTGGCCTCCGCACCGGCCTTCAACCCGAACGCGATGACCCTGGGCACGACGTTCGGCGGTGCTTCGCTCGCCGCTCCGAGCGCGGCCCAGATGCGAAATAACGCCGTCGAGAGCTCCTACCCCACCGGCTCCTCGTTCAAGCCGTTTGCGCTCGCCGCCGCCCTGAAAATCGATGTCGCCAGCCCGGCCACGCGCATGACCTGCCTGCCGACCTGGGACTTCGGCGGCGTCCGCTTCGTGAACTTCGAGCTGCATCAGCTTCCCGGCCTGGTCTCCCTGGTCGAGGCCATGGCCTTCAGCTGCAACACGACCTACATGCCGCTCTCGATGCTCATCTACCAGCGGGATCGCGACGCGCTGACCGATCTCATCGCGGAGTTCGGGTTCGGACAGCCAACCGGCATCGGCTGGGTGCCCGAAACAGGAGGTGTGCTGCCCGATGCCCTCTGGTTCGAGAGCCATCCACGCGGGTCGGGCGAATACGTTCCCTTCAACACGTTCGACCAGATCCAGCTGGCGATCGGCCAGGGCTCGTTCCTCGGCACCCAGCTCCAGCAGGCGCTGGCCTACGCCGCCTTCGCGAACCGCGGGACGCTCTGGATGCCGCGGCTCGTCACGCGCGCTACCACGCCCGATGGCGAGATCGTGCTCGAGACCCAGCCGGAGGTCCGGCGGCGGATCGACATGGACCCTGCCGATCTCGAGTACGTGGTCACGGCCCTGCAATCGGTGACAACGTTCTCGTATGGGACCGCAACCGCGGCCTTCGCCGGGTTCGGCATCCCGGTCGCGGGCAAGTCCGGCACCGCGGAGACGGGAGGACCGGACCCCCACGCCCTGTTCCCGGCCTTCGCGCCGACCGCCAACCCGGAGATCGTGGTCGCCAGCATCCTGGCTCGTGTCCGGCTGGGCACCGGAGGGTCCTCCACCGCCCCCCTGGTCCGCCGAGTCATGGCGACCTACTTCAGCCGCTGAAAATTTCGCGCTCAGACCGGCGTCCGTGTCTTTGACACCGCGAGCGGGCGACGGGTAGCATCGAACCGCTGAAATCCGCCTCGAACACCGGTTCACCGCCGGAATCCGGAGCCGACCGCTGGGGGATCCAAAGGGGACGCTCGATGAACTGCGAACGCCCATGACAGCCCGGGAAGCGGTGCCCCTGCGTTTCCAGACGGCGGAGGTCGGTGTCGACTGGCTCCAGTGCAACATCGAGTGCCAGGAAGGCTGCCCGGTCAACACCAACTGCCGTGGCTACCTGATGCTCGCGGCGGAGGGTCGGTTCGAGGAAGGCTACATCCTCGCCCGCGACCCAAACCCGGTGGCCGCCATCTGCGGTTACGTCTGCTCCGCCCCGTGTGAGAAGGCCTGCCGCCGAGCGGACATCGACAAGCCGCTCGCCATCCGGGCGATGAAGCGCTTCCTCGTCGACTGGCACTACGCCAACAACATGCCCGACGACATCCAGGTCGCTCCGCCAACCGGTAAGAGCGTCGCGGTCATCGGCGCCGGTCCGGCCGGCCTGAGCGCGGCCAAGGAGCTGGCGGGGTGGGGCCACGAGGTCCACGTCTACGATGCGCTCCCGTCCGGCGGCGGAACCTGCCTGATCGGCGTTCCCGCCTTCCGCCTCCCGCGCGACGTGATCGAGCTCGACGTGAACTGGGTTGCCAAGCACGGCGCGGAGTTCCACTACAACGTCGAGGTCGGCCGGGACATCACAATGGATGAGCTGCGCGCTCGGCACGACGCGGTGGTCGTCGCCACCGGCTGCATGTACCCGGTCGCGATGAACGTCCCCGGCGAGGAGCTGGATGGCGTCATCTACGGGGTCGACTTCCTCAAGCGGGCCAACCTCGGCCAGGAGCAGTGGGTCGGCGAGCACGTCGTCATCGTTGGTGGCGGCTACACCGCGATGGACTCGAGCCGGACTGCGCTGCGGCTTGGCGCGAAGACGAGCGTCGTCGTCTACCGCCGTGGTCCGGAGGAGATGGTGGTCGACGAGGAGGAGCAGCACGAAACGCGGTTCGAGGGCGTCCGCTTCGAGTACTTCGCGGCGCCGGTCGAGATCCTCGCGGACGAGGACGGGCACGTGAAGGGCGCGGTCTTCCAGCGGACGAAGCTGGGGCCGCCAGACGAGTCCGGGCGGCGGACGGCGGAGCCGATTCCCGGCAGCGAGTTCGTGATCCCGTGCGACATGGTCATCCCCTGCACCAGCCAGTCCCCCGACAACAACGTCCTCGGCGAGTACGGCTCCCCGCTGAACCGCCACACCGGGGTGACCGACACCCGCGAGGTGGTGGCCGGCGGCTCGCTCTCGTCGTGGGGCAGCCAGCCGCTGAACGGCTCGACGCCCATCGGTCCTGATGGCAAGAAGCTGAACGCGCTCGAGTTCGAGCTCATGCGCGGCAAGATCGTGACCGACCGGAACACCTTCGCCTCGAACGTCGACGGCGTGTTCGCGGTGGGCGACTACGTCACCGGTCCGGCGACCATCATCGAGGCCGCGGGCCTCGGCCGCCGCGCGGCGCGCGCCGTTGATCGCTGGCTGTCCGGCGTGCGCGGCGAGGAGCTCGCCCAGCTCCCGGTCATCAACCGCGCCACCATTACCCAGGCCCTCGACCACGACATGCCCCGCTTCTACGAGGCCATCCCCCGGCAGCACATCCCGATGGCCCCGCCCGAGATGCGGCGCGACTTCACCGGCCTGGTCGAGATCGGCTACGACACCCGCGGCGCCATCTCAGAGGGGGCTCGTTGTCTCCAGTGCAACCACAACATCAACATCGACGGACCCCGCTGTATCCTGTGCGGGCTCTGCGCTGACGTCTGCCCCGAAGGCGTGATCTACATGGTCGACAAGGCGCAGGTGGGCGGTGACGACCCCGAGGTCGACCTGTTCCAGTCGTGGCCGCGGGGCATCGCAATGATCATCGACGAGGAGCGCTGCATCCGGTGCAACCTGTGTGTCGAGCGGTGCCCCACGAACTGCATCACCATGGACCGCCTCGAGCTCGAGCGGTTCACCCCTGACGGGAAGGTGCTGTTGGAGAGCTACAAGGACAACGTGCTCGGCCAGGTCGGACAGCAGGCCGGAATGGTGGTGGAGCGGTGACCCGCAAGCCGCCCGGCCAGGACTGGCTTCCCATCCGGATGGTCAAGGAGTCGAACTTCTGGCGATCCCTGATCCGCCAGCCGTACCCGACCACCTCGCGGACGCGGGCCCTGGCGGTGATGAACAACGTGTTCCTCCACCTCCACCCGGTGCGGGTGAAGCGCCATGCGGTGCGCTACACGTACACGTTCTGCCTGGGCGGGGTGAGCTTCTTCCTGTTCCTCGTCCTGACCGTGACCGGGCTGTACCTGATGTTCTTCTACGTCCCCTCGGTCGACCGTGCCTACCAGGACATCATCGCCATCGAGAACAGCGTGGCTTTCGGCTCGCTGGTCCGGAACATGCACCGCTGGGGCGCCCACCTCATGGTGCTCACTGTGTTCCTCCACATGATGCGGGTCTTCTATCACGGGGCGTACAAGCCGCCCCGCGAGTGGAACTGGGCGGTTGGCACGTTCCTGCTGTTCTGCACTCTGTGGCTGAGCTTCACCGGCTACCTGCTGCCGTGGGACCAGATCGCGTTCTGGGCCGTCAACGTGGGCAGCTCGATGGCGGCCTACGCCCCGGTCGTCCCCACCGAGTCGGCGTTCATCATCTTCTCCGGCATCGACATCAACGAGGGGACACTCATCCGGTTCTACGTCTACCACGTCATCGCGTTCCCGCTCATCACCGCCGTGTTCATGGCCATCCACTTCTGGCGGATCCGCAAGGACGGCGGGATCAGCGGACCGGTATGAGCGGTGACTGACCGATGACCATCGAGAAGCGGCCGAACGCCACGGCCGACAAGAACGCTCCGACCCAGGCCCCGGTGCCCACCGCCCCGCCGGCGGTCCCCGGACCCGGACCCAAGCTGCCAGGCCCGCCCGGAGCGCCGGGCACGGAGCGCTTCCGGCTGCTGGCCTACGTCCGCCAGGAGTCCATGGTCCGGGTCGACAAGCGGCCGGACGAGACGGTCCTGACGTGGCCGCACCTGCTGCGGGCCGAGTTCCTCATGGCGTGCCTGATCACCGGGATGCTGCTGGTCATGTCCTTCTTCGTGCAGGCCCCATTGGAGGAGCAGGCAAACGTCAACGTCACGCCCCACATCGCCAAGGCGCCGTGGTACTTCCTTGGCCTGCAGGAGCTGCTCGCCTACTTCAACACCACGGTGGCGGGCATCGTCATTCCGCCGATGTACTTCATCGGCCTGGCGCTTATCGCGTACATCGACAAGTCGCCGTACCGCGCCGCCCGCGACCGGAAGGTGGCGTGGATCTTCTTCTTGACGATCATGTTTTTCGGGATAGGCGTGACGCTCATCGGTGCCTTCTTCCGCGGCCCCGGCTGGAACTGGGTCTGGCCGTGGGACGGCCTCTTCTTCACCCTGTGAGCTTGGAACCGTGACCGGTCAGCCGCCGAGCTGGGGAGAGCAACCCGGACCCCCCGTCCGCGAGATCAGCCGTCGGAACTTCCTCCGCCAGGCGGTGGGCGTCGGTGTCGGACTGCTCACCCTCCAGTTCCTGGGCGGCACGATCCTGTTCCTGTGGCCCAACCTGAAGGGTGGCCTGGGCGACCCGAACCTGGTGATCGGCAGCGCGGCCGACATTGCCACCCAACAGCCCGAATGGGTCCGCGGCCTGCCGTTCATCTACAACAAGGCCCGCCTGTTCATCGTGAACATCCCGGCCGGGAAGTCGCGGGTGGAGGGCACCGGCGAGGAGGTCCCCGACCCTGGGATGGACATCATCGCCCTCTACCGGAAGTGCCCGCACCTCGGCTGCAACGTCCCGCAGCTGTGCGACCGCAGCCTGTGGTTCGAGTGCCTGTGCCACGGCTCGAAGTACACGATCATCGGCGAGAAGCGCGACGGACCGGCCCCGCGCGGCATGGACCACTTCGAGCACCGGATCGAGAACGGGGTGTACATCATCGACACCTCGGTGCGGATCAGCGGCCCGCCGATCGGGACCGATACCTTCGACAGCCGTCGGACCGAGGACATCCCGCATTGCGCCAACTAGGGACACGCCGATGCGGATGAAGGCGCTCGGCGTGGCGCTGATGGTCGGGTTTGCCGCGTTCACCACCTTCTACTGGATCACCGATGCGCCCCGCCGCGAGGTGTTCACCGGCATCCGCGACGAGGAGCTGCTCGAGTTCGGCCAGATCGTGTTCCTCCCCGACGACACGTTCACCATCGACGTCGACATCCGGGACGGCGCGTTCACCCGGTTGGAGGAGGAGGAGCCGCAACCGGTCGAGGCGGTCGAGCTGTACGCCAATTCCAGCATCAGCTTCAGCAACGAGACGGGGGCCACCATCACGGTCAGCGGCGCCGGCACGACCCCGTTCGAGGTCGAGATCGCGGACGAGGCGTCGGCCCCGGTGAAGTTCGCAGACGAGGGCGAGACGACGGTGTCGGCCACCGGCATCGACGGCTCGCTGGTGGTCACCGCCATCCTGCCCCACCTCCAGCCGTACGGCGTCAACTGCGTCCGGTGCCATGGGTTCGACGGGAGGGGCGGGCCGAACCTCATCGGTCCCGACCTCCATTCGACGGCGTTGGCCAACAAGTGGGCCCAGACTGGCGGGGCGCAGACCCTGAACAACTACGTGTCGTGGGTCATCACCCTCGGCGGCGTGGTCCGATCGGGCAACATCAACAGCGAGATGCCGGCCTGGGGCCAGGAGTACGGCGGGCCGCTCACGCGTCAGCAGATCGAGGCCGTGACCGCCATGATCGGGGAGTGGGCGGCGGAGACCCTCGCCAACCCGCCGGAGGAGGTTCCCGACACGGTCGAGGCGGGGGCACAGGTCTACCAGGATGCCGGCTGCTTCTCGTGCCACGGTGCCGAACTCGAAGGCGGCATCGGCCCGAACCTCCAGACCGTTGGCACCGCGTTGACCGATGAACTGCCGACCCCGGTCTCACAGAACGACGAGCGACTGGCGGACTATGAAGCGGACAAGCGGGCCTTCTTCGAGCTGTGGATCCGCGACTCGTCGGGCAACTACAACGACGGGAACCCGACTGGGATGCCCGCCTTCTCCGAGGCGGATCTCACCGCCTCCCAGCTCCAGGCGCTCATCACCTTCCTGCTGGACCAGACCGAATGACGACCTACGCCCTGCCCCGGCGACGTGGGCTCCTCGCCCGCCTCATCGGCGAGGCGGACGACTTCACGATCTGGCTCCTGTTCGGGGCCGAGACGTGGCTCATTGCCAGCCTGAAGGCGGTCCCCGCCTTCCTGTTCGTGTACTGGCTGGTCACCTACGTGCCGAACTCGGTCTTCTACGGCGTGACGCTGTACATCCCCTTCCTCCAGTTCTCCGAGGAGGTCGGGTTCATCATCGCCAACGGCGTGGCCTGGACCAACCTGGTGCTGGTCGTGATCCTCGCCTACCTCATCCAGGCCTCGCGGGGGCGGCAAGGCCCGGGGTGGACTCTCATCCGCCTGTTCACCCTGGCCAACTACCTGATGGTCATGCTCCTGCTCATCCCGTACTTCGTGTTCAACGTGGCCGGCGGGTCATTCATCCCGCTTGAGCTGCCGCTCATCGCCCTCGGTCTCGGCGCGATGACCGCCGGCGGGACCGCGACCGCGCTTGCCTACCTGTACTACGAGTTCCGGCGCGCGGCCCGGCGGGAAGCGCAGGCCGCTGCCGCCGCCTCGGCTCGCGCCGGCTGAGCCGTTCCCGCCAGCCTGAAGCGCCTCCTCCTCGTCCACGTCGGCTGGTCGGCCGCCGTCCTGGCCGGGGCCGCCCTCGTTGTCGGGGCCGAGGTCGCCACTCCGTGTCCGCCCGGGGGCTGGCTGGGGCTGGACTGTGGCCCAGCCCGCGACCTGGTCCTCGCGGTCATCTCCCTGGGCGCCGTCCTATACGTGAGCCTCCTGACAGCGGTCGTGGCCTGGTGGGCGAGGATCTCACGGCGGCCGGGCGTGGACCCGTCCGGCGGCCGCGACTGGTACCTCGTGGCCGGGGTCGTGGGACTGGTCATCGCTCCGTTGCTCGCCTTCGTCGTCCTCGCCGCCTTTGGGTGGCTGGGCTAGGATGCGGCCCATGACGGTGGCCCCCGTCGACGCCCTCCGCTCGACCCTGGCACCGGCTGCCGAGATCACGCCCTTCGGCCTCTCGGTCGCCGATCCGGCGGCCTTCCGGGGCCCGCTGACCGACGGCCTGGTCCGGGACGCGGTCTTCCAGCCCGATCCAGCCTCCCGGGATGCGGCCCGCTGGGCGATCTGGGCCGCCAGCCAGGCCCTGGGCTGCACATCCGCGTCCATCCTGGACCTGTACCTCGCCCGCGGACGCGGCGAGTTCCCGCCCACCGGCTTCACCGTGCCCGCCATCAACGTCCGCGCGGCGGCGTACCTGACGGCGCGCACGGTGTTCGCCGTAGCCCGCGAGCGACAGGTCGGCGCCCTGGTGTTCGAGATCGCCAAGAGCGAGATGGCATACACCGACCAGCGCCCCGACGAGTACAGCGCGGTCATCCTGGCCGCCGCGCTCCGTGAAGGGTGGCGCGGCCCCGTCTTTCTGCAGGGCGACCACTTCCAGTTCAACGCGACCCGCTGGGCCTCGGACCCGGAGGCGGAGGTGGGGGGGCTCCGCGACCTCGTCCGCGAGGCGGTCGGGGCGGGTTTCTTGAACATCGACATCGACGCCAGCACGCTCGTCGATCTCTCCCAGCCCGCCATCGAGGACCAGCAGCGGGTCAACGCCGAGCGGACGGCGGACCTGACCCGTCTCGTCCGCGCGGAGGAGCCACCTGGCGTGACCATCTCGGTCGGTGGCGAGATCGGCGAAGTGGGAAAGATGAACTCGACCGAGGCCGAGCTCCGCGCCTACCTGGCCGAGTACCAGTCAGCCCTTGGCGGCGAAGACGCGCCGGCCGGGATCAGCAAGGTCAGCATCCAGACCGGGACGTCGCACGGCGGAGTGGTGCTGGCGGACGGCAGCGTGGCACCGGTCGCGATCGACTTCGATACGCTCGAGCGGCTGTCCACCGTCGCCCGGCAGGAGTTCGGGCTTGCCGGCTGTGTCCAGCACGGCGCAAGTACCCTGCCCGAGGAGGCCTTCGGGCACTTCCCGGCCGCCGGCTGCGCCGAGATCCACCTCGCCACCGGGTTCCAGAACATCCTGTATGACAGTGGCGGCCTGCCGGCCGACCTGCGGGCCGAAATGATGGCCTGGTGCCTGGTCAACTGCGCCGACGAGCGCAAGCCGGGCGAGACCGACGAGCAATTCCTGTACAAGACCCGAAAAAAGGCGCTGGGCCCGTTCAAGGAAGCCCTGTGGTCCATCGGCCCGGAGGCCGAGGCGGACATCCGCGCCCACCTGGCGGCCCGCCTGGAGCTGCTTTTCGACCGGCTCGGGGTGAACGGCACCCGCACGCTGGTTGACCGATACGTCGAGCCGCAACCTCTGCCCAGACCGATGCCGGCAAGTCTCGGCGGGGCCGGAATCGAGACGGTCCGTGCCTCCGCGGAGACGTTCATCGACGACGGCTCAGGCGAGTAAACGAGGAGACCCCGTGGCCCACATGCAGCGCAAGTCCCTCGATCTGCCCGACGAGACCCGGACGCTCCCGCATGGGCGGACCGACATCTGGAACCTCGGCGACTTCGTGGTCGGCCGCATCACCTTCGAGCCCGGCTGGCGCTGGTCGAACGATGTCAGGCCAATAGCCGCGACGGAATGGTGTGAGTACCACCACCTCGGCCTGGTCATGCAGGGCATCCTCCACTACATCACCCCGGAAGGGCTCGAGATGGAGGTGGGTCCCGGGATGCTCTACGAGATCCTTCCGGGGCACGACGCCTGGGTGGTGGGGGACGAGGCGGTCATCCAGTACGACTTCGCCGGCATGCGGA
>DASTEQ010000079.1:0-8532 GCA_035709505.1 Candidatus Limnocylindria bacterium
GTAGACATAGGTCGTTTCGTCGGGATCCTCGAAGGGGTACAGATCGCTGACCAGGATGGCGGACGGGCTGCCGGGAACGGAGGGGGCGACGCCGAGCAGAGATCTCCCGCCGTCCGGCCAGGCGGAGAACAGGAGATACGCGCCGTCCGGAGACCAAGTGACCCAGTACGGCCACAGCTCCCGTTCGATGTTCTCGGTCGGTCGATCGAACAGCGTAAAGGCCTCTTCGCGAGCGGCGCCTTCGGCTGAGAGGTCATCCGGCCACACCAGAACGACCTCGTGCCGCTCACCCCTGCAGGTGCCATACGGACCTTCACAGCGCTGGTAGAGGATCGACTCCCCATCCGGCGCCCAGACAGGGCCGATCCCGTGGAGCGTGCCGTAGGTCCCCGATATGACGCGCTCCTCCTCGGTGGCAACCTCGATGATGCGGAGCTCCTGGCCCTGATAGCCGTTGTCGCGAAGCTCCTGGCCCTGGTAGGCGATGCGTCCGCCGTCGGGCGACCAGGTGAAGGTCCAGACACCCAACGTGCCCTCCATGGTGCGCGTGATGCCCGAGGCAAGCTCATACAGGTGGATCCGGGGGCTCCCGATCACGTACGGCTCCACGAGGTCGCGCCCGCTGGCGATCGCCAGGAGGGTGCCATCGGGCGAGAACTCGAGGTCGGTCGCCAGCAGGTCGGGCAGCACCGTGATGCTGCGGTCGGCGAGGGTAACGATCCAGACCTCACTGCCCTCCGCCGACTGCGTGGGGTTGCCCGTGGACGTCAGTGGAACGGCGAACGCGATCCGGTCTCCGGTGGGCGACCAGACGGGGCAGGGTGGCGGCAATCCGTCCCCGATGGCGTAGGTGGCCTGTTCGGTCACGTGACCGTCGTCGGCAACGCCGGCGATGATCAGCGCCGAATCCTGGTACGTCGCATTGTTTGGAATCCCTTCGTTCCACGTGACCTCGCCGGCCACGCGTCCGTACGCCAGCTGTCGTCCGTCCTGCGAGAACGCCGGGCATCCCTCGCTGACGCCGTCGCCATCGGTACCGATGACACGCCTGACCTCCTGGTCGGGCGCCAGGAAGTAGATGTCCCCTCCGCTGCTCTGCGCGATCCACCCGTTGCGGCCGAGGGCGTCCGGCGCGCTCAACAGGAGGGCGGAGCCGACGCCGATGGTGATCAGGGCAGCGACGGCCAGGACGCGCAGCGTCCATCGACTCGGCCGGCGCCCTTCTCGCACGGCCACGCGACGCGCCGCTGGCGATTCGTCCCAGGCTGGATCGGGGCCGTGTTCCCGATCAAGCTCTTGGCGCAGGACGGTGCGGAGCTGCCGTTCGAGGTCGTTGTCGGTATCGGTCTTCATCGGTCAGCGCTCGTTCCTTGGGTGGCGCCCGGAACCGCGTCCAGGGCGACCTTGAGCTGGTCCAGGGCGCGCGAGAGCATGGCGCCCACGTTGGTCGAGGTGGTTCCCAGGATCTGGGCGATCGTCCGGTAGTCGTAGTCGTGGTAGTAGCGGAGGATCACCGCCGCCCGGTGGCGCGAGGACAGGCCGTCGAGCGCATCGAGGAGAGCGAGCCGGCTCGTCGTCCCGGCTGCATCGTCGGGTGCGATGAACCGCGTCAGGTCGGCGTCCCGCTTGGGCTGCGGCCGGCGGCGCATGGCCGACAGCGCCTGGTTGACGACGATCCGGTGCAGCCAGGCCCGCGAGGGGGCATCTCCACGGAAGCGGTCGCGCTGGCGATAGGCGGAGACGTACGCCTCCTGGGTGACATCGGCGGCGAGTGCCGGATCACGGACGATGCCCAGTGCCGTGCGATAGGCACGGTCGTACGTTTCTTCGTAGAAGGCACCGAAATCCGCGATCTCGAGGCGAAAGGCCAGGGGTTCGCTCCTCACGCTGCCGAGGTCAAGGCCTCCGGTCATAACAGAGGGACGCACCGGAGGCCCGAAACATTACGTTGGCGCCACGGCCGGAGGCGGGGCGGACCTGCCGGCGGGGTGCCGCGTGTCGTGCACCCTGCCGAAAGTCGGCCGAGAACGGGCCATTTGGCACTGATACGGTCTGGTGCGGTCTGGGATAGTCAGTGCGACCCGGAGAGGTCGAGCGTCGGGAGACGGCAGAAGAACTCGAAAGAGGGAAGCAGCCGAGGAACGACAGAAGATCTCTCTGGGTCGTTTCTTATGCGCTCTACGGAACGGTGTAGGTCGCGACGTCGGTCTGGCCGGCCACGAACGAGCCGAGGGCGGTCGACTTGATGGCCTGGACCCGGATGTAGTAGGTCTGCCCGCTCATCAGGCTCGCGACCACGGTCGAGGACTCACCTTGGCCCGATCCGGCGTACACGTACGGGTCGCCGTTCAAGTAGCTCGGGTTCGGGTTGGTGGTCGAGGCCACGACCTTGTAGTAGGTGAAGCACGCCCCGTGGCCACCGTACGGGGTCCAGGTGATGAGGGTGCCGGCCGCGTCCGGCGATACGCCCACCGAGCCGAGTGAGGCCATCGGCAGGGCCTGGGCCGAGCCCACGGCCGTGGCTCCGATCACCTGGTCCGCGGCGTTGAAGGCCATCGCCCGGTAGTAGTAGGTCGTGAACGGTGCGGCGGTCACGTCGACCGCGGACAGGGCGGTGACATCGGTCGTGTAGGTGCCACCGAAGTCAACCGCGCCGCCCTGCGGTGGATACGCCAGCGGGACGTTGTTCGAGGTGTTGCGCAGGGTCGTGTAGTGGTTGAAGCCGGTGCCCTTGTACCTCGACCAGTTGATTACGACGCCACCGTCGCACCCCTTCAGCGACAGGCTGAGGGTCGCGGGGCCGGGCGGTGCCGGGGTCGGCGTGGGCGGAGGTGGAGGCGGCGGAGGCGGTGCCGCGGGCGGCGCGGGGGTGGTTGTCGGCGAAGGTGGCGGCGTGACGACCGGGACGATCGGCAGGCCGTCGGTGGGCAGCGGGGCCATGGACGGGTCGGTTGGCTGGCTGGGCGAGGGATCGTCGGTGGCGGCCACCGGGGAGGGGCTCGGATCCTCCGCGCCGATGTTCAGCTGGGACGCGCCGACCACGGCGACGGCAAACAGCAGCGCGGCCACCGAGACGGGGATGACGCGGGCGACCTTCTGGCCCCAGGCGAACGGGAACAGCGGCGGGCGCTGGGTCTCGAGGCGCGCGACGAGGCGCTCGCGCAGCTCCGCGGCGTAGATGGCGTTCGGCATGCCGGCGGCGGACATGAGGCGTGCCTGGCGGCCGGACTGGGTGAGCTGCTCCTCGAGCTCGCGGTCGTCGAGCCCTCGGTCCTCGAGGCCGCGATCGTCGAAGCCGCGATCTCCGAACCCGCGGTCCATTCCGCGGTCGAGACCCCGGTCCATGCCGCGGTCGAGGCGGTTGCGGTCGTCAGGCGACATCGGTCTGCTCCGTCAAGAGCACGCCCCGGAGAGCGGCGAGGGCCCGGTGAAGGCGCACGGCGAAGGTTCCCGTGGACACCCCGAGAACCGCGCTGGCCTCTGCCGGGTCGAGGTCGTCGTAGAAACGCAGGGTCAGGACGCGGCGGTGCCGCTCGGGGAGCCGGGCGAGGGCCCGCTGGAGCTCGTCACGCTCGAGGGCCGTGGCCCAGGCCTCCTGGGTGCCCGGCTCGTCGGATCGGTCGATCCAGGCTGGTCGGCCCTGTGCCGTCCCGTCGAGCGCCATCAGGCGCGAGGAGTGGCGTACGTGGTCGACGCACGCGTTCGACGCCACGCGGTACAGCCATCCGCCGAACGATTCGTTGCGGAACGTCCCGCGGCGGAGCGCGTCGAGACCCTTCTCGAAGGCGGTGGCGGTCAGATCCTCGGCCACGCTGCGCTCCTGCACTCGACGGTAGATGAATCCGTAGATCCGGGGAAGGTAGAAGTCGTACAGCTCGACGAAGGCAGCGGTGTCCGGCGGCCGGCCGGCAGCCTTCGCGACGAGCTCACGCTCGAGCTCGTTCGGCAGCCGGCTGGGGGCTCGTCGGTCGGGGTCCATGCGGAGCCGCATCGTGGAGTGCGGATCGAGGCGGGGCCACTACCCGCGGGTACCGGGTACCGAAGACCCAGTCCCGGGGAGCGGTCCCGCCCCGTCAGCATCGGTCTCCTCCTACGGGACCGTCACGCTCACCGCCGGGGTGAGTCCGATCGGGTACCAGCCCGATCCGTTGTTGGCCATGCTCAGCACCCGGTATGTCCACGTCTGCCCGCTCGCGACGTTGGTGTCGACGAGTGACGTGACGTTCGGATCACCGATGGCCGCGATCAGCTCCGTGCCCCCGTTGAGCGGATACATCGGATCGGCGTTCGTCTGCGAGCGGACGACCTTGTAGGCCATGAAGCCGTCGGCCGTGCACTTCTCCCAGACGAGCGCGACGCCGCCGTCCACCACGCTCACCGTGAAGGCCATCGGGGTCGGGTCTGGGGGCGGGGCCTCGCACTGGGCGGTGCCGGTCACCACGTTGCTGGCGCTCAGCACCTGGTAGCCGGATGCGTCACCGGTCACCGCGAATACGCGGTACGAGAACGCGGTGCCGCACGGCGGGAAGTCCTTGAACCAGTTCTGGTACGGGTCGTGCGTCCAGCCCACCAGGGTGTCGCCCGAGCCCAGCGGCCAGGCGACGGCGGCGTCGGTCGAGCGGACGATCTTGTAGTAGCCGAACCCTTCGCCTGCGAACTTCGACCAGGTCAGCTTGACCTTGCCGAGACCGGACTGGGCCTGCAGCTGCATCGGTCCGCTGGGGGCGGGCGGCTTGGGCTTGTCCGGCTGCTGCTCGGGCTTGGGCTGCTGCTGCTGCTCCGTTTCCGGCTTGGGCTGCTCCGGCTGCGGCTCGGGCTTGGGCGTTACCGGGTCGGGCTGCTGCTTGTCGGGGTGGTCGTAGGCGGGTGGCTTGGGCTTGTCCTGGCCCTGGCCCGGGTTCAGGCCGCCGTGGCCGCGGTAGTCGCCGCCCTGGGCGACGCCTTCCTGTGAGCCCTGCCCGGCGCTGGGCGCGCCAACCATGCCCGACCCGAACGCAATCGCCCCGGCGAACAGCAGCGCACC
Organism: Candidatus Limnocylindria bacterium; assembly: GCA_035709505.1. Classification (GTDB taxonomy): domain Bacteria; phylum Chloroflexota; class Limnocylindria; order QHBO01; family QHBO01; genus DASTEQ01. The sequence continues at coordinate 5,024 of DASTEQ010000079.1, forward strand.
GATGGCGGTGGGCAGTGAAACGCCGAGGCGAGTGGTGATCGTGGGTCGTGCCTTGTCCGGAACCTTGCTCATGTCTGGTGCTCTCCCTGCTTGATGAAGGCCGGTGATGAGTGCTGGGCGGCTACGGCCGGGTCCTGCGTCAGCCGCAGCCGCCCGATGAACACCAACAAAACGCAGGAAAAGGCCCCGGATTACAGGGCAGGCGGGAGATTCGCGAAGCCGCGCCGCCCTGAGCGGGGCTAGAGGTCGCGGGCGAGGAGGTCCTCGAGCGTCTCGCGGCGGCGGGAGAGGTGCAGCTCCCCGTGGTCGATGACCGCCTCGGCCGGCCGCGGTCTGCCGTTGTAGACCGACGCCATGGCGGAGCCGTAGGCACCTGCCTGACCGATGGCGATCAGCGCTCCGGTGCCGGTAAGCCGGAGATCAGCCGCTGGTAAGGAGTGACCGATATCGTGGGCCACGATGTCGCCTGCCTCGCACACCGGGCCGGCCAGGTGGACGGTGCCGTGGCCGTCCTCGAGTGGTCCGCCCGGCTCCAGCAGGGCGACCGGGTGTACCGCGCCGTACAGCGCGGGACGGATGAACTCGGCCATCCCCGCGTCGGCGACGAGGTACGTGATGCCGGCCTCGGCGCGTGGCTGGACACGGACGATGCGGGTCAGGAGCCAGCCGGCGTCGGCCGCCAGACGGCGTCCCGGCTCGAGGATGAGCTTCGCGGCATCCGGCAGGTGGGGGCGGACGACGTTGGCGAGGCTGGCTATCGGGACGCCCGCACCGACACCCCCGCCGAGGTTGATCCGTGGCGCCTCGGCCCTGCCGGCCGCGTCGGCGAGGAGCTCCGCCAGGCGGGCGAATGCCCCGAGATCCTCGATCCCCGAGCCGATATGGCCGCCCACGCTCTCGATCGCGCGGCCGGCTGCCCGACATCGGTCGACAGCCGCATCGAGATCGGTCCAGGCAATGCCGAACTTGGAATCCGAGGCACCTGTGGCGAGGTGGGCATGCGTGTTGGCCGCTAGGCCAGGATTCAACCGGAGGCCAAGCCTCATCGGCCGATCGGCCGGCCGAGCCAGCAGAGCCTCGAGCTCGGCGTGCGACTCCGCGTTGACCAGGGCGCCGCCAGCCAGGGCCGCGTCATGGTCGGCATCGGTCTTGCCCACCCCGTTCATGACGATCCGTTCTCCGAGGAAGCCGGCCCGCAGGGCGAGCGCCAGCTCGACCGCATTGACCACCTCGGCACCGGCGCCTGCCGCCGAGAACCGCCGGAGGAGCCTCGGGTCGGGATTGGCCTTCACGGCGTAGGCGACCAGGGCACCCGGAAACGCGGCCTGATACTCCGCCAGGTTCGCGGCTGCGGCGTCGAGGTCGGTGACGTACAGCGGCGTGCCCCATCTGGCAGCCGCGTCGCGGACGGCCTCAGGAGGAGCGCCAGCGGTCATGGTCAGGCGGGATCGTAGACTGCGGCCATGGGCAGCGGTCAGGTTCACGTCCGCGGACGCAGCCGGCTGAGCGCGGGCATCCTCCTGTACCGATGGCGTGACGGCCAGCTCGAGGTGCTGCTCGGGCACCCCGGCGGGCCGTACTTCCGGAACAAGAGCACCGGGCACTGGTCGATCCCGAAGGGCGAGGCGGAGCCGGGCGAGGACAGCACCGATACCGGGCTGCGTGCAGTGGCGTGTCGCGAGTTCGAGGAGGAGACCGGCAGCCCGGTACCGATACCCGCTGATGCGCTGCTGCCCCTGGGCGAGATCCTCCAGAAGGGCGGGAAGCGGGTCGTCGCCTGGGGAGCGGAAGGGGACCTGGACACCGACACCGCCCAGAGCAACCTGTTCCGCGTGGAATGGCCGCCGCGATCCGGCCGCTATGAAGAAGTCCCGGAGATCGACGAGGTGGCGTGGCTGACGCCTACCGAGGCACGACGCCGGATCAAGGACACGCAGATCCCGTTCATCGATCGGTTGGAGGCGGCCCTCGTGCCGAAGATCGAGCCCTAGGGGCCCCTATGCAGGCTGCTCCGCGTCGACTTTGACCGCGCGCTTCGGCGCGCCGGCTCCCGCGCTCGGGGGCGCCGGCGTGCCCTGGAAGTTGGTCCGATACCGTTCGACGACGCTCGTCGCGCCTCGCTCGGCGAACCAGGCCCCGGCGGCCTCGCCGGCCGTGCGGGCGTCCTCGAACCGGGCGCCGAGGAAGGCGCCGCATTCAAGCTCGAGCAGCGCACCTTCGAAGTTGAAGTCCAGCGACCGGTATTGGGAACGGGCGGTCGCGTAGGCCGCACGTGCGTCGTCCCACTGTCCGCTGGCTGCCGCCAGGCTGGCTCGGACATGAGCCCGAATGGCGTTCGAGACCCGAAGCTGATCAAGGGTGTCCGTCCGTGCCCACACGGCCTGGAGCTGATCTCGATCGCCGGCCGCCGCTGAGGCAAAGGCGCTGTACTGGCAGATGAGTCCGTCGTTGCCGCCGCCTTCCATGCCCTTCAGCGCCTCGAGCGCAGCCGACCACTCGCCGAGCAGGATGTGAACCTCGGCGATGCCGATCGCGATCGACGTCAGCTGGGGGATGGTGTCGATGCCCGGCAGCAGCGCACGAGCGTCGGCCAACCGAGCCTCGGCCGTGGGCTTGTCCCCGGCCGCGGCATCCACGAACCCATGGATGGTCGCGACCCAGGCGGTATGGAGCTCGGACAGGTCCCAGTCGGCGAGCAACGCGAGATCCGCCCGGGTCTGATCCCAGTCGCCCGTTGAAATGTTGGCATACGCCCTGGCCTCCAGGTGTTGGGCTCCCCAGCCAGCTATTCCGTAGCGCAGAGCCAGCTCGACACTCTCGTTCATGAGTGGGAGCAACGTGCTCATCGGAGCTTCCACGATGAGGATCGAAAGGAGATTGTTCCGGGCCCGAAGAGCCGCGCCGATGTGTCCCTCCCGATCCGCCAGGCCCATTGCGCCGCGCAGGATCGACTCTGCTTCGTCGAACCGCCCGAGATTGCCGATCGCCGATCCCTGGCTCACGAGCGCCTGAGCGATGACTTCGGTGTCCCGCCCTGGAGCCGCTGCCCGAAGCGCCTGCTCGGCTCGGTGCACAGCTTCCTCGTTGCGGTCGAGCATCATGTAGACGCGGGCCACCTCCGCGAAGAGTGGAGCCGCGTTCGGCTCGTCCTCGCCGAGGTTGGCCACCGCCGGCTCGAGGATGGCTCGTGCCTCCGTGCCCATGCTGCGGTTGACCAAGATCTGCCCGGCCACGGCTCGGGCCCGGTTCTCGGTGCCGCGGTCACCGAGCTGTGCGGCCAGGTCCGCCGCCGTCAGCGCATGGTCAACGCCTTCCGGCCGGGCCATGAACCCATCGTTCTGGGCTATGGCGAGGTGCAGGGCCGCCAGCTCGGCTGGGTCTGACGTGATCTCCAGCGCATCGGCGAGGTGCCGCTGCGCCACGGTCCATGCGTGCAACGCGATCGCGCGGTCGGCAGCGGCCCGTAGGGCAATCCGCGCCTGTGCCGCGAGTGCATCGGCCTCGGGGCC
>DASTEQ010000080.1:0-3455 GCA_035709505.1 Candidatus Limnocylindria bacterium
TCGCCGACGGCCAGGCCCAGCTCCTGCGCCCGCGCCCGGTCGGGGACGACATGAAGCTGTGGCAGGGTCAGGGCCCAGGACGTCGCCACCTGGCGCAAGCCCGGGATGTCCTCGGCCAGACGCCGCGCCTGCTCGCCGATCTCGTGGAGCCGCTCGAGATCCGGGCCGTGGAAGATGACCTGCACGGGTGCTGCGCTCGAGGCCATGACGTCGGCGCCCATCTCCTTGATGGTCAGCCGGCGGATGCCGGGGATCGTGCGCAGCGCCTCGTCGCGGACGCCGTCGATCACCTGCCAGATGTCCCGCCCCCGGGCGGAGACATCCACGAGCGTGACCATCATGAACGCCGAGTTCACCGACCCCATGCTGTAGCCCGTGAAGTAGGTGCCGCCCGGCTCGAAGCCCACCTCCGCTGAGACCTTCACGACCTCGGGCTGCCTGCCGAGCAACGCCTCGACCTCGGCGGCAATCTGCGACGTGCGCGCGAACGACGTGCCGGGCGCCGCCTCCAGCTGGACGAACGCCTGGGAGACGTCCGCCAGCGGCATCATCTCGCTGCCGATCCTCGGGTACAGCGCGACGCCCACCAGGACCGTCGCCACGGCGCCGGCGAAGACGGCGAGGCGATTGCGGAGGGACCAGGCGAGGCTCCGGCGGTAGCGCTCCTCGATGCCGGTGAGGACGCGCTGGACCGGATCGAGGACCCGGCCAAGGAGCGACCGTCGCCCTTCGGCGGCCGCCACATGGGGCTTGAACAGGAAGGCGGCCAGCACGGGGGCCAGCGTGAAGGCCACCAGCGCCGAGGCCAGCTGGGCCAGGATCATCGTCCACACGATGCCCTCGAACATCAACTGGACGATGCCCCCGACGAACGCCAGGGGCAGGAGCGCCAAGCAGAGCATCAGGGCGATGGCAAGGACGGCGAGCTGGACCTCCGTGATGCCGTCGACCGCAGCCTCCTTGGGCGACTTGCCCATGCGCAGGTGGCGCTCGATGGAGTGCACGTCGATGATCGAATCGTCGACCAGGCGGCCGATCGAGAGGAGCAGGCCGATCAGCGTCGAGCTGTTCAGCGTCATCCCGAGCGGCACCATGGCCAGCAGCGCGATCCCGAGCGACATGGGCAGGGTGATCAGCGCGATCAGCGTGCCCCGGACATTGCCGAGGAACAGCAGCACGACGAGGCCCGTCAGCAGCACGGCCATCCCGAGCTCCTCGAACATGTTGTCCATGAGGTAGCCGACGAACGCCGAGTTGTCGTAGGCGACCTCGAAGCGCAGGTTCGGGAAGTCCCGCTGGATCTCGGCCAGCTTCCCCTTCACGCCTTCGATGACCCGCACGGAGCTCGCGTCCGGTTGCTGGACGATCGACACCTCGACCGCCTCCCGGCCGTTGAAGCGGTAGAGGCTCCGTTGCTCGCGCGGGGCGTCGAGCACCTCGGCGACGTCGCGCAGGTACACCGTGCGCCCGTCCATGCCCGCGATCGGGTAGGCGGCGACCTCCGCCGCGGTCCGCGCGCGGACGTCGCTCCGGACGAGGACCTCGCGGTCCCCGAAGGTGAGCGTTCCCGCCGGCCGCGATTGGTTCTGCATGTCCAGAACGTTCTTGAGGTCGAGCAGGCTCATGCGGTACGCGGCCAGCCGTTCGCGATCCACGATCACCTGCATCTGCAGCTTCTGCCCGCCGAACGGGACCACCGAGTAGACGTCCTTCACCGTCTTCAAGCGGTTCACGATCTCGTTCTCGACGAGCATGCGGAGCTGAACCGGATCGTAGCCCTCGCCCGTCACGGCCAGGGACAGGACGGGGATGTTCAGGGGGTCGATGGCGAGGACCCACGAGGGCTTGAGGTTGGCGCCCGTCATCGGCAGGTCGGCCTGCACGACGTTCATTAGTGCCTGCACATCGAACAGGGCTTTCGTCATGTCGATGCCGTACCAGAACTCGACACTGACGATCGAGAAGCCCTCCTGGGAAGTCGAGCGGATGAAGCGGACGTTCTTCAGGTCCACCATCCGCTCCTCGATGGGCTTCGAGAAGTAGATCTCCATCTCTTCCGCCGAGAGGCCCGGCATCATGGACACCACTCCCACGATGGGGCTCTCGACATACGGCATCATTCGCCGCGGCATTTGGAAGAAGACGACGAGGACGGCGAGGATGCCGACGCCCAGGTAGAACGCCAGGACGACATGCGGGTGCTCGATGGACCAGCGGCTGATGTTGCCGCGGCCGGAGGCCGGGGGGTCGGGGCTGCGTTCAGCGCTCAAGGCAGATGTCCCCGACCGACACGCCGCTGCACACCGGCGGCTGACTTCGTGGCCACTCGGGCTCCCGCACCTCCACGAATCCCCGCAGCTCGGCTCGGGGCGCGGTCTCGAAGTGCACGACGTAGGGATGGCGCCCGGCGCGGTGGAAGGTCGCCCGGATCCGGCCCGGGACCTGGAACACCTGATGCTCGTCCGCCGGGCCGAGGAAATCGAGGTGCACGACCCGGCCGGAGCGATTGACGAACGTCACCGAGTCGTCGGACTCGATGGTCAACAGTGCGGGCGTCAGCGCGCCTGATTCGATCATGATCTCGGCCGCTGCTCCGGGCACCGGCGTGGCCAGCAGCGCTCCCACACACGCGGCCAGCATGAGCAGCCGGCCAGTGCTCGTCACAACCGCCCCGCCACGACTGGCGGCTGGACGTTCGGTCGTCGCACGCGCTCCGTGTCTTCTCCCGGAGTCTCGCAGGCAGGTCGCCGCCGGAACGGGCGGATCCACGTGTACCCGGGCCTCGGCGACATTGCTGGTCCCGCCCTGCGCGTCCTCCCGCTGCACCCGGTAGACGTAGCTGCCGGCGGGGACGCCGGGCCCGGGCGGGGTCACCAGCCGGGGGGGCTTCACCGGTACTCCTCCAACTGCGGCGTGACGGTGAGCGTTCGGCCCGCCCGCCAGACGCGGAGCGCCACGGTCTCGCCGGCCTTGTGGCGCGCCAGCTCGTCGTGGAGGTCGTGCAGGTTCCTCACCGGCCGTCCGCCGATGTCGATGACGACGTCGCCGGCCTCCAGTCCGGCCTGGTAAGCGGGGCCACCGGACTCGATCCGCTTGATCAGTGCGCCGCGCTCGACCGGAAGGTCGTAGACGTAGGCGAGCTGCGGCGTGAGGCTGACGGCGAACAGACCGAGCGAGGTCCGCGCGATTCGTCCGCGCGCGATGAGCGCCTGCATCACCGGCCTGGCGCGGTTGATCGGACTCGCGAACCCGATGCCGTGCGCTGCCGTGATGACCGCGGTGTTGATGCCGATCACCCGCCCGGCGAGGTCCACCAGCGGCCCGCCCGAGTTGCCCGGGTTGATGGCGGCGTCGGTCTGGATGAGGTTGTGGAGGACGGGCAGGCCCTCCTGCTCGGTCGAGCGGCCGAGGCCGCTGACGACCCCCGCGGTGACGGTGGCTCCACCCTCGATCCA
>DASTEQ010000081.1:0-3435 GCA_035709505.1 Candidatus Limnocylindria bacterium
TGGTCGCGGGCCAGGATCCGCGGATTGGAGTCGACGATCGTGACCGGCACCCCGTAGCGGGCGTAGACCTGGGCCAGCTCCACGCCGGTCGGCCCGCCGCCGAGAACGAGCAGGCTCTCCGGCAGCTCGCGCGCGGAGGTCGCCTCGCGGTTGGTCCAGTACGGGATCTGGTCCAGCCCGGGCAGGTTGGGGACGCGCGATTGCGAGCCCACGGCAACCACGATATGCGTGCCCTCGAGCTCGTGGGTGACGTCGTCGTGGGTCACCACCACCCGCCCCGGCCCATCAAGCCGCGCCGTCCCTCGGACGATCACCGCCCCCACGTCCTGCAGCCGCTGGACGTGGAGCGCGTCGTCGGGGTACGGGATGCCGATGCGGTTGATGTTGTAGTCCCGGCGGTCGGCGGCCATCGGCCACGGGTAGTCGCCCCCTCCGGCGTGGACGGCCGCGGAGTGGAGGAGCGACTTCGACGGGATGCACGCCCAGAACGAGCAGGAGCCGCCGACGAGGTCGCGGTCGATGATCGCGACGCTGGCGCCGCGCTGGCGGGCCTTGTTGGCCGCCGCTTCGCCGGCCGCCCCGGCACCGATGACCAGGAAGTCAAACCGATCCATGTCCCCGTTCCTCGCCCCCGATCCAGATGCGCAACGGCGCAACCGCGCCCATGTTCAGGGCGAAGGCCCCCTCGTGCTCAGCGTCCCACGCCACGAGGTCGGCTGCCAGCCCTTCCCGGATGACCCCGGTTTCGGTTGACAGACCGATGGCGGCGGCCCCGCACGCGGTGGCCGCCGCGACTGCCTCGTCGATGGTCATGTCCAGGAGCGAGGCACCGAGGCCGATGACCAGCGGCATCGACGAGTTGCCGTACGTTCCCGCGTTCGCGTCACTGGCCAGGGCCACGGTGGCACCACCGTCGAGCAGGGCGCGGGCGGGCGGCAGACGCTCGCCGAGCAGCAGCGCCGGCCCGGGAAGGATGGTTGCCACCGTCCGCGAGGCCGCGAGCGTCGCGACGCCCTCGTGGTCGAGCCGTTCGAGATGGTCGACCGAGACAGCCCCGATGCGCACTCCCAGCTCGGTGGCGCCGGTGCGGGCCAGCTGCTCGGCATGCAGCTTGGCTCCCATCCCATAGGTCATGGCCGCGGACAGCACCCGCTCCGCCTGGGCGACGCTGAAGAAGCCCTCGTCGCAGAACACATCCGCGAACTCCGCATCGCCGGCGACGGCCGGGATCATGTTGTGCACCACCTCGTCGACGTGATCGTCGGCGGAGGCCGCCTCGGCCGGAACCGCGTGGGCTCCGAGGAACGTTCGGACCACCCGAATGCCGACCGCCTCGCCGGCTGCCCGGATGATGCGCAGGCTGCGCAGCTCGTCGGCGAGCTGGAGCCCGTAACCCGACTTCGCCTCCACCGTGGTCGTGCCGCCGTCCAGGGCGGCCTGGAACCGCTCCTCGACCAGCGCCTGGAGCGTGTCGTCCGAGGCCGAGCGGGTGGACTTCACGGTGCGCAGGATGCCGCCCGAGGCATACGGCTGGCCCGCGAGGCGTGCCGCCGCCTCGTCGGAGCGGTCGCCGGCGAACACGGGGTGCGTGTGGGAATCGACCAGGCCGGGGCTGACCAGGGCGGTGCCGAGGTCCTCGAACCGGTCGGTGGCCGGCGCCTCGTCGGGGGAGCCGACCCATGCCACGCGCCCATCGCGGACGAGGATCGCCCACGGGGAGAGCGTGCCGGGAGCCTCGACGGCGTGGGCCTGGGCCATGAGGAGCCGCCCGGTCCCGGTCAGGAGGAGCGGCTCGTCGGTCATGCCGCGAACCATAGCCGACCCCTTATGGCCCCTCGACCGCCTCGGCCCCGGAGGCCTGTCGGCCACGGGGCGCGCGGGCCGTGGCGAGGACGACGCCGCCGACGACCAGCCCCACGCCGAGCAGCTGGGTGGGGGATGGCGACTCACCGAGGATGAGCATCGCCAGCCCGACGGCCGCCACCGGCTGGATGAGGAGCACGATGGAGGTCACCGCCGACGGAAGCCGCGGCAGCGCGACACTGATCAGCAGGTAGCCGACCACCTGGGCGCTGAGGGCCAGGATGACGAGCCATCCAGCCGACGGCCAGGTCGGGAGGAACGAGATCTCGCCAAGGACCACGCCGGCGGCCGCGGAGGCCAGTGCCGCCGAGGCGGTCGCGTCGAGCAGCGGGCCGGCCGGTCGTCGAGGGTCGCGGTTGCCGCGCCGCTGGACGAGCAGGAACCCCGCGTACGCGGCGCCGGTGAACAGGCCGAGCAGGACCCCAGCGACCGGGTTCTCGCCGTACGCCTCGCCACCGACCACGCCCGAGATGAGGACCACGCCGCCGAGGGCGATGACCAGGGCGACCACCAGCCGGGCGGTGAGGCGCTCCCCGAAGAACAGCCACGCGGCGACGGCCACGAACACCACTTGGGTGTTGCCCAGCACGGTGGCCAGCCCCGCCCCGACCATCGCGATCGCGTAGTGCCATGCCACCAGGTCGGCGGCGAAGAACAGCCCGGCGATGACCGCCAGCCGTCGCTGGCCCGGCGCCCGCGGTCCGAAGCGGCGCTCCTCCGAGCGGGCGAGGAACCACAGCACCGGCAACGCATAGACGCAGCGGAAGACCGCGGCCGTCGCCGGCTCCACGTCTGCCAGGCGGACCAGGACCCCGGTGAACGAGATGACCAGCGCGGCAAGGACGGCGGCGGTGACCGGGCGGGAGGCGAGCCGGTCGAGGGGCGCGGCCAGCTCGCTGCTCATCGGTCCTACGGTATCCGTTCTGCCTTGCCGCGGCCCAACCGAAGCCCGAAACTTAGGCAGCCCGATGCCAACCCTCCCCACCGGCACCGTTACCTTCCTGTTCACCGACATCGAGGGCAGCACCCGCCTTGTCGAGTCGCTCGGTGAGGGATACGTGCCGATCCTCGAGCGACACCACGCGATCCTCAGTGAGGCGATCGCCGCCGGTGACGGAACCGAATTCGGCACCGAGGGCGACGCCGTATTCGCCGTCTTCCCGTCTGCCCCGCGCGCCGTTGCGGCGGCGGCTGATGCCCAGCGGGCGCTCGCTGCGGAGCCGTGGCCGGCGGACGTCCGGCTCCGTGTCCGGATGGGGCTGCATACCGGGGAGGGGAGGATCGGTGGTGACAACTATGTCGGGCTCGACGTGCATCGTGCGGCGCGCGTCGCTGCTGCCGGCCACGGGGGACAGGTGCTCCTGTCCGAAGCGACACGAGCCCTGGCCGCGGGGGATCTCCCCTCCGGCGTCAGCCTCGCCGATCTCGGGCAGCATCGGCTGAAGGACCTCTCCCGGCCGGAGCACCTGTGGCAGCTGACGATCGACGGGCTGGCGGCCGACTTTCCGCCGCCGCGCACGCTGGAAGCCACTCCGAACAACCTTCCGCTCCAGCTGACCTCGTTCCTTGGGC
>DASTEQ010000082.1:0-7655 GCA_035709505.1 Candidatus Limnocylindria bacterium
TGTCCGAGCTCTAGGCGCTTCGTCCGTGCGACTGGCCACCTGGAACGTCAACTCCCTGAAGGCGAGGCTCGAGCGGGTCCTGGCCTGGACCGAGCGCCACCAGCCGGACATCCTGTGCATGCAGGAGACGAAGCTGGCCGATGACGCCGTGCCCCTGGTCGACTTCGCCGCGCTGGGGTACGAGGTCGCTCACCACGGGACCGGGACCTGGAATGGGGTGGCCATTGCCTCTCGGATTGGACTGACCGATGTCTCCGGCGGCCTGCCGGAGGCCGAGGACTGGACTGATGACGGTGGCCGCTTCCTGGTCGCCACCTGCGGCGAGGTCCGGGTGGCGAGCATCTACGTCCCGAATGGTCGTGTGGTCGGCTCCGAGTTCTACGATGCCAAGCTGGCGTGGCTCGACCACCTCGACGGCTGGTTGCGGGGGGAGAATGACCCCTCCCTGCCTCTCGCCCTGTGCGGCGACTTCAACGTTGCCCCGACCGACAACGACGTGTGGGACCCGGCCGCCGCGCACGGGGCGACCCACGTGTCGCCGCCGGAACGCGAACGTGTGGCGCGGCTGCTCGACTGGGGGCTGACCGACGTCCTGCGCCAGTTCCACCCGGAGCCCGGCTACTTCACGTGGTGGGACTACCGGGCGGGGCACTTCCACAAGAACTTCGGGATGCGGATCGACCACGTCCTGGCGACCGCGCCACTTGCCGCGCGGGCCGTGTCCGCTGAGCGCGACCGCGACGCCCGGAAGCCGAGCACCTACCCGGGCATCCCCTCCGACCACGCCCCGGTGGTCGTCGAATTCAGCTGAGCCTTCAGCGCGGCTCGAGGATGACGACCGGGATCTCGCGGGTCGTGCGCTTGCGGTAGTCCCCGTACTGCGGGAGCGACTCGACGAACCGCGCGTACAGTGGCCTGGCCTCGGCCGGGTCGGCCTGCCGCGCGTGGACGGTGCGGATCTCCTTGCCAATCTCGACCTCGGTGTCCGGATGGGCCTGCAGGTTCAGCCACCACGACGGATCCTCATCTCGGCCCGCGTTCGAGGCGACGACCACCAGGTTCGATCCGTCCTCCACGTAGTACAGGCCGTTGCGCCGCTTCTGGCCGGTCTTGCGCCCCTGGGTATGCAGGAACAGGGTCCGCACCACGCCTCCGCTGCTGTTGGGCAGAGCCCATCTTCCTCCGCTCAGTTTGGACAGGGCACGATCCTCGAGCCAGAAGATCTCGAGCAGCCATCGCGGGATGGTCATCGGGTGGCCTTCGCGAGTTCCCGACCGATGCGGGTTCGTGGCCACGTCACCTTCTCGGCTCCGACGAAGGACCGATAGGCGCGAGTCGCCTCCTGCAGGGCCGGGACGAAGTGCGGCTCCTCCATCGGGAGGAAGCCCTCTTCGAACCAGATGCCCAGGATTCGGAGCGTGCGCGTCGCCCGTTCGAGGCGTGGCTCGACGCGGCCGACCAGGCGGTCACCGAACAGGATGGGCAGGACGTAGTAGCCGTGGCGGCGCTTGGGTGCCGGGACGTAGACCTCCCATATGTAGTCGAAGCCGAACAGGGTGCGGACGAGCTTCCGGTCCCACAGCATCGGTCCGAGCGGGGCGAGGAACGAAACGGCAGGTACGCGTTCCGGATCCGGTCGTGCCGTTTCCTCGACGATGCGCCACTCGTCCCCCAGGATATGGCGCGTCTCCTTGATGCCTTCCACCTGGACCGGGATGAGCGTTCCGTCCTCGATCAGTTCGGCGGTCATCCGTCTTCGCTCGGGTGCCGCGCCGGTACCCCAGACCAATTCGGCTGCGCCGCTCTCGGCCATGAGGCCGACGCCTCGATGCCGCGAGATGAGCCGATGACGGACCTGCTCCGGTTCCGGCGCGTGCTCGGCGAGCAGGCTGGCGGGGACCAGCCGCTCGATGAGGTCGTAGAACCGGCGGCTGCCTTCCCGGCGAGAGATCCCGAGCTCGCCGGCGACGAACATCGCCTCCATGACGGCTCGCGCCGCCCGGGTCGACGGCGGCCGATTGGTGTCCCACCACCAATTGATCACCTGGCCGTGGTCACGGAACGCGGCGGTGGAGACCGGGCCAGTCTCGCGGATGTGGTCGCGAATGCGGTCGGCCAGGTCGCGATGCTCGGCCAGGAACTCGGTGTAGTTCGTCACGCCGCGCGTCCACGACAGCCGGTAGTAGGGCAGCTCCGTGATGGGCACGATGCTGAGCATCTTGTTGTACAGCTCGATCAACCGGCGCTCGTCGCGCGGGGCGTAGAGCCAGTGGTCGGCCCACTCGCGGCGGTAGTCCCGGATCCGGGCATGGAGGACGAGGTCGTGGTTTCGGCCGCCGGGGACCTCGAGCGGATCGAACTGGAGGCTGCCGATGCGGTCGATGACGCGCAGGACCGATGCCGGCTCAGCCGGCAGGGCCCGGGGCGGATCGAGCAGGTGGCGGCGGACGAGGAAGCGCCGCGCGTGATCAGCCGCAATCGGTCTAGCATCGGTCATGGGCCGACCGATGCTAGACGAACCCCGGTGGCCGGTCGCACACTGAATCCATGACGACAGAGCACCTTCCCCCGGGACAGCCGGGCCCATCGAAGGAGAGCGCGGTTCCCGAGGATGCCGCCCGCCGTGCCCTCCGGGTCACGTTGCTGACCACCGAGCACTGGAGCCTTCTGGCGACCCGGAGCCTTTCATGGAACGAGTCGTTTGCGCGGGCCGGCATGTTCCTCACCGTGTTGACCGGCGCCGTGGTTGCCCTGGCCCTGGTGGCACAGGCCACGAATTTCGGCAGCGCGTTCACGATCTTCGCCCTTCTGCTGCTGCCGGTCGTCTTCTTCGTCGGCAGTTCGACGCTGGTTCGATTGAATGAGATCAACCAGGAGGACCTCCAATGGGTCCGCGGCATGAACCGGCTCCGACGCGCGTATCTCGAGATCGATCCCGGGATCGAGCCATATCTCATCACCGGGTGGACCGAGGATGTGGTGGGCGTGCTGCGCACGTTTGGGGCGCCGGGCGGATCGGGCCTCCAGGCCCCCAGCATCCGCGGCAACATCATGCACGCGTTCGTTACGACCCCGATGATGATCCTGATCGTGAACTGCGTGGTTGGCGCGGTCCTCGTCGGGCTGGTCGTTGCCCAGCTGGGGATGACGATGGAGCTGGCTGCGATCGCCGCCGTTGCAGCCTTCGTGCTGATCTTCACCGCGTTTGCGGCGTACGGGTACCGGAAGGCTAGCTTCTTCACTGGCTCAGGAAGCCGCCAGCCAGGCGAGTAGCGTGGCTGGCACTCTGGGGTTCAGAGTGCCAATCGCTATAATCCGGCGGCCATGGCGATCAAGCGCGACTACTACGAGATCCTCGGCCTGGAGCGGGACGCGTCCGACGAGGACATCAAGCGCGCGTTCCGCCGTGCCGCCCAGCAGCATCACCCCGACGTCGACACCAGCGCAGGCGCCGAGCAGCGATTCAAGGAGCTGAACGAGGCCTATCGCGTCCTCTCCGACCGACAGCGGCGCGCGGCGTACGACATGTTTGGCCATGCCGGGGTCGACGGGGCGAGCGCTGCCGGCGAGCCGTTCGGTGGCGGCTTCGGGCCGTTCGGCGACATCTTCGACGCCTTCTTCGGTGGCGCCCCGGCCGGTGGCCGGCGACGGCAGCGGGTGGTGGCCGGTGCCGACCTCCGCTACGACTTGACGATCACCCTGGCTGAGGCGGTGACCGGGGTGACGCGGGAGATCCGCTTCCCGACCCTGGTGCTCTGTTCGACCTGTGGTGGCTCTGGGGCTGAGCCGGGCAGCGAGCCGGAGCGATGCCCGGAGTGCAATGGCACCGGGGAGCGCCGACGGGTGTCCCAGACGATCCTCGGCCAGATGGTGAACATCACGGCCTGTCCCCGCTGCAACGGGGAGGGGCGGGTGGTCTCGACGCCCTGCCACGCCTGCAAGGGCGACGGCCGCATCCGCGAGGACCGCCGGCTGCAGGTCAACATCCCGGCCGGCATCGAGAGCGGGCAGCGGATCGCGCTCGACGGGCAGGGAGAGGCCGGTCCGCGAGGCGGGCCAGCCGGTGACCTGTACGTGATGGTCACCGTCCGCGACGACCCGGACCTCGTCCGCCGCGGGAGCGAGCTGTACGCCGAAGTGCCGGTCACGTTCGCCCAGGCCGCGCTCGGGGCCAAGGTCGCCGTTCGTACGGTCGAGGGCAGCGAGGAGGTTGCCGTCCCCGCCGGGACGCAGAGCGGGCAGGAAATCCGGCTCCGCGGTCGCGGCATGCCCCGCCTACGTGGCGCCGGTCGGGGCGATCTCCACGTGCTGGTCACGGTCGTCGTCCCCGCCAAGCTGACCAAACGTGAACGGGAGCTCCTCCAGCAGCTGGGCGAGGCGAGCAGCCCGGCCGTCCTGCCGAAGAGTGGCCCGACCCTGGGCGAGCGACTCCGCGACCTCTTCGGCTAGCGCGTCCCATGCGCTGGCTGGCTCTCAGCGTGAACGCGGACGTCGAGGCGGTGGAGGCGGTGACCGAGATCCTTGGTCGCCTCGGGCGGGGCAGCGCCATCGAGCCGCTGGAGCTGGCGGCCGTTGACGGCGACGAGCAGGCCCTCCGGCCCGACCCGGCAGCCGGCTATCGCGTGACCGCCTGGATTCCGGACGACACCGAGGCCAGCGATGCCATCGATCGGACTCAGCGTGCGCTCTGGCACTTGCGAGCCTTCGACCTCCGCCCGATGAGCGCGCTGTCGGTCACGACGACCGACGATGCCACGTGGGCCTCTGCCTGGCGCGATGGGTATGTTCCCATCCGCATCGGGCGCCTGACGATCGTTCCGACCTGGCTGGACGTCCCGTCCGGCGCCGACCTGGTCATCCGGCTGGACCCGGGGATGGCGTTCGGCACCGGGCTCCACCCGACGACGCGGGCGTGTCTCGAGCTGCTCCAGACCGTCGCTCCGATGCCGCGAGCCATTCTCGACGTGGGATGCGGGTCGGGAATCCTCGGCATCGCGGCCCTCCTGCTGGGCGCCGAGCGGGTGGTCGGATACGACACGGACGAGCTGGCCGTGGAGGCGACGCTCCGGAACGCCGAGGCGAACGGGCTCGCGGACCGATTCGTGGTTCACCACGGTACGCTGGCCGAGGACGCGGGCGAGAAGTTCCCGCTAGTCGTGGCCAATCTCGTCGCGGCCGTCCTCGTCGACCTTGCCCCGCGCCTGGCGGCGCACACCGCGCACGGGGGTTCGCTGATCGCCTCAGGCATCATCGAGACCCGTGCCAACGAGGTCGAATCCGCGCTCGCCGGCGTCGGACTCGAGGCCGCCGAGTGGATCACGGAGGGCGACTGGGTGACCGTTCGTTTCAGCCAGGTGGCATGACTACGCACCGATTCTTCGTGGAGCCGGGGACGGTAACCGGTGGCCGCTTCCCATTGCCGGACGCGATCGCCCACCAGGTCACGCGCGTCCTGCGCCTCCGGGACGGTGACGAGCTCGTCGTTCTGGAGGGCGACGGACAGGAGGTTCGCTGCCTTCTGGAGCACCGGGAGCTGGTCGTTCTCGATCGTGCCCCGTCAGTCGGGGAGCCGCGTCACCGGCTGACGGTGGCCCAGGCCCTGCTGAAGGGCGACCATCTCGAGACCGTGATCCGGCAGGGCACGGAGATCGGGGTCAGCCGCTTCGAGCTGATCCTCACCAAGCGCTGCGTCGCCCGGGACGTGACTCCGGCACGGATGGCGCGGCTCCGCGCGGTGGCCCGCGAAGCGGCCGAGCAGTCGGAGCGCGGGATCGTCCCCGAGGTCGTGGCGCCTGTTCCCCTGACCGAGGTCATCGGTCCGGGATCAGTCCTCCTCCTGGAGCGCTCGCCCGGCGCCCGGCTGTCCGACCTGCCGCCGGCGGAGCGCCTGATCATCGGTCCCGAAGGCGGATTCACCCCGGACGAGGTGGCTGTCGCCGAGCGCGCGATGGCGACCACCGCCAGCCTCGGGCCGCGCATCCTGCGCAGCGAGTCGGTGGCGGCGGCCGCCGCAGCAGTCGTCCTGTCGAAGACAGGAGACTTTGCCTAGCCCGGAGGGGTTAGCCTCCGGAGGGGTCAGTTCCCCGCGGGGTCGGCGATGAACCAGACGCCGTTCAGGCCATCGCCCGTGGCGTCGCCTTCGGCCGAGTCACCGGCAAAGTAGTACAGCGGGAAGCCGTTGTACGTCACCTGGACCAGGCCGTCGGGGCGGGTCACCTCGCCGAGCAGGCTCGCATCCGCGTCTCCGGCATCGACCGGTGCTTCCAGCGCGGGCCAGTTCGTGAGGCAGTCGTCGACGCAGACGATGTCCCCGGTCCCTTCCTCGGTGTGGATGTACAGGGTCAGACCGCCCTCACCGGCCAACGCCGAGCCAGCAGTCGTTTCGACTACGGTCAGCGCCAGACCCCCGGCCTCCGATGGCGTGCTGCTCTCGCCCGGGGCCACGCTTTCCGGCGCGGTGCTGCCGGGTTCGCTGCCGGATGGACTGGCGGAGGGCTGGCAAGCCGCGAGAACGACGACCAGCCCGCCGAGCATCAATGCTCGATGAGTTTTCACAGGATCTCCTCCCAGGTTGTGGACGGGTCGTGAGCGTCGAGGCTACCCGAGTGCCACCTGTCCGCCAAATCGAGCGTCCCGCCCATCTTGTCGGCGACCGGTAACTCGCCTAGGCTCCACGGGTGCCCGAGCGCGACCCGACCTACGACCCTGGGTGCCTGTTCTGCCGCATCGCCGCCGACGAGCTGCCGTCGGACCGAGTCCACGAGGACGAGAAGGTCGTGGTCTTCCGCGACATCAACCCGAGGGCCCCGACCCACCTGCTCGCCATCTCGCGCCGCCACATCCGCTCGGCCGATGACCTGACCGAATCGGACGACGATCGAGAACAGCTCGCGGCCCTCTTTGCCGCATTGCGGACGGTGGCGGCAACCGCCGGCCTTCGCGGCTATCGGATCGTCACCAACGTGGGTCCGGACTCGGGTCAGAGCGTGTTCCACCTGCATTTCCATCTGCTCGGCGGGCGTCCCATGTCGTGGCCGCCAGGATGATTTGGAAGCCTTCGGGTAGTCTTCGCAGCCCGTGACCCTCGTCTGTGCCAACTGCCGGACCGAAAACCCGGCAGGCGCGAAGTTCTGCACCGAATGCGCTTCGGCCCTCGCGCGCCCCTGCCAGAACTGCGGAACGGTCAATCCTGCCGGCGCGAAATTCTGCAGCGAGTGTGCAACCCCGCTGGCTGTCGACGCCGCTCCTGTGGCCGAGCGTGGCCTGGCCGCGCCGGCGCTGACCCCTCGCCACGAGGCTGAGCGACGGTTGGTTACGGTGCTCTTCGCCGACCTCGTCGGGTTCACGCCATTCGCCGAAGAGCGCGACCCGGAGGAGGTCCGCGAGTCATTGAGCCGCTACTTCGACCTGGCTCGCACGCTGATCGAGCGCTACGGCGGCACGGTTGAGAAGTTCATCGGCGACGCGGTCATGGCCGTCTGGGGCGTACCCGTCGCACACGAGGATGACGCCGAGCGAGCTGTCCGAGCCGGCCTGGACCTCGTCCAGGCGGTCCCCGCGCTCGGGCCCGGGATTCAAGCACGGGCTGCGGCACTGACGGGCGAGGCGGCGGTGACGATGGGTGCCACGGACCAGGGGCTGGTTGCCGGGGACCT
>DASTEQ010000083.1:0-3467 GCA_035709505.1 Candidatus Limnocylindria bacterium
CTCCGCGGACCCCGAAGAAGCTCCGCGGCCGTCTCCCGCGGATGACCACATCGACACCGGGGTAGCGGTTGGAGGAAGGCGACCAATCCGAGAATCGCGGATCGATTCGCGACCACAGGCGGACGACACGAGCGCGAACGAGGTGGACCCTCCGGCCGTGGCAGCACGACTTCGGAGGAGATCTCGATGACCAGCCAGGCGGCCATCGCGATGGCCGGACTGACCAAGCACTACCCCGGTGTGCAGGCGCTCACCGACCTGACGCTCGAAGTGCCAACGGGGACCATCTATGGCTTCCTTGGACCGAACGGAGCCGGCAAGACCACGGCCCTCAAGTTGCTGGCCGGACTGGTCCGGCCCACCCGCGGAACCGCCCACGTGGCAGGCGTACCGGTCACGGCCGGGCCGGCATACCGTCGACAGGTCGGCTATCTCAGCCAGGAACCGCGCTTCTATGGCTGGATGACGGGACGCGAGACGATCGAGTACGTGGGGTCGCTGTACCCGGTCGATGCCAGGCCGAACGCGGCTCGGGTGCGGGAGGTCCTCGACCTCGTCGAACTGACCGAAGCGGCCGACCGACCGGCCGGGACGTACTCGGGCGGCATGCGGCAACGACTTGGGATCGCCCAGGCCCTCGTGGCGAGGCCTCCAGTCCTCCTCCTCGACGAGCCTGTCAGCTCGCTGGATCCCATTGGCCGGCGGGAGGTGCTCGAGCTGATGCAACAGGTCAAGGGTGAAGCGACGATCTTCTACTCGACGCACATCCTGGACGACGTCCAGCGCGTGAGTGACCACGTCGCGATCCTTGACCGCGGTCGACTCGTTCGAGCGCAGCCGACGGCTGACCTGCTGTCGAGCTCCACACGCGACCGGATGCAGGTCGTCCTGGGCTTTGCGACCGATGACACGGCCGTGGCGCTGGCAGCCATCCCCGGCGTTGTCTCTGTGGAGCCCACAGATCGCGACGCCGATTCGCGCTCCTACATCCTGCGCATCGATCCCGATGCAGCTGCCACGGTGCAGCGCGCCGTGACCCGGCTCGCGGCCGAGTCCGACCTCACGGTCATTGACAACAGCCACGTCCGGGAGGACCTCGAGGACGTGTTCATTCGCCTCGTCGACACCAAGGAGCATGCGGCATGACCACGACGCTTCCAGGATTCTCCGGGCTCTTCAGGAAGGAGCTCCTCGAATGGCGCCGTGGCCGCCGCACCTGGGTCGTGCTGCTGGTGAGCGTCCCGTTCATGGCGCTGACCGCCCTCAACGCATGGCTCCAGGAAACCATCGCCACCGCCGAGGGGGTCGAGATCCCGCCGCCGAACATGGACCCCATGGTCAACCTCTTGGCAGCGGTCTCGACTCAGATTTTCGTCGTCGTGACGATCTTTGCGGTGATGAGCCTCCTCATCGCCGAACGTGAGAGTGGGACGCTGGCGTGGACGGCGTCGAAGCCAGTCTCGCGCGCCGGCATCTGGCTGGCGAAATGGCTGTCGGCGACGGGGATCCTGTGGCTGCTGGCGGGCCTCCTGCCCCTGGCGGCCACGGTCGTCGTGGTCATCGTCCTGTATGGATCGCTTCAGGCAGCGTCCATTGCCCTCGTCGCGCTCGGGATCGGGATGGCGATCGCGCTCTTCGGCGCGATCGTCCTCGCCGCCTCGACGGTCATCACGAGCCAGGCCGCGGTGGCCGCGATCGGACTGGCCGCGGTGTTCCTGCCGGCCGTCGTTGGCGCGGTAATCCCGGTCGCGCCGTATCTGCCGACGTCCATTCTCGAGTGGACTCTGCTCACGGCGAGCGGCCAGGAGGCCGGATTCGCGACGCCGATCAGCTGGGCGGCGTCCGTCGTCCTGCTCGTGGTCTTCGCCGCGTGGCGCATGGGACAGCTCGACCTGTAGCCACCCATCGCCCGGTTCCTGTCCGGAGGTATTCGCGCCGGGTTCTCGGCCGTACACTCGGCTCGGATGACGCCCTGTCCAAACTGCGGCCAGCTCAACGCGGACGACGCTCGGTTTTGCTCGAACTGCGGGCACACCGTCCTCACCCGGGTCGGTGTCGAGGAGCGGCGGCACGTGACCGCCCTGTTCGCGGACATGGTGGCCTCGACCTCGATGTCGGATCGACTCGATCCCGAGGTCGTGCGGTCGGTGATGTCGCTGTTCTTCGAGCGGGCTGCAGAGGAGGTACGCCGACGGGGCGGCAGCCTCGAGCAGTTCCGGGGTGACGCGGTCATGGCGCTCTTCGGGCTGCAGCGCGCCCATGAGGACGATCCGGAGCGAGCGGTGCGGGCAGCCTTCGCCGTGCGCGAGGCGCTGGCCGCGCTCGCCCCCGACGCGAGCGAGCGATACGGGATGGCACTCAATGTGCGCATCGGCGTGGAGGCTGGCGAGGTCGTGGTCGGCGATCCATTCGGCGGTTCGACGATGGCCACCGGTGATCCCCTGAACCTGGCTGCTCGCCTCGAAGAGCGGGCTGGTCCTGGCGAGATCATGGTCGGACCGGTGGTTCATGCTGCGACCGAGCGAACCGTGACGTACGAGCCGGCCGGCACCTGGGAGATCCGGGGCAAGGCAGCCCCGGTGACCGCGTGGCGCGCGGTGGCCGTCAGCGCGGAGCCGGGTGGGCCGCGGGGCGTCGAGGGACACTGGGCACCGCTCACCGGCCGGGACGAGGAGCTGGCCCTGCTCCGCGATGCGGCGCGAAGGGTCGTCGACCAGCGCAAGGCGATCCTGTTCACCATCCTCGGGCTGCCGGGAGTCGGAAAGAGCCGGCTCGTCGACGAGCTGGGCGACGAGCTGCAGACCGATGGGTGGCGGGTCCTCCGCGGCCGGTGCCTGCCCTACGGGGAGGGGATCACCTACTGGCCGCTGGGTGAGATCGTCCGCGACGCGGCCGGTATCACCGCTGAGCTGACCAGCGCCGAGGCGCGCGCACGGCTCGAGGCACTTGCCGACGACCGCGACGTGGCGGATCGACTCGCATTCGCCATCGGCCTGGCATCGGAAGCGCCCGTAAGCGGGGAGGCGCTCGATCGGGAGATCGCGTTCGCCTGTCGGCGGTTGCTGGAAGCGGCGTCGACGAACCGACCGGTCATGCTCGTCGCCGAGGACGTCCACTGGGCGGAGCCGCCGCTTCTCGACCTCCTCGAGTACCTCGCCACCTGGACTCGGGACCACCCGGTGCTGATCGTGGCCCTCGCCCGGCCGGACCTGCTCGACCACCGGCCGAGCTGGGGGTCGGGCCGGATGGAGGCCTCACGGCTGCAGCTCGAGC
Organism: Candidatus Limnocylindria bacterium; assembly: GCA_035709505.1. Lineage (GTDB taxonomy): Bacteria > Chloroflexota > Limnocylindria > QHBO01 > QHBO01 > DASTEQ01. The sequence continues at coordinate 3,274 of DASTEQ010000083.1, forward strand.
CGCTCACCCGCGAGGAGACCACCGCGCTGGTCGGCGCGCTGCTGGCCGTCGACGGACTGCCCGACCAGCTCCGCGGGCAGGTGCTCGACCGGGCCGAGGGGAATCCGCTGTTCGTGGAGGAGACGATCCGACTCCTCATCGAGCGTGGGATCGTCGTAGAGCGCGACGGCCGGTGGGTCGCGGGCGCCGCGATC
>DASTEQ010000084.1:0-8405 GCA_035709505.1 Candidatus Limnocylindria bacterium
GTATCCGCGCCGGTCCCGCTCGATGACCTCCGCGACGAGGTGCTGGAGCAGCGCAGGCTCCTGGCCGACCTCCATGCCTCCCTCGACCCGGGTGAGGACCAACAGGTCGTCGATGAGCCGCGACAGGCGTTCGGCCTCGGCGACGATGTCGGCCCGGATGTCGTTGCGGGTGGCCGGATCAAGGGTGTCGCCAACGCGCTGGAGGAGAGTCGCACCCCCATAGACCGCGGTCATCGGCGTCCGCAGCTCGTGCGACAGAAGGCTGAGGAACGCGTCGCGCAGAAGCTCGCGGCGGCGCGCCTCGGTCACATCGCGCAGGACGAGGACACGTCGCGTTGCCTCGCCCTCGGTCTCGAGCGGGAACGCGGAGACCTCGATTCGCCGATCGGTGGACGCGAGCTGGTATTCCCCGGTGACCGGGCCCTCGGTGTCGAACAGCTCAGCCACGTTGCCGGACCCGTTCTCGCCGCGCGCGAAATGATCCACGAAGTCGGACACGGTCTCGATCTGACCACCCATGACCCCTCGCGCCGCCGCATTCATGAGCGATACGTCGCCATCCGCGTTGGCGACCAGGATGCCGTCGCCGATGGCACCCACGATCGATTGCAGCTCCGCCCGCAGGGCGTGCTCGGCGCGACGCGACAGACGCGCGCGGTCCCGCGCGGCCTCGACCCGCCACTGGGTGCGATACAGGGATTCCACCACCCCGGTCCCGACCATCGCCGCCACTCCGAAGAGGAAGACGGCCCAGGCATCATTCGGCGGATTGAACTGGGGCGACAGCGGAACTGCCAGCAGCAGGGCGACGAGGAACGTCGAGAGGAGGGCCGGCCAGATCCCGCCCAGCCAGGCGACGAGCAGGACGACCGCGACCGCGACGAGCAGGCCGATGTCGCGCCGAATCGGCGCGTCCACGAGCATAGCCACCAGCGCGCCGGCGATCGGAACGCCGAAAGCAAGCGCGAGGGCAGGCAGGCGGCCAAGTCGGTATCGACCCACGGAGGAAGTGTGAGCGGCCCGAATCGGATCCGCAATCACCGCGCCGGGCACGGGCATGGTCCTCCCATCGGATTCGGCGGGCGTGGAACGCCGGCAGGGAGGGTCCCCTGCCGGCGTATCTATTGGGAGCTGTGTGGTGTTAGACCGATGCGCTGCCGCGCCGGAACATGTTCACGACCCACACGGTCAGAACCGCTCCGATCGTGGCAACGACGATCGACGAGATGTCCAGGGCGCCGTCGATGGGGTCCGCCCCGAACAGGACGCCGGCCAGGAATCCACCGACCAACGCACCGACGATGCCGAGCAGGATGTGCCCAATGACACCCATCCCTTCGTCACCGCGGACAAGGAATCCGGCCAAGTAGCCGGCGATCGCGCCAAGCACGATCCACGCAAGAATGCTCATCATTTCCTCCACGTTCCTCTTCTGGGAACTGGAGGCCAGTCTCCCCGCGGCGTGCCGCAGGGGTGCCTAGGGGGCGCAGCCTTTCCGTTGCATTTCCGTCACAACCGGCCGAGCGATCGCCGCCCGGACAGCGCTAGCGGCGGTGCGTCTTGCGGCTGCCGGCGGGCGTCGGGCGCGCCCGGGTCTTCACGTCGCGGCGCGGCGGCGGGACGTACCGATGGCGACGCAGATCGTCGTTGGCCGCGGCGATGCGGGGTGGGTAGCGGAGAAACGCGCCCACCGCGGCCATCGCCATCCCGGGGATGACGATGACCAGGACGACGAACAGCGGCACGTGGATCACCGCGAGCAGCGGGACCATGATCCAGCCCACGAAGATGCTCCAGTACACCCACTCGTGCATCGCCATGTGGACGGGGTAGCGGCGGTAGCGGCGCTGGGCAATCCAATACACGATCGAGGCGCCGATGCAGATCACGATCGCCCCAACCCAGAGCAGGGTGAAGAGATTCGGGAAGTTCGTCGGATTCAGAGGGTCGAGCAGCACGTCCACCGGCGCGCGAGTCTAGCAGCGTGCCGTGGCTCAGTCGACGGGTACGGCATCTCCAAGCCACAGGGCGGAGGACGTTTCCCTGGAGTGATTCGACCAGGAACTCCGGACCGGGCGCAGTGGCCGCGACCGCGATGACGTGGATTCCATCGCTTTCCGGGATGTCGTCTCCGGTCAGGGCGGGGCCGGGGCGGTCGGGAGCATTCGCCGGATATACTCGCGACACTGACGCGGGGGCGGCCGCAGCACGCCCCGCGGGCAGGATTCGATACGAGGTCCCCTGCTTGCGCGCCCTCCTCTCCGTCTCGGACCGCGAAGGGATCACCGAGCTGACGCGCGGTCTTCAGGAAGCAGGAATCCAGTGCGCCGCGACCGAGGAGACCCGCACCCACCTGGCCGAGGCCGGACTCGAGGTCGAGCTCCTCCCCGACCTCGCAGACGCGGACCTGCTGCGCGCGGTGAGCGCCCGACGGGACCACGGGGACGAGATGGCGGCCCTCGCCCAGAAGGGCATCGAGCCGGCGGACATTGTGGTCCTCAACGTCGAGCTGCCCGCCAACGGCTCTCCGGCCGCGGACCTGGCCGAGGCCGCCCTCCTCCGAGCGGCCGCCGCGAACCATGCGTCGGTGGCGGCGGTCAGCAGCCCGACCCAGTACGCCACCGTCCTCCGCGACGTGAAGCGGGACCAGGCCGTCACGCCCGAAACGCGACAGAAGCTTGCCGCGGAGGCCTTCGGCCTGCTCGCCGCACGGGATGCGCAGATCGCCACCGACCTCAACCGCCAATCCGGAACCCTGTTTCCCGCCCGCCTGACGCTGGTCTTCGAGAAGAAAGCGGACCTGCGCTACGGGGAGAACCCCCAGCAGCAGGGCGCGTTCTACGCGGACAGCGACCACCACGGAGCGGTGATCAGCCAAGCCCGCCAGATCGCGGGCAAGGACCTGTCCTTCAACAACCTCCTCGACCTGGACGCGGCGTGGCGGATCGCCTCGGACTTCAAGACCCCGACCGTGACCATCGTCAAGCACGGAAACCCGACCGGCCTGGCATCGGTCGTGGACCTGGCCGAGGCATTCCGGCTGGCGCTGGAGGGCGACAGCGTCGCCTCGTATGGCGGGATCATCGGTGCCAATAGGATCGTGGACGAGACGACCGCTCGGGCCATCGAGCCTGGCTTTTTCGAGGCCATCGTCGCCCCCGGGTACTCGGAGGAGGCCCTCGCCATCCTCGGCGCCAAGGAGGGGTTCGAGATCGTGGAGGTGCCGCCGGCGGACGGTGCCGCACCGAACCCCGGGGAGATGGACCTCAAGCGCATCGGTGGCGGGCTGCTCGTGCAGACCGCTGACTCGATCGAGGAGGACCGCGACGAGCTCCAGGTCGTCACCCAGCGTCACCCGACGCTCGAAGAGCTGACCGACCTTCTGTTCGCGTGGCGGGTCGTCAGCCACGTCCACTCCAACGCGGTTGTGCTCACCAAGCGCCACGTCATGATCGGGATGGGTGCCGGCCAGCCGTCGCGGGTGGTCAGCGTGGAGATCGCGCTGCGCAAGGCCGGCGAGCGGGCTCCGCTCAGCGTCATGGCCTCAGACGCCTACTTCCCATTCCCTGATGGCATCCAGCTCGCCGCCCAGGCCGGGGTCACCGCCATCATCCAGCCCGGGGGCAGCGCGAGGGACGAGATGGCCATCGAGGTCGCCGACCGTCACCATATGGCCATGGTCTTCACCGGACGCCGGCACTTCCGACACTGACCGATGGATTTCGACCGATGCACAAGCTGATCACCGACGAAGCGATGGCCGCGACCGAGGCGGCGGCGCTGGCCGCCGCCCGCCAGATGGGCCGTGGCGACAAGGATGGCGCGGATCACGCCGCGGTCGAGGCCATGCGCCAGGCGATGGATGCTGCCGACCTGAGCGGCACGATCGTCATCGGCGAGGGCGAGCGCGACGAGGCGCCGATGCTCTACATCGGCGAGAAGGTGGGCAATCCCGAGGCGGCGGTCATGATCGATATCGCGGTCGACCCGCTGGAGGGGACCAACCTGGTGGCCAACGGCGCCCCGAACAGCATCACCGTCCTGGCCGCGTCGGAGCCCGGGGGCCTGATGCACGCACCAGACACGTACCTGCGCAAGTTGGTCGTGGGGCCCGGAGCCGCAGGCCACGTCAGCATCACCGACCCGGTTGATGCCACGATCCGGATCATCGCCACCAGCCTGGGGCGCGCGGTGTCGGACATCACCGTGGTCGTGCTCGACCGGCCGCGCCACGAAGAGCTGGTAGATGAGCTGCGCGAGAGCGGCGCGCGGATCAAGCTCATCCCGGACGGCGACCTCACCGCCGGCATCAGCGCCGCCGTCTCAGGGACCGGCGTCCACGCGGTAATGGGTATCGGCGGCGCGCCGGAGGGGGTGCTGACCGCGGCCGCCCTGAAGTGCCTCGGCGGCGAGATCCAGGCGCAGTTCCGGTGGCGGTCGGACGAAGAACGCGAACGGGCGCGCGAGATGGGCGTTGACGTGGACGACGCCGACCGCGTGTACCACACCAACGACCTGGCCAGCGGCGAGAACGTCGTCTTCTGCGCCACGGGCGTGACCGACGGGGAGTTGCTGCGCGGCGTCCGCTTCTTCGGTGGCGGCGCCCGGACCCACTCACTGGTCATGAGTCGGGCCGAGGGCAAGATCCGCTTCGTGGACACCGTCCACATGTTCGACATGAACCAGCCGGCCCGCGTCCGCCTCTAGCCGCAAGGCATGACCGATCAGCCGGAGCTCTACAGCGGCCTCTCGGGCGGGCGGGTCCTCGATGTCGGGACCGGGCGGGGCGGATTCGTCCAGGAGCTCAGGACGGAGCTGGCGGACTACGACGAGATCATCGGCATCGACATCGACGAGAGCCTGGCTGACGAGTTCGCCCAGCGCGTTGGGGATGATCCGCGGGTCCACTTCGAGCCCGTGGACGTCATGGAGATGTCGTTCGCAGACGCCTCATTCGACACCGTCTCCATCGCCGGCTCGCTCCATCACCTGAGCGACCCGCGGGCCGCCATGCGGGAAATGCTGCGGGTCCTGCGACCTCGGGGCCGCCTCCTCGTGGTCGAGATGTACCGCGACGCCCAGACCGATGCGCAGCAGACGCACGTCATGCTCCACCACTGGTGGGCGGCCGTCGATCGGCTTCAGGGCACTGTCCATCGTGAGACCTACACCCGCGACGAAGTCCTGGACATCGTCAACGACCTCGGGCTGTCGAACCTCACCCTGGGGGACTACTCGTACCTCGAGAGCGACCCCCGCGACCTGACCCAGCACGGCTGGCTTGAGCCGAGTATTGCGAAATACCGCGATCTCGCGGCCGGCAACCCTCATTTGATCGCCGAGGGAGACGTCATTCGACAGCGACTTCACGACGTTGGATTTCACCCCGCGACGGTGCTCGTCGCGATGGGTGAGAAACGGCTGGACCATTGACCGATTTCGACCTGGGCCGATTCGAGGTCCTGACCTTCGACTGCTACGGGACCCTGATCGACTGGGAGGCGGGCATCCTCGGTGCCGCGCAGCCAATCCTCGCCAACCACGGCGTGACGCTGAGCGACGACGAAGTCCTCGAGCGGTTCGCGCAACACGAGGCCGTGCTCGAGAGCGGCCCGTGGCAGACGTACCGGGCCGTGCTCGCCGGCGCGCTGGGCGGATTGGCGGGGGAGCTCGGGGTGCAGGTGTCCGCGGAAGAGCTGTCGGCATTCAGCGAATCGGTGCCCGCCTGGCCGCCGTTCCCGGACTCCGCCCCTGCCCTGCGGCAGCTCGCGAGTCGGTACCGCCTGGGCGTGATCACGAACTGCGATGACGACCTGTTCGCGGCCTCCGCCGCGCAGCTGGGGGTTCCGTTCGAATGGGTGGTCACCGCCGAGCAGGCACAGGACTACAAGCCGAACCACGCGCCGTTCCTCGTGGCGCTGAAGGCGATCGACGTCCCACCGGAGCGCGTCCTCCACGTCGCCCAGAGCCTGTATCACGACCACGTGCCGGCTCACGCGCTGGGCCTGGCGACGGTCTGGGTCAACCGCCGCCACGATCGCCCCGGCTTCGGTGCCACTCCGCCGGCCGACGCCACGCCCAATCTGGAGGTTCCCGATCTCGCCAGCCTCGCGGCGATGACCACCGGCTGATCGACCATGGCCACGCTCACGGACGCCCAGCGCGCGAAGATGCCGAAGAGCGCGTTCGCGTACGTCGACTCCCGCGGGCAGCGCCGTCTGCCGATCTTCGACGAGGCACACGTCCGCTCCGCCTTGTCGCGCTTCAACCAGGTCCAGTTCGAGTCGGAGGCGGCGCGGGACGAGGCCCGGACCCGCCTGCTCAAGGCGGCACGCAAGTACGGCGTCGTCCCGGTGGGCTTCATCCAGTCCCAGCTCCGCAAGGAACGGACCCGTGGGCGCAACGAGGCCCAGGCCCGGCGTGACGCGCACCTCCCGAGGGGGACCGTCACATTCCTAATGACCGATGTCGAGGGCTCGACCGCCCTCCTAGCCGAGCTGGGAGACGCCTATGGACCGATGCTGTCTGACGTTCGGCGCCTCATCCGCGAGAAGGTCCGGAAGGCCGGCGGCCACGAGGTGGAGACCCACGCCGATGAGTTTCTCGGCGTGTTCGCCTCGGCTGCTGGCGCCTGCGGTGCGGCGGTGATGATCCAGGGCCGGATGGCGGAAAAGGACTGGCCAAGCAAACGCCCAGTGAAGGTCCGGATCGGCATCCACCGTGGCCACCCGACCCTGGCCGACGGCCATTACATCGGTCTGTCCGTCCACGCGGTCGCCCGGCTCTGCCAGGCTGGCCACGGGGGCCAGATCGTCGTCTCGCGCGCCGCCAAGGAGGCCATGGCCGATGGTCTGCCAGAGGAAGTTGGCTACCGGGCCCTGGGCCGCCACCGCCTGCGTGGCTTCCCCCGCCCGGATCTGCTGTACCAGGTGACGGCCCCCGGACTGCGGACCTCGTTCCCCCGCCTACGGACGCGCTAGGGAGAGGCGCTGGGCGGAGGCGCTAGGGCGCAGGCGCGAGCTCCACGCAGCACAGCTCGCGGCGCGACTGCCGACGCGCGGCGAGATGCGCGCCGCTCAGGGTGGCGGCCACCGACTCGAGCAACGCGAGGTTCAGCCCGCAGGTCAGGTCCCGGTGCTCGGAGACGAGGGCATCGAAGGGGCAGTTCCGGAGCCGGATGACCCCGTCCTCCTCGAACGGCTCGAAGCCGTTGGCGGTCAGGACCCCGAGCAGGCGGTCACGTTCGGTGCCGGCTGGGGGGGCATCCTCCGCCAAACGGCGGCCGGCCGTGCGGGCTGCTTCCTGGACGCTGGCGACGGTTTTCGGCTCGGCAGCGCGGTCCAGCCCCTCGGCGAGGATCTCCGCCGCGAGCGCGTAGCGGCGTACCGGCAACGAAATGTCGATCTGCGAACCGACCGGCCGCCGATAGAACTTTGCTGGCCGCCCGGCCCCCGGCCCGCTCCGTCCCGAGCGCCGTCGGTACTCGACCTCCAGCAGTCCACCTTCCACCAGCCGATCGAGATGAAACGCCGCCAGAGGACGACCGATGCCCAGGGCAGCGGCAGCCTGATCGCGATCGACCGCGTCATCCGCAACGGCAGCGAACTCATACAGCTGCCGTCGAATCGGCTCGCTCAGCAGGCTGACCCGGTCAACGTCGTGCATCGTCTCTAACAATAGGAACGGCTGATCTTAGAAGTCAACGAGCTCCAAGGCCGAGGTAAAGGGCCGTGGACGGACTCGGCCGGCTCAGCTCTCCGTGGATGTCACCCGGACGACGTGCTGGGGGCTGTCCGGGATCTCCCTCACCGCCGTCCGCAGGAACTCCGGGTAGAGCGGCAGGTCGGGCAGGGCATCGACCGGGACCCAGCGGAGGACGAGGTCGTGGCCGCGCTCGACGCCGGCGTGATCCTGCGTCAGGTCGAGGAACGGGCTGTTCTCGGGCAGGTCCACCGCGTAGTAGAAGCCCAGCTCGTGGACGGGCTGACCGCCCATCGGGGTGACGTATTCCATCACCCACAGCAGCCGCTGGACCGTGACCTCCTGTCCGATCTCCCAGCGCATGGTCCGAGCCAGCGCATCCGCGGTCAGTTCCAGCGGCAGCAAACGCCCGCCGGGCAGCACCCAGAACCCCCCGTCGAGCGCCTCCTGGAGCAGGACGTGGTCCTGCCAGACGCAGACGGCTGCCACCCGCGGCTGAAAGCGCCATCCATCGGCCTGAATCTCGATGTAGTCCGACAAGACCGGAAGTTTCTCACGGCCCTCGCACTCGAGTGACCACGGAGAACCGCCTCCCTGAAGCCAACACGGCCATGACCGGCGACTTATACCTAGACATTAATCGTCTTGACGGCGTAGATTCCTTTGTATGGATGTGCGCATCGGTGAAGCAGCCGAGATGTTGG
>DASTEQ010000085.1:0-2066 GCA_035709505.1 Candidatus Limnocylindria bacterium
CGCTCCTCGAGCTCCCTGACGCGCGGGCCCTGGGCCAACGATCCGGAAGCCAGCGTCTCCGCGACTAGCGCCTGCTCCTCGGGGCCGATCTGGGGCTGGGCGATGGGGATCACGAGGCCACCTGGCCGGTGGCGCGCGACGCCGCCACTCGCTCCAGCGCCTCCAGGATCCGCATCGCAGCGTGCCCGTCTCCGTAGAGCGCGGGACGCGGAGCGTTGGGATCCGTGGTTCCCGCGGCGGCCAACGCCGGGCCGAGATCCGAGGGGTGGGGGGCGAGGCGATTCCAGCCCGCGTCGACCGTCTCCACCCACTCCGTCTCGCCGCGCAGCGTGATGCACGGGACACCTGCCAGGTACGCCTCCTTCTGGACGCCACCGGAATCGGTCGCGATGGCCCGCGCTCCGTGCTCGAGGGCGATCATCGCCAGGTAGCCAACCGGGTCCATCAGGGTGACTCCGGGAGGGACCGCGACTCCGGCGCGCTCGATGACCGCACGGGTCCGGGGATGGACCGGGAACAGGACCGGGGCGGCCTGGCCCGCGGCCGAGAGCCAGGCGCCAAGTCGGGCCGGGTCATCGACGTTCGACGGGCGATGCAAGGTGAGCAGAACGTACCCAGGATGGTCGCGGGCTTCCGCGGGCAGCGCCCCGTGTGACCGCTCGAGGGCTGCATCCATCGCATCGACCATCACGTCTCCGACCAGGACCGATTGCGGCGCCAGGCCCTCGCGCGCGAGGTTGTCCATCGCGGTCGGCGTCGGCGCGAGCAGGATGTCGGAGAGGTGGTCGGCCACGATCCGGTTCCGCTCCTCGGGCATGGACGGGTTGAAGGATCGCAGCCCCGCCTCGACGTGGGCGAGCGTCGGGCGCCGCTCGGCAAGGTCGTTGAGCTTGGCCGCCGCGAGCGCGCCGGCGAGGGTCGAGTTCGTGTCGCCGTACAGGAGCACGACGTCGGGCGCTTCGTCGACGAGGACCGGCTCCAGCCGGCGGAGCATCTCCGCGGTCTGCGTGGCATGCGAGCCGCTGCCCACCCCGAGGTCGCGGTCCGGCGGCGGCAGGCCCAGGTCACGGAAGAACACGTCGCTCATCGCGTCGTCGTAGTGCTGGCCTGTGTGGACGAGGATCTCCCTGTGACGGGTCCGCAGCTGACGGCTGACCGGGGCCGCCTTCACGAACTGCGGTCGAGCCCCGACGATCGAGACGATCTTCACGACGCCTCCTCAGCCGGCGGGAACGGCCGTCCGCAGCTCGGGCACGGGCCGGCGAACGGCGTGCCGTCGGGCCCGTCGCGGAGCGGCTCCCCGCACGGACAGGCGCTGCCAATGCGACGAGCCGGGTTGCCGACCACCAGGGCGTAGTCGGCCACGTCGCCGGTGACCACGCTGCCGGCCCCGACGAGCGCCCAGCGGCCGATGGTCACGCCCGGCACGATGACGCTGGCCGCCCCGAGCGCCGCCCCGGACCTGACCCGGATGGGGCCCACCTGCCAATCGGCGTCGGACTTGCGCGTGCCGTCCGGGTTGATCGCTCGCGGGAGGCGATCGTTGGTGAGGCAGACGTGGGGACCAATGAACACGCCGTCCTCCACCGTCACGCCGTGGTACAGCGAGGCATTGTTCTGGATCTTCACCCGATCGCCGACAACGACCTCGAAGTCGACGTAGACATTCTTGCCGATCACGCAATCCATCCCGATCCGGGCACGCTCGCGGACCTGGGCATGGTTCCAGATGCTGGTGCCGGGGCCGATGCTCGCCTCGGCAGAGACATCGGCGCTGGGATGGACGCGCACGGACGAGGTTTCGTTCATGCGTCCTCCGCTGTGGCCGGCATTCTAGCGTGGGCCGAGAGGAGCTCCCTCAGGCGGGGGATCGCCGCCTGTACCGCGCGGCCCCGGTGGGAGAGCGCGTCCTTCTCCCCTTCCTCCAGCTCGGCGGTTGTCCGTCCGTCTGGCAGCTCGAAGACCGGGTCGTAGCCAAATCCGCCGGCGCCCCGCCGCTCGCGGGCGACCTCGCCCTCCACGACGCCCGCGAACAGCTCGACCGCCACACCATCGGTCTGGTCTCG
>DASTEQ010000086.1:0-4085 GCA_035709505.1 Candidatus Limnocylindria bacterium
CGGCGGCGGGCCGCCGCGACCATGTCGGTCAGCTGGCGCTCGATCTCGTCCCACGTGCGCGTCTTCATCCCGCAATCGGGGTTGGCCCACACGTCAGCCGGCGCCATGTAGTCCTCGAAGTGGCGGAGTCGCTCGTCCATGATCTCGCTGCCCGGGGAGTGCGGGGAGTGCACGTCGAACAGGCCCGGGCCGATCTGGAGGTGGCCGTCGGAAGGTCCGACGTAGAACGCGCGGATCCGCTCGTCGTCCAGCGAACGGGCGTACCAGATCGAGGCCACGTCGACGCCGACGTCGGTCCATAGCGCGGCGATGGACGCATCGGTCCCGTAGCACATGTGGGTGTGCATCTGGACCCCGGCCGGCTGGTTGAAGACATGGTTCAGCGCGGCGCGGACGCCCCTGGCGTAGATCGCGCGTTTCGCCTCCGCGTCGGCCGTGGGCAGCGGCCAGCGCTCGCGAACGGCCGGCTCGTCGACCTGGATGACCCGCGCTCCAGCATCGACCAGGTGGCGGACCTCCTCGGCGATCGGCTGGGCCACCGCCCAGAACAGGCGGTCGTCGTCGACGCTGGGCGGGCGGAAGCTCCAGTTCACGATGGTGACCGGGCCGGTGAGCATGCCCTTCACCGGCTTGTCCGTCGCATCCTGGGCGATGCGCCACTCGTCCACGGTCATCGGCTCGGTGATGCTCGGAGGCGCGGCGAGAATGGGCGGGCGGGTGCATCGGCTCCCGTACGATTGAACCCAGCCGGCGCGAGTCGTGTGGTAGCCGTCCATCTGCTGCGCGAAGTACTCGACCATGTCGGTCCGCTCGAACTCGCCATGGACGAGCACGTCGAGCCCCATCTCCTCCTGCCAGCGGATGGCGTGGTGGATGAGCCGGGTGATCTCGGCGTCGTACGCGGCCGCGTCGATCTCCCCCCTGCCCAGCCTGACCCGCAGCTGGCGCACGTCGGTGGTCTGGGGCAGTGAGCCGATGGTGGTGGTCGGATAGGGGGGCAGGTCGAGGTCGGCCTGGGCCGCGGCGCGCTCGGCACGCGACGCACGGGTTTCTAGGCTGCCCACGTCGGGCCAGGTCGCCGGAGGCGGCTGCACCGGCTCCGGCCCGGCCCCCGGAAGGGCGGCTCCCCATGCGGCGAGGGTCTGGGCTTTCTCCCGAGCGAACTGGAATCCGGCGGGGAGATCTTCGCCCTCCACCGTATAGGGAAGGAACATCAGGCTCGTGCTCGGCACGATCCTGACGGTGCGCGCCTCGTCGCCGAGGGCGGTCAGGGCCTGCTGGACCGGCTCGTATCGATCGGCCCACACGCTCCGTCCGTCCATCACGGACACGATCAGCTCCGGCTGGGACGACCACGCCGGGGTCCCGGCGAGCCGCCGCACCGCGGCGAGAGGCACCTGGACCGCGAACCCGAGGCGGCCGAGCTGCTCGATGGTGTCCGGATCGGCCTCGCCGAACTGGACGGTCACGATCGGTGTCTCGCGCAACCCGAGCGCCGCTTCGGCGTACGCCGCATCGCGAAGACGTTGGTCGTCATCGGTCAGGGCCAGCCCGAGGCAGGGCTCGTCGACCTGCAGCCGAAAGCCCGGATCTCGCGCCGCCTGTCCGCCGACCCAGCGCCACATGGCCGCTCCCGCGGAGGCCGCCAGCGCGGCCCGGTCGAGCTCAGGGGCAACCTTCGCCAGCCGCGCGAGCGAGTACGGACCGAGGATCGGCCAGATCGCGCCGTCACCGGTCGGTTCCCGCCAGGGCAGGGGGCGCAGGTCGGTCACCGGCCGTTCGGCCTCGGGGACGACCATGTGGTAGTTCGTGTCGAACCACTTCGTCATCTCCCACGCCTCGCGGTCGGTGCTGCCGCGGGCGAGGACGGTGAGCACGCCGAACGGATCGGTGGCGAGCTGGTCCGCGAGCTCGGCGGGCGCGATGCCCAGCATGAGCCCGGTCTCGAGCGCCTCGTCGTAGAGGAAGAAGTCGTCAACTGCGGAGCCGGTCAGGTCGCGCTGCTCGGCCAGGTGGTCGGCGCGCAGCTCAGACACGCGGGCGTCGAGCGCAGCACCGTCGGACCGCCCGGCCCACGTGCGCTCGAGCGCCCACTTGAGCTCGCGGTTCGGACCGATCCGGGGGTAGCCGATCAGTTGGGGGACGATCTGCATGCGGGCGTGCAGTCTAGACGAGACATCTGCGGTCGGCGCCCGGCCATTGGCGACGGGCGCTAGACTCCTCTGACTTAGCCCATCAGGCCGGGAGGATCACGCCCCGTGGAGCGCGCCGCGAACCGCACCCTGTTCACCTCCGAGTCCGTGACCGAGGGACATCCGGACAAGCTCTGTGACCAGATCGCCGACGCGATCCTCGACGACGTCCTCTCCAATGACCCTGACGCGCGGTGCGCGATCGAGGTGGCGGCCACCACCGGGTTGGTCCTCGTCCTGGGCGAGATGACGACCAGCCATTACGTGGACGTCCAGTCGGTGGTCCGCGGCACCGTTCGGGAGATCGGCTACGACTCCAGCCATCTCGGGTTCGACTGGGAGACCTGCGGGACCATCTCCGCGATCAAGGAGCAGAGCCCGGACATCAGCCGCGGCGTGGACCACGCTCTGGAGTCGAAGCTGGGGCTGGAGCCGGACGAGCTCGGTGCCGGCGACCAGGGAATGATGTTCGGCTATGCGACCGATGAGACGCCCGAGCTCATGCCAATGCCGATCCAGCTCGCGCACGCGGTCGCTCGGCGCCTGGCGGAGGCGCGCCGCGATCGGTCGCTCCCCTTCCTGCGACCCGATGGCAAGAGCCAGGTGACCGTCGAATACGGCGAGGACGGCCGTCCCGCGCGAGTCCACACCGTCGTCGTCAGCGCCCAGCACGAGCCGGACGTCGACACCCGCGAGCTGACCGATGGGATCCGTGCCGAGGTCATCGAGGCCGCCATCCCGGCCGGCTTGCTCGACGCCGACACCAAGGTCTACGTCAATCCGACCGGGCGGTTCGTCATCGGCGGGCCGTTGGGCGACTCGGGACTCTCCGGGCGCAAGATCATCGTCGACACCTACGGCGGCATGGCCCGCCACGGGGGAGGCAGCTTCTCGGGCAAGGATCCGACCAAGGTCGATCGGTCCGGGTCGTACATGGCCCGCTTCGTGGCCAAGAACATCGTGGCCGCGGGCCTGGCGCGTCGCTGCGAGATCCAGCTGGCGTACGCGATCGGGGTGGCCCACCCGCTGGCCATTCACGCGGAGACGTTCGGGACCGGGATCGTGCCCGACGCGACGATCGAGGACCTCATCCGCGAGCACTTCGACCTGCGCCCGGGAAGCATCATCACCGACCTCACCCTGCGCCGACCGATCTATCGGCCGACCGCGGCGTACGGCCACTTCGGCCGTTCCGATCTCGACCTGCCGTGGGAGCACACGCCGCACGCGGACGCCCTGCGCGGTTCGGTCATGGCCGACCGGAGCGCGACTTCCGTCGCCTAGCCTGCGGGCTGCCCGCTGAGTCGGAAGGGGGCATAGAAATGTCCCGAAGGAACCGCGGCGACCGTTGATGTCATCTCGGGTCCGGCCAGCTGCCCCTTCGGGACGTGCGCAGGATGCGGGATCGAGGGTCCATTCCGCAAGTCCCTTTTCCACGGACTTTGAGGTTCCGCCTGGATTTGTCCACAGCCTGTCCGGCGCTCCGTGGGCCAGCGGCTACCACCCGAGACCGGCTCGGGATGGAGGAGAATGCGCGCGATGAAGGCGGTCATCCTGGCCGGCGGCCGAGGCACCCGGATCGCCGAAGAGACCCACCTCCGACCCAAGCCGATGATCGAGATCGGCGGGCGGCCGCTGCTGTGGCACATCATGAAGGTCTACTCCGCCCACGGCGTGAACGACTTCGTCGTGTGCAGCGGTTACCGGGGCTACCAGGATCGGTGACGATGGCGGACCTCGATCGCGACAACGAGGCGTTCTGGCACGAGCTGTGCGGGACGACCCTCGCGCAGAGCCTCGGCCTCATCGGGCGGGACCGCGACACCCTCGAAGCGTTCGACAAGGCGTATTTCGCGTACTACCCGTACCTGACTGGGTACCTGGATCGATTCG
>DASTEQ010000087.1:0-4343 GCA_035709505.1 Candidatus Limnocylindria bacterium
TTCATCCCCGATGACGAGCGGATCGTGACCATCGAGGACGCGGCCGAGCTCCAGCTCCGGCAGGAGCACGTCGTCACCCTCGAGGCCCGTCCCTCGAACATCGAGGGCAAGGGCGCTATCCCCATCCGCGAGCTCGTCCGCAACGCCCTCCGCATGCGACCCGACCGGATCGTGGTCGGCGAGGTGCGGTCGGCGGAGGCGCTGGACATGCTGCAGGCCATGAACACCGGCCACGACGGCTCGATGTCCACCGGCCACGCCAACTCCCCGCGCGACATGCTCGCGCGTCTGGAGACCATGGTCCTCATGGCCGGAATGGACCTTCCCCTGCGCGCGATCCGCGAGCAGACCGCTTCGGCGGTGGACCTCATCGTCCACCAGAACCGCCTGAAGGACGGAACCCGCAAGATCGTGAGCATCACCGAGGTCCAGGGCATGGAGGGTGATGTCATCGTCATGCAGGACGTGTTCACGTTCGAGCAGACCGGCGTAGTCGAGGGTCGGATCGAAGGTCGGCTGAAGCCGACGGGCATTCGCCCGAAGTTCGTCGAGAAGTTCGAGGCCGCCGGAATCCACCTGCCGGCCAACACGTTCGGCTCGCCGTTCTAGGAATTCTGAAAGAGGACAGCTGACCGATGAACTTCATGCCGATCCTCATCGCGGCACTGGGCGCGGCCGCCATCATGGTGGTCGCCGTCGGCATCGCGATGAGCGGAAGCGGTGGCGGGGTGGCGGACCGGCTGGAGCGCTACGCGTCTTCGCGGGGCCGCACCGACGAGACCGACGACCCCGAGCGCGAGTCCGCGGTGGTCGCCGGCCTATCGAGGGTCATCGAGAGCCAGGACCTCACCACCCGGATGAGCACCGACCTCGCCCGCGCCGATCTGAAGCTCAAGCCGGCAGAGTTCCTGATGATCTGGATCGCGGCGCCGATCGTCATGGTCGCCGCCTTCATGCTGTTCGGCCTCTTCTTCCCGGCCTTGACGAGCCCATTCGCGCTGATCGGGGCCGTCTTCCTCGGCCTGTGGCTGCCGCGCTTCTATCTTGGCAGGCGGCAGAAGGGCCGCCTGAAGGCCTTCAACACACAGCTGCCTGACACCATCACCCTCCTGGCCAACTCGCTGCGCGCCGGATCGTCCTTCCTCCAGGGCATGGAGCTCGTTTCCCGCGAGGCCCGCCCTCCGATCAGCCTGGAGTTCTCACGGGTCGTCCGCGAGATGAGCCTGGGCTTGGCCCTCCAGCCCGCCCTCGGCAACCTCGTCCGCCGCGTCGCGTCGGAGGACCTCGAGCTGATGGTCACCGCCATCAACATCCAGGCCCAGGTCGGTGGCAACCTGGCCACCGTCCTCGACGCCATCGCGTTCACGATCCGTGAACGCGTACGGATCCAGGGGGAGATTCAGACGTTGACCGCCATGCAGCGCTACAGCGGGTACGTCATCGTCCTGCTGCCGGTCGGCTTGGCCGCATTGTTGTTCGTGATCAGCCCGACTTACATGACCCCCATGCTCGAGCGTCCACCCGAGCTCCTCGGCCTGCCCATGGGTATCGTCCTGTTCCTGCTCGGCGGGCTGAGCATGGGCATCGGCTGGCTGTTCATCCGCCGTATCGTCGACATCAAGGTCTGAGCCGATGGACAACCTCCCCACCCTCATCATCCCGATCTTCGCCGCGATCGCGGTCCTGCTGATCGTTTTCGGAGCCATGTCCCGGCCGCCAAAGGACGCGGTTCAGCAGCGCCTCGAACAGCTCGTCGTCAAGCCAATGACCCTCGAGGAAGCCGAGCTCGAGCAGCCGTTCTTCGAGCGCGCGGTCCGGCCCATCGTCCAGCGGCTGTCGAAGCTCGGTCGGCGCGGGGCGCAGGGCAACATGGTCGAGGTGGCCGAAGGGCGCCTCCACCGGGCCGGTTACCCGGGTGGCCTTCGGGGCGCGGACTGGATGGGCGTGAAGGTCCTGTCCGCCATCGTCTTCGCCATCGCCTTCGCGATTATCTTCATCGCCATTTCCGGCTTCCCCTTGAACATCCTCTTCGCAGTTGGCGGGCTGGCTGTCGGCTACATGGCTCCGGAGTTCTGGCTCGGCCGCAAGATCCGCCAGCGCCAGACGGACATGATCCTCCAGCTCCCCGACGCCCTCGACCTGCTCACGATCTCGGTCGAGGCCGGGCTCGGCTTCGACGCCGCGCTGGCCAAGGTGGTCGAGAAGATGGAGGGCCCGCTGATCGCGGAGTTCCGCCAGGCGCTAGCGGAGGTCCGGATGGGCCGGCTGCGGCGGGACGCCCTGCGCGACGTCGCGACTCGCTGTGACGTGCAGCCGGTGACGAACTTCATCGGTGCCATCGTCCAGGCCGAGCAGCTCGGTGTTCCGATCGCCAAGGTCCTCCAGATCCAGTCCCAGCAGCTGCGCATCGAGCGCCGGCAGCGCGCGGAGGAAGCCGCGGCCAAGGCACCGGTCAAGATGCTCTTCCCGATGGTCGGCTGCATTTTCCCGACGATCTTCATCGTGATCCTGGGACCCGCCATCGTGACCGTCGTCCGGGGCGTCGGCATCTGACGTGCAGCCGGCGCTGCGGCCGGCGATCCTGCTGGTCGACGACGACCCAACCCTCCGCACCGTCCTCACCCGTCGCCTGGAGCGCGACGGCTTCGAGGTGCGCCCCGTCGCCTCGGGGCCAGAGGCCCTTTCCGCATTGGCCCGAGCCTGGCCGGCCATCCTGGTCGTGGACCTCATGATGCCGGGTATGGACGGCTTCGAGCTGTGCCGGCGAGTGAAGCAGATCGCGGACCTGCCGATCATCGTCCTCAGTGCGGTGGACGCCAGTGAGGCCAAGGTGGATGCGCTGCAGCACTATGCAGAGGACTACGTCACCAAGCCCTTCGACCCGGATGAGCTCACCGCCCGAATCCACCGGGTCCTGCTGCGGACCGATTCCACCCGCGGCGGATTGACCCTGGACGGTGGGACGCTCGAGATCGACCTCTCGCGGCGGCGCGCGCGCGTCGACGAGCGGGTCGAAAGCCTCAGCCCGACCGAGGTCCGCTTCCTCCAGGTCTTGATGGCGGCGCTGGACCGGACGGTGCCCACCGAAACGCTGCTCAACCGGGTGTGGTTCGACAGCGACGTGCCCGACCCGTCGTACGTGTGGGTGACCGTTCGCCGCCTCCGAAACAAGATCGAGCGAGACCCGAGCCAGCCGCGCGTGCTCCTGACCGATCGCGGTGTCGGCTACCGACTGAGCACCATCGATAGCCCGCGCAGCTGAGGGAGCGCGGGTGGACTTCGATCGCCCCACTCTCCGGGTCTTCGTGCTCAGCGCATCCGTGGTTGTGCCTGCTCTCGTCGCCTTCGCGCTCCTCGTCGGCTTCGCCGGCTCCTGGGTGGACGAGGTCGGGATCGGGACTGCCCTGCTCGTCGTGAGCCTTGGATCGTTGCTCTGGGCGGTGGTGGTCGCCCTGTTCGGGTCGCGGACGGTGAGCCGCGACCTCGATGAGGTCGTCTCGCTCGCCGAGCGCGGGAGCGCGCCGGAGACCGAAGCGCTCGAGGCCGGTTCGGACGGCGACCTGAGCGCGGCGCAGCGTCGGCTGAAGGCCGCTCTCGACGAGCGGAACCGCCAGATTGGGATCCTGGCGGGGGAGGTCGCGACCGCGACGCGTGGTGGACCGGCGGACCTTGCCGCACGGGTCGTCTCGGTCACTCGGGACGTGACGCGGGACCCGACGTGGGAGCTGGTTGTTCTCCGCACGAGCGACCCGACGCTTCTGCCGGTGGGCGTGTACGACGGTGACCCGGCCACCCCACCGCGGGAGCTGGGAGAGCTCGAACAGTGGGCGGCGGTGACCGGAGCTGATGACGCGACAGGCCCGCGCCATCTCGACGGGCCGTGGGGCGCTGTCCTGGCCGTGGACGCGTCGAGCGGAGAAGGGCTGACGGGCCTGCTCCTCGCCCCGTGGGAAGGCCGGGCGACGCCCAGCCCCGCGGAGCGCGACCTGCTCAGCCTCGTGGCCCAGATCGCGGGGAGCGCGATCGAGGACGCACTGCTCTACGCCCGCCTCCAGACGCAGACCGATGAGCTGAATCGCATGGCCGCTGTCCAGTCCGACTTCCTGCGTGGCGTGACCCACGACCTCCAGACACCTCTGACCAGCATCCGTGCGCTCGCGTCCGAGCTCGGCAGCAGCGCTGACCTGAGCGAGGATGCTCGCAACGACCTCATGGCCATCGCCCATCAATCCGACCGCATGCGCCGGATGGTCGGCCAGCTGCTGGCCGTGTCTCGTCTCGAGGCCGGGGCGCTCGAGTCGCGCCAGGAAATCTTCCGTGTCGAGCCCATCGTCCAACGGACC
>DASTEQ010000088.1:0-3351 GCA_035709505.1 Candidatus Limnocylindria bacterium
ACTGCCCAGTCCCGGATGTTCTCCATCCAGTGGGCGTAGACCTTCTCGAAACGGGAGGGCACGATCTTCGTCCGGCCCTCCCGGACCGATGCCAGGGCCCCGGCCGCGAGGTCCGCCGTGCGGATGAACCACTGCACCGACAGCCGCGGCTCGACCACGGTCCCGCACCGATCGCAGTGGCCGACGACCATCAGGTGGGACTGCTCTCTCTCGAGATCACCCATCTCGCGGAGTCGCTCGATGATCCGCGCACGAGCGTCGAACCGGTCCAGCCCGGCGAACTCCCCGCCCGCCTCGTTGACGCGCGCTTCCTCGTCGAGGATCGAGATCGGCGTCAGCCCGTGCCGCTTTCCGGTCTCGTAGTCGTCGGGGTCGTGGGCGGGGGTGATCTTCACCGCTCCCGTCCCGAACGCCGGGTCCACCGCCGGGTCGGCGATGATCGGCAGCCGGCGGCCGAGGAACGGCAGGATTGCCTCGCGGCCGACCAGCGAGCGGTAGCGCTCGTCGTCGGGGTGGACGGCCACCGCGACGTCACCAAGCATGGTCTCCGGGCGGGTGGTGGCCACGGCCACCCACGCGGCGGGGTCGGGGTCTCCGTCCGGCCCGGCGAGGTGGTAGCGAATGGTCCACAGCGTCCCCGCCTGGTCGCGATGAACGTTCTCCAGGTCGCTGATCGTCGTGCGGCAGCGCGGGCACCAGTTGACCAGCGCCTCGCCGCGGTAGACGTAGCCCGCGTCCCACAGCCGCTTGAAGGCGACCCGAACCGCGCGGGCGCTGGCGGGGTCCATCGTGAACCGGTTTCGCGTCCAGTCGGCGCTTGCCCCCAGCCGACGGAGCTGGAGCGAGATGAGCTCGCGCGTCTCGTCCATGAAGGCCCACATCCGCTCGAGGTAGGCCTCACGGCCCAGAGACGCGCGGTCAAGACCCTCCTCGGCGAGCATCTTGTCGAGCACGAACTGGGCCGCGATCGAGGCGTGGTCGACGCCAGGCACCCAGAGCGTGTCGTCGCCACGCATGCGGTGGTAGCGGATCATGATGTCCTCCGCCGTCACGAACAGCGCGTGGCCGGTGTGCAGCGAGCCGGTGACGTTGGGCGGGGGCATGGTGATGACGAACCGATCTGCACCCAGCGGCTTTTCGGCCGCCGGGGTGAATGCCCCGCTCGCCAACCAGCCCTCGTAGATGCGCGGCTCGACCGACCCGGGCGCATATCGCGGGGAGAGCTCCGGTCTTCCGTCCGCCATCCGAGATTCCTCCGGACAAACAACCAGCCCGCTCGTCGAAGGACGAGCGGGCCCGTGGTACCACCTTCGTTCGGCGCCGCCGGCGATTGCCGGCGTCACCCTCTTCCCGCGATATCGGGCGGACCCGATTGGCTCCCGTGCGACCTTCGCCCTCGCGTGCCGAAGCGGGCTCTCAGCCGGGACCCGCGTCTCTGTCGGCCGGTGGAGGGGTACTCCTCACGGTCGTCGCCGATGGGCGGAGTCTACCCCCTCGAATGGCCTAACGGCGCTTGCCGGCGCTCAGCTGAACCACGCCGTCCGCGCCGCGCTGGACGGTGGCTCCGGGCAGTGCGGCGGTGGCCACGTCGCCCAGGTCCAGGTCCGGGCGATGGGTGACGGTGTACATGAACTCGCCGCCGGAACCCAGGCTGAGGCGAACGGCCGTGACGCCGTCGGCCTTCTCGAGCGCGGACTTGAAGGTCGTGACCGCTCCAAAGCTGCCAAGGCCCACCGCCGCGATCGTCGTGCTGGTGTCAAGGGTCGCGTCGCCGAGAACAGGGGGAGCCTCAGAAGAAGTCTCGGTTGACCTGGGTGCATCGGCCGTGACGGGCTCGACCGCGGCCGCCTGGACTGCAGGCGGCTGGACCGCGGCCTTCTCCGCCGCCATGCCCGACGGAGCGGCGACTTCCGCTTCCGGCCCGGTGCCGTTTGTCGGGCTGGCCTCGCTTTCGGCCAGCCCTGTCTCGCCGTTGCGGTCGATGCCCAGATCGCGCAGCCGCTCCTGGTGCTCCTCAGCGCCGGACGAGTCGCTCGCCTCGTTGCCGTCGGGTGCCTCGGCGGCCGTGGGATCGGTCTGTGGCAGGCGGGGCATCCGGCGCGCGGCCGAGATGAAGGTATCCGGATCGGTGACCTCGCCGAGCTGGGCGAAGAACAAGGCCAGCTCCCCCTCGTACTGCTCGACCTGGGCCTCGAGTGCGGCGATCTCGGCCGATGAGCGGCGGTCATGCTCGTCGAGCTGCTCGGTCAGCTGGGCCCGGCGCTGCTCGACCTTGCGCTGGGTCTCGGCCTCGATCCGCACGATCTCGGCCCGCGACCACTCCCCGATGCCGGCCACGTCCTGCTCGGCCCGGGTGCGCAGCTCGTCGGAGCGCGCCGCGGCGGTGGCACGCATCGCGGCGATCTTGGCCGCGATCGCGGCTCGGGCATCCGCGAGGCTCGTTTCGCGCGCGTCGTCGGCGACCCGCCGCATGGCGGCGGTCAGTGAGCTGAGGAACTGGTCCGACGGCTCGACGCCGGCAGCCGGGTCGACGACCGTCTCGGCCGCGCCGGTGGGGAGTGGCTCAGTCATGTCCGCGTTTGCTCGCTGCCCTTCCTGTGACGGCTCAGGGTCACCCCACCTGCCGAGGAATCCCGAGCGCCCCTGAGTTGCCGTCATGACCCGTTCTCCGATGGCCGGGGTCGATCTCCGGCGTGGGGGCCATCGTAGTCCCCTAACCCGACCAAACCCGCCCGCCCGGTCGTACCGGACGAGCCGAACGGTGGTACCACCGGACGGCCGCGTCGGTCAGTCGGTCAGGCGGACTCTTCGCGGGGCGGTTCCTCGCGGGCGCGGGTGCCGCGGCGCCGCGGCGTGCTGTCGTCAGTCTCGGTGACGAGCATCGGCGGCCGGCCGTGCTCGATCGTGTCGGCGGTGATGACGACCTTGGTCACATCGGTCCGCTCGGGGATGTCATACATCACCTCGAGCAAGGCCTCTTCGACGATCGTCCGCAGCGCGCGGGCGCCGGTCTTGCGCTCGGTCGCCATGCGGGCGGTGGCCTCCAGGGCGTCATCGGTGAACACCAGCTCGACCCGGTCGAGCGACAGGAACTTCGCGAACTGGCGGACGACCGCGTTCTTCGGCTCGGTGAGGACCTTGACCAGGTCATCTCGGGACAATGCGGCCAGGCTGACCACCACCGGCATGCGGCCCACGAACTCCGGGATGAGCCCGTAGCGGAGCAGGTCGTCGGGCATGAGCTGCTCGAGCAGCATCCGCCGCTGCTCCGGATCGCGCTGTGCCTCCGACCCGAACCCGATGCCACGCCGTCCAACCCGCTCCTCGACGATCCGCTCCAGCCCTTCGAAC
>DASTEQ010000089.1:0-4707 GCA_035709505.1 Candidatus Limnocylindria bacterium
GCCCGGATACGGACATTTCACCCTCCGCATGGCCCGGACCGTGGAGCCGGACGGCGTGGTCTACGCGCTCGATGCGAGCCAGAGCACGCTCGACGACCTGCGCCGCGCGGCCGACGATCGCGGCGTCACCAACCTCAAGACGGTGCGCGTGCCTCGCGACCAGCTCGAGATCCCCGAGCCCGTGGACCTGCTGTTCGTGTCAGCGACCTACCACCACCTCCCCAACCCGCAGGCGTACTTTGCCGACGCGCGACGGCATCTGCGTTCTGGGGCGAGAGTGGCGATCCTCGAGTCGAGGCGTGAGGGCCTGCTGGCCCGCTGGGGAGTCCGCCATGGGTCAACGCCGCAGCGGCTCCAGCGCGAGATGGCCCAGGCTGGATATCGGCTGACGGAGACCCACGACGTCGTCCGGGGCCACTTCTTTGGGCTGTTCGAGGTCGATTAGGCCTGGTCTCCCTGGCAGGTCGGGCACCAATACACCCGGCGGGCGAGGTCGCGACCGTAGACGCGGGACCTGACCACCGTGCCGCACCGGCGGCAGGGCCGGCCCGTGCGCCGGTAGGCACCCATCGGTCCGGCGAAGCCGTCTTGGACGCTGGCATGGAGCAGGCGGCGCGCGGTACCGATGAGCCGCTCGAGCGTGGCGTCGTCGAGATCGGCGACGGCAATGAACGGGCTCACCCGCTCGGTCCACAGGGTTTCGGCCCGCCAGATGGTGCCGATGCCGGCCAGCGCCCGCTGGTCGAGGAGTGCCTCGCCGATCGTCAGCTGCGCCCGGGATGGGTCGCGGAGGCGGCGGATGGCCTCGGCCTGGTCGAAGGTGGGCGATAGCAGGTCCGGACCAAGGGGAGCCAACGCCGGGTGGAGCGATTCCGTCCGCTGCTCGAACATCTCGACCGTCGGGGCATCGAAGCAGACGGCCACCGCCCCTGGGACCTCGAGCACGAGCCGAGCCCGCGACTCGGGCTTGCGCCACCGCTCGCCGGGACGATAGCGGTGCCACGACCCGTACAGCTTCAGGTGGGTCCGCACCTCGAGCCCGTTCGAGAAGCTGATCAGCAAGTTCTTGCCCTGCGTCTCGATGGCGGTCACGGTGGTGCCCACCAGCCGCTCGGCCTGCGGACCGGGCTGTCGGGCGCGGGCGGCGGTCACTTCCCGGCCGACGAGGTACGGCCGCAGGCCGGCCGCGAACTTGACGAGTGCATCGCCCTCGGGCACGGGGCCAGTATGCCGGTCCTAGACTGCCCTCATGCCTGAGGACTTTTCACGATCGGAGGCGGCTGAGCGAGCGGGAATCAGCCCCGAGCTGCTCCGCGAGCTCATCGACCGCGGGATCGTTGCCACCAACCCAGCAGGTCGCCTGGATGCCGGAGAGATCCGGAAGGCGGGGCTAGTCGAGGCCATGGTGGAGGGCGGGCTACCGCTTGACGGGCTGACCACCGCGCTCCGCAACGGGAGCCTTTCGCTCAGCTTCGTGGACCGTCCGTCATACGAGCGGTTCACCGGACTCAGCGACCAGTCCTTCGCGCAGCTGGCCCGTGATACCAACGTGCCGCTTGATCTTCTGACCGTCATCCGCGAGGCGACCGGCGGGGCCCAGCCCATGCCAGAGGACCTCGTTCGCGAGGGAGAGCTGCGCATCGCGCAATTCCTCGAGCGGGCGCTGGCCGAGGGGTTCGGCGCCGATGCCACCGAACGGCTGCTCCGCGCGTTTGGGGACAGCGCGCGACGCGTATCAGAAATCGAGAACGCATGGTGGGTGTCGGAGGTGGTCGCTCCACGACTGGCAGCGGGTGCGACGCCTGCTGAAATCGGTGAATACGATGGTGCCGGCGAGCTGACCGATCTGATGGAGATGGCTTTCATGGACATGTACCGACTGCATGAGACCCATACCTGGACTGCGAACATCATCGAGGAGTTCGAATCGGTGCTCGCCGACGCCGGCATCGTGAACCGACTCGACCGGCCGCCGGCGGTGTGCTTTCTCGACATCACCGGCTATACCCGCCTCACCTCCGAGCGGGGCGACGCCGCGGCTGCCCAGCTCGCGACCGAGCTGGGTCGACTGGTTCAGCGGACATCGGTCCAGCACGGCGGCCGCCCGGTGAAGTGGCTGGGTGACGGGGTGATGGCCTACTTCCCCAACCCCGGACCCGGCGTCGAAGCCGCGCTGGATATGGTCGACGGCGTGACCGATGCCGGGCTGCCGCCGGCGCACGTCGGGCTCCACGCCGGGCCAGTCATCTTCCAAGGGGGCGACTACTACGGGCAAACGGTGAACATCGCGTCCCGAATCGCCGACTACGCCCGACCCGGGGAGGTGCTCGTCAGCCAGGCCGTGGTCGATGCGTCAGACAGCGCCACGGTGACCTTCACCGATGTCGGTGACGTGGAGCTGAAGGGCGTCGCCACCGCCATCCACCTCCATCGCGCCCTGCGGACCTGACGACGGCCGCTAGGACGAGGCGCCGTCCGCTTTTCGGTTGAGCCGATCCAGAAGGGTCGTCGTCGTGGTCCAGCTGCGGATGGTCATCGACTTGTACGCCGTCGTGCCCACGATCTTGCTCAAGCGGCTCTTCGTCCGTTGCGCACTGAGGCGCTGGGAGTAGATCACGCCTTTGCCCGGCCAGACGGTGTCGACGCCGGGTCGAGGGTCGAACACAGCCATCGCGCTGGCCGCGTCGATGCCGATCAGGAACACGGCATCGCTGTGGTACTTGGTCGGCTGCTCACCGAAGCCCTTCGGCTTGCCATCAATGACGGCCTTCAGCTGCGCACGGGTGAGCACCAAAACCGCGATGAGCTCGCTGTGCAGCTTGAAGGTCTTGGGCAGGGCTTCCTCGAACTGCGTCTTGATCTTCGCGGGTGTCTTGTCGGAGCTGAGGATCACGTTGCCACTGGCGATGTAGGTCGAGACATCGGTGTAGCCCAGGTCCTCGAGGAGCTGCCGCAAGCCCGCCATGGGTACGAGGTTCTTGCCTCCGACGTTGATCCCGCGCAGGAGCACGAGATAGGTCGTCACTGACGGACCACGGCGTAGACCAGCTTGCCCATCGGCAGTCAGGAACGGCGGAGGGTAAGGCCCCGGTAACCCGGGACAAATCCGGATTCCAGAAGATCCTCACGCCTGACCGATGAGGACACGGGTTCGCCGTCCAAGCGCTTGATGACGAGGTCGCGGATGCGGCCGTCGGCCACGAGGGTTCCCAGGGCAGCGGCCGCATGACGGAGGAGGTCCGGGTCGTCGGCGGCCGGGAAGAGCTGAAGCGACGCGCCGCCCCGATCGAGGTATGCGACGGCGGTGCCGTCGACGAGGGCGACGTACGCGCCCGCCGCCCGTTGGAACGGCCGCCGGTCATCGTCCCCACGTCGCGGCCAGGAGAGCGCGGCGCCATACGGCTGGGCCGGATCGGTGGCAGCCAGCAGGTGGACGACAGGTGCCGTGGCTTCGGTCTCACGCACGGTTCGCAGTCGTTCGAGGGCGCCGGCCAGCGCGAACTGGGCCGCGCCGAGACCCTCGACGAAGTAGCCGCGTCGAATCCGGCCTGCCTCTTCCATCGCGCGGAGCACCGGGTACGCGGCGGCGAACCCGCCCTCGATGCCCTCGGCGATGACCGCTTCCCGCGTCACGACCCCGTGCCGCTCGAGCAGCGCGTTCGCCAGGGCGTGGGCACGCTCGGTGGCGGTCGTGCTCGTGCCCTCGGAAGTGGGCTCGACGAGCGACCACCGCCCCGCGGCTTCGGGCGGACCGAGGCTCGTCAGCCTGCCGGGTCGGCGCTTCGCATCGCGCCCAGGGCGCTTCCAGCGGAGCGCGCGGAGCGGCGCAAAGGTGTCATTCGTCACCTCGCCCGACCACACGAGATCCCACATCGCGTCCAGGACCTCCCGATCGGTGCCACCGCCGGCGGCGGCGTAGACCTCGCGGTAGAACGAGGCGCCGCGGCGGAAGAGATGCTCGCGGATGCGGTCGTGCCGGTCGCTCGAGGGGCGCTCCGAACCGGCAAGGGTCGCCGCGCCGGCGTTCGGCGCCACTCCACGCCCGGGACGGTGAAGCACGATCCGGCCGTCATCCCGGCCGAGGCTCCCCCTCCCGACCCAGGCGACCTCGCCCATGGCGCCCAACTCGTCGAGGAGCGCGGGCTGGTAGCCCGGGATCCGCGCCGGTAGGACATCGCGCTCGAGAACGCTCGCCGGGATCGGGACGCCGGCGAGCTGGTCGACGACCTCGGCCAAGCGCTCGAGAGCCGCGGAATGGGATACGGCCGGCGGAGCCTGACCGATGGGCGCGATCCCGTGCCACGCCGGCAGGAAGCGTGCGAGGGCCGTCTGCTCGACCGGCTCCACTTCCCGCCGGAGTCGGGCAAGCGACCGGCGGCGGACGAGGCGCAGGACGTCGGGATCGCACCATTCGCGCTCCGCCCCGCCCGGACGGAACTCGCCCCGCAACAGCGTCCCGGCGGCGTGCAACCGCTCCAGGGCATCCTCGATCGGTGCGACCGGCATCCCCCACCGAGCCGCCGGGTCCGGGGCTAAGAACGGTCCGTGGGTCCGCGCCCAGCGGGCCAACAGCCCGTCGAGGGCCTGGGTGGCAGGAGCGAGGAACGCATCCGGCACGCCGAGCGGCGGCTGAACGCCAAGTCCATCGCGGTATCGGGCGGCATCCTCGATCGCGATCCACCGCTCCTCCCCGGCAACTCGGACCTG
>DASTEQ010000090.1:0-6744 GCA_035709505.1 Candidatus Limnocylindria bacterium
CGACGCGGGTTCCTCCGCCGGGGACGCCTCCGGGAGAAGCTCGAGCAGACCACTGAGCGGCCAGGCCTTGCGCCGCAACCTGCCCCCGAGACCGAGCCGGCGCTCGAGGCGCTCTCCCGCCTCTCGGCGGGTGACCAGGAGCTGCTGCGACTGGTGGCCTGGGAGGAGCTCAGCCACGCGGAGATCGCCGCAGTCATGGGCATATCGGTCAACGCGGTGGCAATCCGGCTGCACCGGGCGCGGGCGCGATTCGAGCAGGCCCTGGTGAAAGGTCCGAGCCGATGGCGGACATGGCTATCGGTGAAGGGCAGTGCGAGCCGCCGACCATCGCGAGAGGAACCATGAGTCACAACCCCACACGCGATCCGATCGACGAGCTCCGCCGAGCGAACCCGCTCCGAGACGACCAGCTGCCCACCAGCAGCCGGGACCGAGTCTGGTCCCAGATCCAGGAGGCACGCATGGAAGACAAGGGACAGGTCCGCGCCGCGCAGTGGACGATCGCCGCCTCGGGCGTCGCGCTCGTCGTGGTGATGGTTGCGGCCCTCGCACTCGGCGGCACGGCCGCTCCGACCCCGCCGGTCGGAAACGAAGGCAGCGGGGGCGGAGGGCTCGGGATCTGCCTCGCCTTCAGCATCGAAGAGCTGCAGGCCCGCGACTTCGCGTTCGACGGGACGGTGACCGGGATCAATGGCACCCAGGCCACCTTCGCCGTGAACGACGGCTACTGGGGCATCGAGGACGGAGCATCCGTGACACTCGCGGCCGACCTCATGGTTGGCCAGCCAGATGTGGTTGCCCTCGAGGGCGGTCCGTTGCTGGTTGTCGGTGAGCGATACCTCATCACCGGCGACGAGACGTTCGCCTGGAGCTGCGGGTGGAGCCGGGTCTACGACGCGGCGAGTGCCGCCGAATGGGCCGCCGCGGCGCCCTGACACCAGTCCGCGGGCGCCGGCGGCGGAGCCGGATCGGGATACCGCTTCAGCCGCCGGCGCGCTCCACGTACTTCGACAGCACGGGGTCCCACCCGACGGTGTAGCCCCGGAACGCTTCCTCGGCGCTCTCCCCGTGCACCTCCCAGCCGCGGTGCTCGAGCTCGACGCGCGTCGTGCTCGGGCCCTCGGCGACGAAGCGAACCGTGAGCTGTGTCGCCAGGTCCGCCCCGTATCCCGGGTGCCACGTGGACGAGAACCCCTCGGGGTCGTCCCAGGCGGTGATCGTCCCCCACGTCACCTTCCCCTCGCCAGTCTGTTCATAGATCTCTCCACCAACACGGTCGTCCATACCGGCCATCGCGGCCGTCGAGGCTGCGACCGAGTGGGTGATCGCCGGCCACCAGGTGCCTATCCCCTCGGTGAACAGCTTGAACGCCGCCTCTTGGGAGAGCGGCACGGTGACCGTCTTGCGGATCACCAGGTCGGTGGCCTCGGGGGCATCCGAGGCCGTGAATCGGGTCGCCATGTCAATCCTCCGCTGCTTCCTCCGCGGCCGCCCGGTATCCCTCCAGAGCGCGGCCCCAGAACTCGTCCATCCAGGTGCGCAGGGCGCCCATCCCCTTGGGGTCGACGGCATAGATCCGTCGCGTGCCCGCTGAACGTGCCGTCACCAACCCGGCATCGCCGAGCACCCGGAGGTGCTGGGACACGGCCGGGCGCGTCACCGGCATGCCGTCCGCGATCTCGTGGACGGCGAGTGGTCCGGACAGCAGGCGCTCGAAGACTCGTCGCCTGGTCGGGTCCGCCAGCGCGCCGAGGGCAATCAGCGCACCGGCGGCGGCGCCTCCGGTCACAGGCGCTTGAGGGTTAGTCATCACTTACCGTTCATATTGACTTACCGATTCCCTGATGTCAAGGGGTCACCAGCGCCGGAGCGCGCCATGATACGAACCGTGATCCGGCACACTGGATGGCGATGATTCGCCGGTTCGGGACCTATGTCCGCGGAAGCGTTGACGCCCTCGAGGACCGCGACTTCCGGCTCTACTGGATCGGCCAGACCACCTCCGGGTTGGGCGACTCGCTGGTCTGGGTAGCCCTCGCGTGGGCCGTGCTGGAGGTCGGCGGGGACGCGTCGGCGCTGGGACTGGTCCTGGCCGCCAACGCACTCCCACGAGTCGTCTTCCTCCTCGTGGGCGGGGTATGGGCCGATCGCCTGCCGCGGCAGCTGGTGATGGTCGGAGCCGACGTCGTGCGCGGGCTCGTGGCCGGCGCCATGGCCATCCTGTTCCTGACCGGGACGGCGGAGGTCTGGCACCTGGCCGTCGGCGCAGCCCTCAACGGGGCTGCGTCGGCGTTCTTCATCCCGGCGGCGAGCGGAGTCATGCCGCAGCTGGTCGCCGGCCCCCGCCTCCAGCAGGCGAACGCGCTCATGAACCTGTCACAGAGCCTGACGTGGGTCATCGGTCCAACCCTGTCGGGCCTCATCGTCGCCACCGGCGGTCCGGGGTGGGTATTCGCGATCGATGGCGTGAGCTTCGCCATCAGCACCATCTCGCTCCTCGCACTGAGCCTGCCGCGCCTGGTCGTTGCGCCGCGGACCTCATTCCTCGCCGACCTGGCCGGCGGCTTGCGGGAAGTCACGTCCCGCAGCTGGCTCCGGGCCGGCCTCGTGGTGTTCGCGCTTTCGAACATGGCGAACGCCGCGTTCCAGGTCCTGGGTCCGGTGATCATCGACCGTGAGCTCGGGGGCGCCGCCTCGTGGGGATTCATCCTGACCTTCGGCGCGTTGGGGGCAGTGGTCGGCGGCGCCATCGGCCTGCGCTGGAAGCCGGCACGACCGCTGCTCGCGTCATTCGCGATCTGCGTCCTGATCAGCTTCAATGTGCTGGCCCTCATTCCGCCCGCCGCGGTGCCGGTGCTGGCCATCGTGAATTTTGGTGCCATCCTGGCCGTCATCCTGGGCAACACGCTGTGGGACACCACCGTGCAACAGCACGTTCCCCAGGAGGCGCTGTCGCGGGTGAACTCCTACGACTGGATGGTCTCGCTGATCTTCCAGCCCATCGCGTTCGCGATCGTCGGGCCCTTGGCCCTGGCCATCGGGGAGGACCAGACGCTTGTCCTGGCGTTTGTCGTTGGAGCCGGGGCCAACGTCGCCGTCCTGGCGGTCCCCAGCGTCCGCAATCTCCGGCGTCGTGACCATCCGGAATCCGAACCGGCGGCCGCCGACGTCGGTCCCGCCGTCTCGTGACATTCAACCCACACGACGTTTCAGGAGGAGACCATGACCTGGGAACAAGCCGAAGAAGCCGCGAAGCCCGTCCTGAAGTGCCCGCTGTGCAGCGGGTTGGAGTTCGACCGCGAGCAGGGTCGGATGGACTCGCGCTGGGGCATCACGAGCCACAAGCTCGTCCTGCAGGTCTGCCGGCGGTGCGGGCTCGTCCTGCAGTTCTCCGCCGGACGCGGGCTCTTCGACTTCGACTGACCCGGCGTAGACTGGACCGATGTTCTCGTTCCTGACCGGTCGCAAGTCGACCATGCCCGACCCGGCCCAGGCCCTGCCCGGCCGGCCAGCGCCGATTCGCACGGCCGAACGACATCACGTCAACGGCCAGCCGCTGAAGGGTCCGTACCCGGAGGGGGCGGAGATTGCCGACTTCGCGGCCGGCTGCTTCTGGGGCGTGGAGAAGACGTTCTGGAACATCCCCGGCGTCATCGTCACCGCGGTCGGCTACCAGGGCGGCTACACCCCCAACCCGACCTACGAGGAGGTCTGTTCCGGAGAGACCGGCCACGCCGAGGCGGTGCGCGTCGTGTTCGACCCTTCGCGGCTCTCGTACGAGCAGCTGCTGAAGGCGTTCTGGGAGGAGCACGACCCAACCCAGGGCATGCGCCAGGGCAACGACGTGGGCACCTCGTATCGGTCAGCCATCTACACCCACACCGATGCGCAACGCGCGGCGGCGGAGGCCTCCCGGGCGATGTACCAGGCCGAGCTGACGAAGGCCGGGTACGGACCGATCACGACCGAGATCGCGGATGCCGGGCCGTTCTACTTCGCCGAGGACTACCACCAGCAGTACCTCGCGAAGAATCCGAACGGCTACTGCCCGGTCCATTCGACCGGCGTGCTGCTCCCAGGCGAGGCCGCCGTGCAGCTGGAGCAGGTCTAGCCCGCAGCAATTCCGATTCGCCTGCACGATCTTCGCAGCCGGGTCGAAGCCCTGGTCTCCGGGTTGCACTGCGAGTTCCGTCCGCCTTTATGGGCCGGCGCACGCGCGGGTCGGTATCGCCCACAGCGATCGATATGACCTTCGGCACTACCCACCAGGTCAGCCAGGTGCCACATTCGGACAGACACGGCACACGAAGTGTCCGAGCCATCCCGAGCTCGCCGTGCGTCCGAGTCCTTCTGTGATGGCCGTTGCGGCCGGTGCCGCGGACATGGGGGAACGATGGAACGGTCGTCAGAAAGGTAAACCGATGACTGCCACTCTCGAAATCATCGCGCGGGAGGAGCTCACCATTCCGAAGCTCAATGAGGTCTACAAGCAGGCCTACATGAACTCCGAGATTGGCGCAGATGGCGACATCAAGCTGGAATTGGACAACATCAAGATCTACGTCAAGACCGAGACCGAAAAGAAGATCCTGCGGCTCTACACGGTGTTCGGCACCAAGCCGGGCGCGACGCGTCAGCAGGTTCTCGAGCTCTGCAACCGGATTAACGACGGCCTTGTGATGCTGCGAGCCTCTTGCCCCGCGGCTTTCCCGACGCCGGCTCTCTGGCTGGATCATGACCTCGACATCGAGACGGGCATGGCCGCCGAAGACATCGTGTCGGAGACTCGGCGATTCCGGACAGTCATAGGGGCTGTGCCAGGACTCGACACGGAAGACATCCTCAAGTAACTGGCAATAGTTGCGCCCGCGGCGATGCCGTCTGCGGGCTCGTTGGCGGGGTGCAACCGCGAGGTTGCGCCCCGTCCTATCGTGTGGCACGTGCGGAGGGGCGGCTCGTCACCGATTTCGGTGACATGCGGCACCTTCGGGCTGTCGGCCTCCTCCGTACCGTGACGGAGCAGGAGGAGGTCGCGATGTCAGCCACGCGTCGAATCACCCGTCGACAATTCCTGAAGGCGGGGGCCGTCATCGGGGCCTCGGCCGGCGCTTCGGCCCTTATCCCGTGGCGTCTCGCCGCGCCATGGGTCGCTCGGGCGAATGGGCTCCCCTTCCTGGACCCGTCCAGCCTCACGCGCTTCGTTGACCCGTTGCCCATTCCACCGACCTGGAGCACCGCTCAGCTGGCGGGCAATGGCCTGACCATGGCGCCCGGCCTGCATCGGTTCAGCTCGCAGATGGGCTGGACGCCCACCTTTGGCTACGGCGGGGCGAGCTACCTCGGGCCGACCATCGAAGTCCAGACTGGCGTCCCGGTATCGTTCGTCGCCCGCAACCGGCTCGGCCCGCACCCCCTGTCCATCGATCTCGCGCTCCATGGGCCCGACGCTGAAGACCAGCTCCGGCCGCGGGCCTCTCTTCACCTCCACGGCGGCTACACCGAGCCGGGATCAGACGGGTACCCGGAGGATACGTTCCGCCCCGGCGAGGACCACGTCTACAACTATGTCGAGGACCAGCAGGCCGGGACGGTGTGGTACCACGACCATGCCCTCGGGATGACCAGGTTGAACGTCTACGCCGGCCTGGCCGGCCTCCAGCCCATCCGTGATCCGGAGGCCGAGGCGGGTCTGCCGTCGGGTCCGTATGAGGTTCCGATCGTCCTTCAGGACAAGCGCTTCCTGGTCGATGCGGCGCAGGGGCTGAATCCGCTCTTCTATCCGTCGCCCTGGGCGCCGGAGTTCTTTGGCGACGTCATGACCGTGAACGGTGCGGTCTGGCCGAACCTGAATGTCGATCGGGGCTGGTATCGGCTCCGGATGGCGAACGGATCGAGCTCGAGGTTCTATCACGTGAGCCTTGAGCCACGGCGGCGGATGCTCCAGATCGGGAGCGACACCGGCCTGCTGGAGCGGCCGGGGGGCCTCGATCGGCTCATCCTGGCCCCCGGTGAGCGGGCGGATCTCCTCGTCGACTTCGGTAGCTACCCGCCCAATTCGGCGGTCCGCCTCCTGAACCTGCCGCTGCCCGACCACGTCGTCAGCCCGGCCGACGTGGGGATCGAAGAGCTGATGCAGTTCACGGTCACCGCCGCCCAAGGGCTCCGTGGTGGGTACGGCTCACGCGCGCCGCGCCCGTTCACCTGGCTGAATCCCGCGGCGGCCGTCCAGCGGCGGACGGTGCTCCTCACCGAGATCATGGACCCGACCAGCGGCGAGCCGCTGATGGCGCTGCTCAACGCGCGACCGTGGACGACGACCGACATCGAGCGGCCTGTGGTCGATACGCTCGAGGAATGGGAGATCGTCAACCTGACCGGGGACACCCATCCGATTCACCTTCACCTGGTCCAGTTCCAGCTCCACAACCGCCAGCCGATCGACGCCGACGATTACCTGGAGGACGTCTTCGGGACCGAGGAGCTTCACCCCGAACACGTGGGCATCGGCTCTCGCCCATTCCCTTCAGTGGACGGGTACCTCGATGGACCGCCGACCGGGCCCGATGCCTGGGAGCTGGGCTGGAAGGACACGATCCAGGCCCACCCCGAGATGGTGACCCGGATCCTCGTCCCGTTCGGCCCAAACGCGGCGCCGGGCGTCCCGTTCGGCACCCGTCTGGCCTCACCGTTCACCGGTGAGTACGTCTGGCACTGCCACATCCTCGACCACGAGGACAACGAGAT
>DASTEQ010000091.1:0-3776 GCA_035709505.1 Candidatus Limnocylindria bacterium
GACCGTCCCCTCGTACGGGCAGCCAAAGGCGGTCGACAGGTAGCCACGGATCCACCACCCCTCCCGACGTGCGTGGGCCACCACGGGCTCGAAGGCGGTGAGCGACTCGGCGATCGACATCCCGATGTTGTGCTGGGTGAAGGTCTCGGATGCGGCGGTGAACACGCAGATCGCGTCCACGTTGGCAGCCATAGCCCGCTCGAGGCCGCGGAGGTTCGGGACGAGGACCGGGTAGCGGACGCCCGGCCTGCGCTGCAGTCCCGCCATGAGCTCATCGGCGTCGGCCAGCTGCGGGATGGCGCCAGGCGACACGAACGAGGTGGCCTCGATCTCGCGCAGGCCGGCTTCGGCCAGGAGGTCGATGAACTGGAGCTTGGTCCGAGTGGGAATCGGCAGCGACTCGTTCTGCAGCCCGTCGCGCGGCCCCACCTCGTAGACCCGGACGTCGGCATGGGTCATGGCCGGCGCATCCTACGCCGAGACCTCGGCCAGCAGGTCGCCGCGCTGGACCTGGTCGCCGGGCTGGACGTGGACCGCGGTGACGGTTCCCGCCAGCGGAGCGCTGATCGCGTGCTCCATCTTCATCGCCTCCAGGACGACGACCGGCTGGTGCGCGGCCACCGTGTCGCCGGCGCGGTGGCGGACGTGCAGCACCCGACCCGGCATCGGCGCGGTCAGTGCGGCCGTGCCCTCCGCCCGCGCCGCATGCCGCACCGCATCCTCGACTGCCGGCGGGCTCGCGAGCCTGAACTCGAGCGACTGGCCCTCGACGTCGACGAAGACCTCGTCGCCGTGGCGCGCAACGGCCAGCTCAGGCCCGGGTTCCACCGGTCGCTCGACCTCGCCGTGGGCGACGAGCAGGGTCGGGGCGGCGTTCATCCGCCAGCCGCCGGCCCACGGGCCGTTGCCCGGGTCGGACGTCCCTTCGGCGAGAGTGGCCGCGGCGGAGCGCCACGCAGCGTCGGGTGGGGTAATCGGTCCGGGCAGGTCCAGCCGTGCCAGCGTGTCGGTCCGCATCGCGCCGTCGATGAAGTCCGGCTGCGCAACCAACCAGCGCAGGAAGCGGAGGTTGGTCCGAACGCCGAGCAGCCGGGTCGCGGCGAGCGCGTCCCGCAGCCGTCGGACCGCCGCCGCACGGGTCGGGCCGTGGACGATGATCTTGGCCAGCAGCGGGTCGTATCGGGCGGAGACCAGGTCCCCCGGTCCAACGCCCACGTCGACCCGAATGCCTTCGCCCACCGGCCACCGGACCTCCACCACGCGCCCGGTGGCGGGCAGAAAGCCATGCTCCGGGTCTTCGGCGTACAGGCGCGCCTCGATAGCATGGCCATTCAGGCGAACCGAGGCCTGATCGATGCCCAGCGCCTCTCCGCCGGCCATCCGCAGCTGATCCGCGACGAGGTCCCGACCGGTCACCGCTTCGGTCACCGGATGCTCGACCTGGAGCCGGGTGTTCATCTCGAGGAAGAGGAACTCGCCGGCATCGGTCAGGAGAAACTCGACCGTGCCCGCCCCGATGTACCCGGCGGCCGCGGACACGCGAACGGCAGCGGCGCCCATGGCCGCCCGGAGGCCGGCGTTGACCGATGGCGCGGGCGCCTCCTCGAGGATCTTCTGCTGGCGGCGCTGGGTGCTGCAGTCGCGCTCGCCGAGGTGGACGCCGCGGCCGTGCGCATCGAACAGGACCTGGACCTCGACGTGGCGCGCCCCTTCGAGCAGGCGCTCGAGGATGAGCCGATCGTCGCCGAACGCGGCCATCGCCTCCCGGCGGCTGGCGGGGAGCGCCTCGCCGAGCTCGCCGGGGCTCCGGACCACGCGCATCCCCTTCCCGCCACCCCCGGCGGCCGGCTTCAGGAGGAGCGGGAAGCCGATGGAATGAGCGGCGCGAGCGAGCGACTCGTCACTCTGCTCCGGATCGTCGTAGCCGGGCACGACCGGCACGGCGTTGGCGGCCGCCAGACGGCGGGCCGCGGCCTTGTCGCCGAGGGCGGAAATCGCGGCGGGCGGTGGACCAACCCACACCAACCCCGCGGCCGACACGGCGGCGGCGAACTCCGCGTTCTCCGCCAGATAGCCGTATCCCGGGTGAATCGCATCGGCCCCACCCGCGCGGGCGGCGTTGAGGATCGACTCGGCATCCAGGTAGGCGCGGATAGGAAGGGCCAGGTCGCCCAACGGCGCGGGCTCGTCCGGTTCGTAGACCCGGATGACCCGCATCCCGAGGGCGCGAGCCGTGCGTGCGATCCGGACAGCGATCTCGCCGCGGTTCGCGATGAGCAGCGCGCGGAGGTGCCGCGGCGTCCCCGCGCCGGGCGCGGCAACCGTTTTGATTGCGCTGCGCGGCACGCGCATCCGGCCGCCCACGCGAGTTCCGGGCAGCCGCCCGCTCGCGATCCAGCGCTGGACGGTGCGGACCGTGACCCCCAGCTCCTGGGCGACCTCGCGGGGCGTCAGCTCGTCGCGCACGTCGCGATTGTCGCGGACCGCGTCAGTCCGGGCGCGCCCTCCAGGACGGGTCGCGCTTCTCGAGGAACGCGGTCAGTCCCTCCTGGCCCTCGGGGCTGGTCCGCTGTCGCGCGATCGCGGCGATGGTCAGCGCCCGGGCCTGGGGACCCGGCTGTCCCCGAAGCCTACGAATGAGCGCCTTCGCCTCGCGGGCGGCGTGCGGTCCCGCGGCGAGCAGGTCCTCCACGGTCGCGGCTACCCGTTCGTCGAGAGCCGTCTCGTCCGCGACGACCTCATGGACGAGGCCGATGTGCTCCGCCTGTGCAGCGTCGAATCGGCGTCCGGGCAGGAAGAGGGCCCGGGCCTGACCTTCCCCGATCTTCGCGATCGCGTACGGGCCGATGACCGCGGGCAGGATCCCAAGCCGGGTCTCCGTGAACCCAAAGGTCGCGTCCGCTGCGGCGATGACGATGTCCGACACCGCGCACAGCCCCATCCCGCCGCCGAGCGCCGCGCCGTGGACACGGGCCACGACGGGGACCGGACAGGTGTCGATCGTCTCGAGCATGGTCGCCAGGCGGCCGGCCTCGGCTTCGTTGGCGTCGAGGTCCATCGTGCCCGCGGCCCGGAGCCACTCCACGTCGGCCCCGGCGCAGAACACCGGACCGTCGCCGGCCACCACCACGGCCCGCAGGGCCTCGGCGGGCTCGTCGGCTAGGGTGGCAAATGCATCAGTCAGGGCGATGATGAGATCCGCGTTGAAGGCATTCCGAACTTCGGGCCGATCCAACACGACCCGGGCCACCGGCCCGAGCCGTTCGACACGCAGGGGACCAGTCATCGGTCCGCCCTCATCGGTGGCCGCGATGGAACGGGTCGGCGACCGCGCGAACGCTGCCGAGCAGCGGCTCGGTCAGCCAGCGCCCCTCGACCTCTTCGGGGAGCGGCGGCATCGGCCCACCCCCGCCGACCAGGCCCACCAGCAGACCCCAGCCCGCACCGGTGTCGGCCTCCACCAGGTAGGCCTCGCGGATGCCGGGCCAGCTGCCAATCTCGACGGCGAGCCTCCGCTCGGTGTCCCGCGTCTCGGGGCCCGGGAGCCGGACCCGGATCGTGCTGCCCCCGGCTGAGGCGAAGAGCGGCTCGTCGGTTCCGGGCATCCGACCCGCCGCCAGGTCGGCGATCTCGTCCGGCTCGAATCGGTACGGAATCGGGCCGGCCGGGTCGAGGATGACCGGCATCCCCGCGGCGGCCAGGTTGCTCAGCGCGATCCGTGCCGGGAGCGCGAGTGAACTCGAGCCGAGCGGGGACCAGGCAGCCATGGCCGCATG
>DASTEQ010000092.1:0-10579 GCA_035709505.1 Candidatus Limnocylindria bacterium
GATCCAGCCCTCGAGGGTGGGTGAGACATTCGAGGCCGAGGCGGCATGAATGAAGTTCTTCATCGTGTCGGTGGCGACGACCTGGCGGTTGTCGCCCTCGGTGTAGGACTCGAGGAAGCCCTGGCCGCGGACCTGGATCTCGATCTCGGCGGCCATGAGCGTGTTGTCCCGGCCGGTGAACGGCGACTCGGGAACCGGCGAGATCCCGGTCAGCGGCGCGCCATAGGTGCGGTAGACGTTGACCGCCGCTTTCCCGTAGCGGATCTCGAACCGGATGTCGTCGGTCACGACGGGCCACCGGGCGTGCTGCGCAGGTAGTGGAGCCGGCTGGCGGCGATGGCCAGCGTGTCGTCCAAGGCGCGACTGAGCTCGGACGAGCGCTCGCGCGCGAGCGCAGCCTGGAACTCGGGGATCAGCGCCTCTCGGGAGCGGCCGGCGACGTAGACGACGTACCGGAAGCCGAACCGTTTCTCGTAGGCCGCATTCAGCCTGGCGAGCTCCCGGTCCACCGCGTCGGCCGCCAGTCCCTGCTCGCGGCGGGACGCGTCGGAGAGCCCGCCGCGGGCGCCGAGTCGCGGGTGAGCGTTGATGAGCTCCAGCTGGTCCGCTTCCGCCATGCGATGCGCGATACGGGCCGCGGCCTTCATCAAGTCGTCGTCCGACGCGAACGGCCGGGCCGCCGCCAGCCATGCCCCGAAGCGGGGAGCCGGCTCGAACAGCATGGCCACCGCTTCCATGAATCGCGGCACGGACACCTCGTTCAGCTTCCCGACGGTCTGGAATCGGGCGGTTCGCGTCTCCGCCATCTGGGGTCAGCTGCCCCGGTAGACCGTCGCGCCATACGGTGCCAGCAGGAGCGGGACGTGGTAGCTCCGCTTCGCATCAGTCACCCGAAGCGCCACGGCCAGGCCCTGGAGAAAGGCGTCATCGTCGCGGTAGTCGGCGAAGTCGAACAGGAGCTGGTAATCGCCGGTGGTCAGCTCGCCGCCCACCAGGTCGGCGATCCGGCCATCGGCATCGGTCTCGCCTTCGTTGAGGATCTCGAATTCGTCATCACCACCTCGCCGGAACAGGACCACGCTGATGCCCGCGGCCGGCCGGCCGGTCTCGACGTCCAGGACGTGCGTTGAAATCGTCGGCCGCGTTGGTTCGGCCTTCGCTCGGCGGGCGGCCACGGCGTCCTCCTGTGCGCTGCCGGCGCGGCCTCGGGCGATATCCTTGACCGACGCCGAACGCAGCACCGGGAGCATACCGATGACCAGCCCCGACCGATTCCTGATCCAGCGAATGGGGGCCGAGGAGGGGCCATACACGCTCGCCGACCTCGAGCAGCAGGTCCTGGCCGGCTACCTCAAATACGACACCCCGATCCGTCGAGCGGACGTCGAAGGAGCCGGCTGGTTCCGCGCGGCCGAGGTACCGAACCTGTTCTCGGACAAGGAATGGCTGGTCGCCCTGCTCCTCTCCGCCTTCCTCGGGACCTTCGGGATCGACCGTTTCTACCTCGGCTACATCGGGCTCGGCATCCTGAAGCTCATCACCCTCGGCGGGTGCGGGATCTGGTGGGTGATCGATCTGATCCTCATCGCAACAGGCGGTTTGAAGGACAGCCGGGGCAAGGCCCTCCGCCGATCATGAGCCCGCGCTCGCTGCGCCGGCTGCTCGCCGGCGCCCTGGCGATGTCGGTCCTGGTGCCGACGGCCGCGGTCCGCAGCGGTCCTCGACTGTGCGTGTTCCACGCCATGACCGGCCGATCGTGCCCGACGTGTGGGATGACCCGGTCATGGAACGCCATTGGCCATGGAGACCTTCGCGGCGCGGTGGGATATCACGTCCTCGGACTGGGGACCTTCGTTGCGGCGGCTGCGGTCGTGGCCGGCGGGGATGGACGGGCGGCACGGCTGCTCGAGCCCGATGTCCGCATGCGACGGGTCCTTGCTGCCGTGGCGGCCGTATGGGTCGGCGCGTGGGCGTGGCGGCTGGCGGCAGGGGAGGACTGAGGGGGTGGGCGACCTGCGGATCACGGTCGGCGATCTCGAGTTCACGGCCCGCTGGGAAGCAGCGGCTCCACGCACCCGCGAGGCGCTCCGGCCCTGGCTGCCGATCCGCTCGCAGCTCATCCACTGCCGGTGGAGCGGGGAGGGCACGTGGATCCCGTTCGGTGACCAGCGGCCGGATGTGGGCTACGAGAACCACACGTCGCACCCGGCCCCCGGGCAGTTGCTGATCTACACCGGCGACCTGTCCGAGTGCGAGATCCTCTTCCCGTACGGCGCCTGCGCGTTCTCGAGCAAGCTCGGGCAGCTCGCCGGGAACCACTTCGCGACGGTGATCTCCGGCAACGAACAGCTCCCCGAGCTGGGCCGACGCGTCCTGTGGGAGGGCGCCCAGGACATCGAGATCACCGAAGGGACCGATTGACCGACCTCGTCGTCCGCGGCGGAACCGTCGTGACCGCCGAGCAGTCGTTCGCGGCCGACGTCGCGGTAACTGACGGACGGATCAGCGCTATCGGTCCGGACCTCCCCGGCGATATCGGGGCCGACAGCGTCGACGCGGCCGGAATGCTGGTTCTCCCCGGCGGCGTGGACGTCCACACCCACACACGGCTCCCGACCGATGACGCGCCGGACCGATTCTTCCAGGACAGCGTGGCCGCAGCGTTCGGCGGTACGACCACCTTCCTCGCGTTCAACAACCCCGGAACCGGCATCTCGGAGCAGGGATCGCGCTCCCTTCTGGCCGGCCTCAGAGAGTTCCGGGCGCGGACGGAGGGTGAGTCCGCGATCGACGTTGGCCTGAGCGCGGTGATCACCGGCCAGCAGGACGACCCCGCGGCGGAGCTCCCCGAGTTGATCAGCTCCGGCGTTCCGACGGCCAAGGCGTTCATGGTGTTCGATTTTCGCCTGAGCGACGACCGGCTGTATGCCGCCCTGCAGGCCATGGGCCGTCATGACGGGATGCTCCAGGTCCACTGCGAGAACGCCACGATCATCGATGCCCTGACCGCAGAGGCGCTCGCCCGCGGGAATACGGCCTGTCGCCACCACGCCCTGACCCGTCCCACTTTCGCCGAGGCCGAGGCTACCCACCGTGCCATCGCGCTGGCCCGGGCCGCGGATGCATCGGTCTACATCGTCCACCTGTCCTGCGCGGACGCCCTGGCCGAGGTCGTCACCGCGAAGGCCCGTGGGTGGCCGGTGTACGCCGAGACATGCCCCCACTACCTGTCACTGACCGAAGACCGATACGCCCCGCCGGACGAGGCCGAGGTCATCAAGTCGGTCATCTCGCCGCCGCTCCGCTCCGACGCGGACCGCCAGGCGGTGTGGCTGGGCCTGGCCAGGGGCGGGCTCGACCTGGTGGCGTCCGATCACGTGCCCGACCGGCTGGACGCGGAAAAGCGCGTTCCGGCCCCCCCGTTCCCGCTCATCTCAAACGGGGCACCGGGGATCGAGACCCTGCTGGCGGTGGTCTACGCGGAAGGGGTGGCCAGGGGTCGGATCACGATCGAGCGCATGGTCGACCTGCTGGCCACCACCCCGGCGCGCCTCTTCGGATTGCCGATGAAGGGCGCAATCGAGGTCGGCCGCGACGCGGACCTGGTCCTGTTCGATCCGGCCGCGGACCACGTGATCCGGCAGGCCGACCTCCATCACACGAGCGACTTCACGCCGTACGAGGGCATGACGATCCCCGGCGGCGTGCACTCGGTGCTCCTCCGCGGCCGGTGGGTCATCCGCGACGCCGCGTTCGTCGGTGCGCGCGGCAGTGGCCGTTTCCTGGAACGCTCGCTGGGGCCTCCCGACCAGGGTCAGCCGAGTTCCGGGTAGGCACCAAGAGTAAGGAACTCGGCGAAATCATCGGCGAGGACGAGGTCGTCGAGGAGCGTTGCGGCATCGGTCCAACGGAAGCCGGGCATGGCGGCGGTAAGCCGTGCCAGCTCGTCGTCGCGGATCGTGGTGTAGATCTCGGCCGTCATCGGTCTGCCGTCCTCCAGCGGCGTCCCATGGACCCGCCATTGCCAGAGCTGCGAGCGGCTGATCTCGGCCGTGGCCGCGTCCTCCATCAGGTTGTTGATGGCGGCGGCGCCGTTGCCTGCCAGCCATGAGGCGAGGTACTGGAGAGCGACGCTGACATTGGTCCGAACACCGGCCTCGGTCACGCGCCCCCCGGCCACGTCCACGTTGAGCAGCTCGTCTGCGGTGACGATCGCTTCCGGCAGGCGGTCCTTCTGGTTCGGCCGCTCCCCGAGGACCCCGTCGAAGATCTCGCGCACGAGGGGGACGAGGTCCGGATGCGCGACCCAGGTCCCGTCCGAGCCATCGCCCGACTCACGCTCCTTGTCGCTTCGCACCTGGTCGAGCGCCTTCTCGGTGACCTCCGGCTCCCGGCGGTTCGGGATGAAGGCGCTCATCCCGCCGATCGCGTGGGCCCCACGCCGGTGGCAGGTCTGCACCAGGAGCTGCTGGTACGCCCGCATGAACGGCACGGCCATCGTCACCTGGGCCCGATCGGGGAGGACCATCTCCGGGCGCGAGCGCAGCTTCTTGATGAGGCTGAAGATGTAGTCCCATCGCCCCGCGTTCAGACCCGCGGCATGGTCGCGGAGCTCGTAGAGGATCTCCTCCATCTCGAACGCGGCGAGGATCGTCTCGATCAGGACCGTGGCCCGAATGCTTCCACGTGGGATGTCGAGCGCTGCCTGCGCCGCGAGGAACACGTCGTTCCAGAGCGCGGCTTCGAGATGTGACTCGAGCTTGGGCAGGTAGAAGTACGGTCCCGAGCCGCGGACGAGCTGTTCACGGGCGTTGTGGAAGAACATCACCCCGAAGTCGAACAGGCTGGCCGAGATCGGTGAGCCATCAACCAGGACGTGCGCCTCATCGAGATGCCAGCCGCGCGGTCGAATCACCAGCGTCGCGATGTCGTCGTTCAGCGCGTACGACTTCTCATCGGTCTGGAAGGTCAGGCGGCGTCGAACGGCCTCGCGGGTGGCCCACTGGCCGGTCACGACGTTGTCCCAGGTGGGGGAGAGGGCGTCCTCGAAGTCGGCCATGAAGACCTTGGCCCCCGAGTTCAGGGCATTGATCATCATCTTCGGCTCGGCCGGGCCGGTGATCTCGACCCGGCGGTCATCCAGGTCCGCCGGGGCGGCACCGACTCGCCACTCTCGATCGGCCCGGACGTGGGCCGTGTTCGGGAGGAAGTCCGGCAGCTCGCCGGCGTCAAAGCGTGCCTGGCGGGCGGCACGATCCGCCAGCAGCCGCTGGCGCCGGACGTTGAAGGCCCGATGCAGGCCGGCGGCGAAGGCCAGGGCGTACGGGGTCAGCACTTGATCGGCGTGAGCCGCCGGCGTGCCGATGACCTCGACTCCGGGCGGTGCGGTGAGGACCTCGGTCATCGGTCTGATGCCGTCGCGGCGAGCATCATGATTCGAGTGAGGAGCTGGTAGGGCAGGCTTCGTTTCTTCACCTGGTTGACCGTCCCGGTGACGTACACGTCGATCTGCGGTGCATAGAACGCCACCGCGCCTGACGCCCCGGAGTGGCCGACCAGGACAGGCATCGGCCGAAGGCCGGTGAACAGGCGGGGGAGCGAGAAGCGCATCAGCCCCATGCCGTAGCGCAGGGGGTAGAAGATCCGTCGCCATTCACGCTGCATGTCGGCGACATCCTCGCGAGGAAACAGCTCGCCGGCAATGAAGGCCCGCAGGAACCGCATGCTTTCGACCGCGGTCGACACGATTCCGCCGTCCGCCCCGACCGATGCCATGACCTGCGGGATGTGGAGCGGCGTGGTGTCGAGAAGCATGGTGCTGACCGATGGGTACCGATCCACGGTGGCCTCCGAAAACAGGTACGTCCGCTCGAGGCCAAGGGGCGCGAAGATTCCGGCTTCCAGGGATGCCTGATAGCTGTCGCCCGTCACCGCCTCGATGATCGCACCCAGGAGCTGGTAGTTCGTGTCCGAATACGACGCCCGCCCGGGTGTCCCTGGGGCAAACGCCGGGCGCATCTGGCGCCTCGCAATGTCGATGGCCTCGGTGAACGTCCAGCCCGGCCCACCGGCGAGGGCACGACCGAAGGTGGTCCCGCCGTCCGCGCGCTTGCCCTCGAAGTAGTCGGGGATGCCGGACGTGTGCGAGAGCAGGTGGCGGACCGTGAGCTTCGGCCCCTGGTCGACGCCGTCGATCACGCTCAGCCCAGAGACGAGGTCTGCTCCGAGGTACGTCTGGATCGGCTCGTCGAGCTCGATCAGGCGACGGCGACGGAGCTGAAACACCACGGCGGTCGTGTACAGCTTGGTAATCGACGCGATGAAGTACGGTGCGCCGCCGTCGCCGAAGGCCCAGGTCCACCCGGTCGAGGGTTGCTCGAGGTCGATGGTCACCTCGGATGTGTCGGTCCGACGGTCGTAGCCCTCGACCAGCCGCGCGAGCCGGTTCTCGGCCTCGGCTCGGTTCATCTCCGCTCGCTCAGGCGCCTTCGCTCAGGCGCCTTCGCCCGGCCGACGGAGTGCCTTGGGCATCCGGCCGGCGGCCGATTCCTCGATGAGGCTCGCGAGGCGTCGCTCCCGAGTTGCCTCCTGTTTCGCGGACTGGATCCAGAACGCCGCTCCCTTCCGATAGCTGGCTCGCTGCGCCTGCCAGTACGCCCAGGCGGCCGGGTTGGCGCGGATCCGGGCCTCTTGCTCGGGCGGCAAATCCTGGCGGAGGGGATGATCGCGGAGGTACGGCAGGTCCTTTCGCCGATCGCGCTCCTCGAAGGCCTTCAGGCCGGCGGCGTGCATCCGTCCGGCGGTCGTCAGCTCGGCGACTTTCGCGATGTTCGGGGCACTCCAGTTGCTGCTCTTCCGCCGGGGTGTCCACCGGACCGCATAGATTTCGTCATCGATCCGGTAGGTGATGCCGTCGATCCACCCGAAGCAGAGGGCCTCTTCGAGGGCCTGGGGGTAGGTCATCGCGGCCTTGCCCGCGCTCTTCCGGTAGTAACCGACCCAGAGGTGGTCGGCCGCGTGATGGTTCGCCAGGAGCCAGGTACGGAATGCGGCTGTCGTCCGGAAGA
Organism: Candidatus Limnocylindria bacterium; assembly: GCA_035709505.1. Taxonomy (GTDB): domain Bacteria; phylum Chloroflexota; class Limnocylindria; order QHBO01; family QHBO01; genus DASTEQ01. The sequence goes on from DASTEQ010000092.1 coordinate 7,068, forward strand.
CCGCCACCTCGTCGCGTGTTGGCCTACCCATGGGGTCGGGGCCGTCGTACCATACGCCGCCCGTTGATCGACGGGCCTGTGCCTGCAATCGCGGAGTAGGCTTCCACCATGCCCCTCTATCTTGACACCCATAACCACGTCCCCGGCCTGACCGGGGAAGCCGTCGCGCAGGCGCACGCCCGCGATGTCGAGGTCCAGGGCAAGTACGGCGTGTCGTACCTGCGCTACTGGTACGACGAGGCGACGGGCAAGGTCTACTGCCTGGTGGAGGCGCCGAGCGCCCAGGCGGCCGAGGACGTGCACCGCGAGGCACACGGCCTGGTTGCCGACGTCATCCAGCAGGTCACCGAAGGCGCCTGAGGAGGCGCTCGAGCGGCCGGCCCGGCCTCACGACCTCGCCTGGTCGGTTGCCCTCGTCAGGAGCGCGCCGATTGTGGTCCGCCGGCCTTCCGCTCGCAGCCCGGGGAGCGCGTCCCCTAGCCGTTCGGCCAGAGCGATCATGACCTGATGCCTTTCGGAGGCGTCGGCGGGAGGTAGCGAAGCGCCAATCGCCTCGCGCTGAGCATCCGCGAAGCCGATCAGACGCGCGGCGCGCTCCGGATCGGTGTTGAGCTCGATCCTGGCCAGCCGATCACAGGCGGTGGCGAGCCCCCCACGATCCCCCAGTTGCTGGCGCTGGGCGATGCTGGACCGATAGAGCTGGTCGGCTGCCCCAAGGTCGCCGTCGACGGCGGCGATGTCCCCCAGGAACATCTCGGTCCTGGCCACGCCGCGACCGTCGCCGAACTGGCGGAAGATCTCCAATGCCTCCTCGTGGCGCGCCCGGGCGACCTGCGTGGCACCCTGCTGCAAGTGGAAGGTCGCCTCCTGCCCGAGGGCGAGAGCCAGCCCGATCAGGTCGCCTTCCCCGCGGAAGATCGCCACGGCGTCGGCGTAGAGTCGCTGCCCTTCTTCGACGTCACCCTGCCGGGCGACGATATCGGCCAGGTTCAGCATTCCGATGGCCAGCGCCCGATTGTCGCCGGCCTCCCGGACGATGGCGATCGAGTCTTCCTGCAACGCACGGGCCCGCGCGAAGTCGCCCCGCTCGACGGCAATGTTTGCGACATTCGAGGCGGTGTAGGCGATCCCGCGCGGCTCCCCGAGCTGACGGTGCGTCTCTAGTGCGGCCTGGTGAGCCTCGTCCGCGGCCTCCAGGTCTCCCTGCTGCGCGGATATGCTGCCGAGCCCGACCAGGGCATTGGCCCGCAGCTCTGAGACCTCCCCGTCGGTGCGCGCGACGGCTCGGGTCAGCCAGGCGCGCCCCTCGACGAGGTGGCCTCCCACCTCCCAGTATCGCCACAGGCCACTGGCGAGGCGGAGCTCGTCGGCGGCGCCGGCAGGATCGTCATCACTCCATTGGAGTGCGGCTCGGAGGTTGTCGTGCTCCGCGGCGAGCTGCTCGAACGCGTCCGAGCCGTGCGGACCCGCGAACAGGCTTGCGGTCAGCCGGTCCACGAGGCTGACCATGAACGCGCGATGGCGGTTGCGGGCCGTGCCGCCCGGGTCGAGCTCGACCAGGCGCTCCTGGGCGTACTGCTGCACGGTGTCGAGCAGTCGATATCGTGCCTCGGTTGAAGTCTCCTCGAGGACCACCAGGGAGCGGTCGATGAGGCGGCTGAGGAGATCGAGCGCCTCGACGGCGAGGACGTCATCGTCGGCACAGACGTGCTCGATGGCCTCCAGGCCAAAGCTTCCGGCGAAGACGGAGAGCCGGGTGAAGACTGCGCGTTCCGCATCGGTCAGGAGGTCATAGCTCCAGTCCATCGCCGCCTTCAGGGTGCGGTGGCGGGGGAGGGCCATGCGGCTCCCGCCGGTCAGAAGACGGAATCGATCGTCGAGCCGCGAGGCGATCTGATCCGGAGGAAGGGCCCTCACACGCGCGGCGGCGAGCTCGATCGCCAGCGGGATGCCGTCCAGTCGGCGGCAGATCTGGGCAACGGCCGCCGCGTTCCGCTCATTGAGGACGAACGCCGGTTGAACGGCGCGGGCCCGCTCGGTAAAGAGGCGGACCGCTTCGGTTTCCGCCAGCTGTTCGACCGACATCGCCGCGCTGTCCTGCGGCAGGTCCAGCGACGGAACCGGGTACAGACTCTCACCGGCGATGCCCAGCGCCTCGCGGCTGGTGGCCAACACACGCAGGCCACGGGACGACCGCAACAGCTCCGACACGACGTCGGCGGCGGCATCGAGGACCTGCTCGCAGTCGTCGAAGATCAGCAGCATGTGCCGCCCGGCGAGATGATCAGCCAGGGTGGCCATGAGCAGGACCCCCGGCTGCTCCTTGATCCGGAGCGTGGAGGCCACCCGCTCTGGGACCAGCGTCTCGTCGCCCAGACCGCCCAGCTGCACGACCCACGCCCCGTCGGGGAAGGCGTCCATCGCTCGGGCCGCGGCTTCAAGGGCGAGACGGGTCTTTCCCACACCGCCTGGCCCGACGAGCGTCAGCAACGGCGTCGTTCCAAGCTGCTCCGTTACCGCCTCGAGCGATTCTGCCCGTCCGACGAAGCTGGACAGGTGGCGCGGCAGGTTGTTCGGCCAGTTGTCAAGCGACAGGATGGGCGGAAACTCGGCCGGCAGATCGGCGGCGCTGACCTGGAAAACGTGCTCGGGTCGTGGAAGGTCCTTCAGGCGGTGCTCGCCGAGGTCGCGCAGGACGGTGTCGGGCGGGGCGTCGCCACCGAGGAGCTCGTGGGTGGTCACCGACACCAGGATCTGGCCACCGTGACCAGCGGCGCAGATGCGCGCCGCCCGGTGGACGTCGATGCCCACCAGGGACGAGTCGCTGGTCACCGGCTCCCCGGTGTGGATGCCCATGCGGGCGCCGACCTGTGCGCCGCGCGGCCACCGGTGGTCCCGGAACGCGCGTTGCGCGGTCAGCGCCGCCGTCAGGGCTCCGCGAGCGGTGGGAAACGAAAGGAACAGCCCGTCTCCCGCCGTGTCGATGACCGTGCCTCGTTCGGCTTCCGCCGCCTCGGTCATGAGCCTCCGGTAGTCACCGAGCAAGCCCGCGTACTCGTCACCGAGGTCGGCCAGCAGGCGCGTCGATCCCACGATGTCGACGAACAGAAGGGTGACCGTCGTCCCGCGGGCTTCGCTCACCAACCGCCTTCTTCGCGAATGAGACGACGGAGGACGCGACCAGCGACAAGCTTCCGATACTCCGCCGTGGAGCGGACGTCGTCGATCGGATTGATCTCGCTCTCGAGGGCGGCGACCGCGGCATCCGCGGTGGCCGCGACCGGTTGCTTGCCGTCGAGCGCGGCCTCGGTTGCGCGGGCACGGACCGGAATGGCGGCCACCGACCCGAGGGCCAGCCGCGTGTCGTACCACGCGCCGTCAGCCCCCGTCAGCCACGACAGCGCCATCACCACTTTGCTGATCGCCTGCGCGCGACGCGTGCCGACCTTCCGGAACCGGACATGTCGCCGGGGAAGGAGCGGCACGCGGACCCGGAGCACGAGCTCGTCGTC
>DASTEQ010000093.1:0-3451 GCA_035709505.1 Candidatus Limnocylindria bacterium
GGCGTGCCCATCGTCCACACCGAGCCCAGCGCGTCCGCGATCGGGTCCCTCAGCAGGCTGGCCAGGATGAACGCGACCAGGACCGCCACGCAATTGAGGATGTAGCGCAGCAGGCCCTGCTGAAAGCCGACCAGCACGCCGCCCGCCAGCGAGACCAGGATCGCCAGGTCGGCGATCGTGAACTGGGAGATGAATTCCACGGCCCGGAAGGGTACCAGCGCTGTCCAGTCTGGCTATGGGACGATCAGCGGATCTCGGCCCCCAGATGGTGGCGCAGGGCGCCACCGACCTTGTCCATCGCGCGGGCGACCGCCTTCTCGTCGGCCATCGAGCTCGGCTGGAAGCGCAGCGCCAACCCGTAGGACACCCGACCCTCGCCGACCTGCGCGCCGCGGTACTCGTCGAACAGGCTCACGTCGACGAGCAGCGGTCCGCCATTCTGGGTTGCCAGCCGGAGCACCTCTCCGACCGGAGTCCCCGCGTCCACGACGACGGCCAGGTCCCGGTCGATAGGCTGCGCGGCCGGGACCGGCGCCGCCCGCTCCGTGCGTGGCGAGACGTCGAACATCCCACCCGGCTCGAGGTGGATAGCCGCCACCAGGGGCCGGCCGGGCAGGCCCCACGCCTCGGCCACGGCCGGGTGCGCCTCCCCCAACGACCCATAGGAGCGGCCGGCGTCGTCGACGATCCGTGCCGCGCGACGAGGGTGGAGGTGGGCATGCCGTTCGTCGGTGGTTTCGGCCCGGTAGCCCGGCGCAGGCAGGCCCATCGCCTCGTGTGCGGCTTCCACCAGGCCCTTCAGGTCGGCAATGTCCCACGGGCGCGGCAGCTCTCCCGGGCGCCGCTTGCTGGAGTTGCCCAGGAGCCCGATCCCTACGTTCCACGTCTCGCGGTACGCGCCCCCGGCCTGTGCCAGCTCGCCGTGGCTTCCGCCTGGCCGATATCGGTAGGTCTTGCCCACCTCGAACAGGCCGAGGTCCGTCCGCCGCTGGCGGACGTTCTCGGCCAGGGCGGCGAAGACCGATGGATAGGGGACCGGGCGGAGGATGGCGTGCTCGGGCGACAGCGGGTTCGCGACCCGCACGAGGTGCTCGCCCTCGGCGTCGAAGCCGGTGCGGACGAGGTCATCGGGACCGATGAGGGCATGGGTCACAACCTCGTCGAGGCCGAGTCCGGCCAGGACCCGCCGCAGGGCATGCCGCCGGCCCGACGGGTCCGGGCGGTGCTCCGGCAGGTCCGGGGAGGGCAGCGGGCTCGGCACCGTGTCGTAGCCACGGGCGCGCGCGACCTCCTCGGCCACGTCGGCGGGGATGGCCACGTCCTGGCGATAGAGCGGGACGGTGACGTCGGCGCGGCCGTCCCCGCGGTCGGCGACCGCGAACCCGAGCGGCTCCAGCCAGCCGGCCATGGCCTCGGGCGCCACCGGGAAGCCGAGGAGCCGCGTCATCCGCGCGGTGTCGACCTCGATGACGCCCTCCGCGTGCGGGCCGGGGTCGTTGTCGACGATTCCCGTCGCGACCTGCGCTCCGGTGATCTCGGCGATGAGCGCGGCTGCCCGATCGGCGGCCAGGCGCGGCAGGTCGACCGAGATCCCTTTCTCGTGGCGCATCGACGCCTCCGAACGGAGGCCGAGGCGTCGGGCCGTGTTCCGGATCGTCGGTCCGTGGAAGATCGCCGACTCGAGGATGACGCGGCGGGTCGCATCGGTCACCTCGGTTTCGGCCCCGCCCATGATCCCGGCCAGGCCGATCGGCCGCTCGGGGTCGGCGATGACGAGCATCCGCTCGTCGAGCGTGCGCTGGACGTGGTCGATGGTCTCCAGCGTCTCGCCCTCCCGCGCTCGGCGGACGACGATCCGGCCCTCCGGGATCCGGTCCGCGTCGTACGCATGCTGCGGCTGGCCGAGCTCATGCATGACGTAGTTCGTGACGTCGACGACCGGCGAGATGGGCCGCATGCCCGCGGCAATCAGCCGTCGGGTCATCCAATCCGGGGTCGAGGCCTCGCCCACGTCCTCGAGGAGCCGGGCCGTGAAGCGCGGGCACAGGTCGGCGTCGACGATCTCGACCGAGACCTCGTCGGCGGTCGCTCCCCCGCCCTCGGCCACCGACACCTCCGGCAGGCGGACCGTCGTGCCAGTGGCGGCCGCGATCTCGCGCGCGATCCCGACCATGGAGAGCGCATCCCCGCGGTTAGGCTTGACGTCGATGTCGAGCACCGTCTCCCCGATCGCCGCACCGAGGTCGGCCCCCACGGCGTGCTCGTCACCCGTGCCGAGGATGAGGATCCCGTCCGCGTCCTCGCCGAGACCGAGCTCGATGGGGCTGCACAGCATGCCGTTCGAGACGGCGCCGCGAATCTTCGTGCGCTCGATCTTCCGACCGCCAGGCAGGACCGAGCCAGGCACGGCCACCGGGACCAGCTGGCCGGCGGCCACGTTCTGAGCGCCGCACACGATCTCGAGCGGCTCACCGGCCGCCACGTCGACGCGGGTCAGCCACAACGTGTCGGCGTTCGGGTGCCGTTCGACCTCGAGCACGCGGCCAACGACCACGCCCGACCACTCCCCGCCGCCCTCCTCCGTGCTCTTCACCTCGAAGCCGAGCATGGTCAGCCGCTCGGCGAGGTCGGGCGGCGCCAGGCCGACGTCGACGTAGTCGCGAAGCCAGGACAGCGGTACGCGCATCGGTCAGCGACCTCCGGCGAACTGCTCGAGGAAGCGCAGATCCGGGCTCATGAGCAGGCGCAGATCCGGGATGCCGTGGCGGAGCAGGGTGAGCCGGTCGAGCCCCATCCCGAATGCGTAGCCCTGGTACTCGTCCGGGTCGAGGCCGACATTGCGGAGGACGACGGGGTGGACCATGCCGGCGCCGAGGATCGTCATCCAGCCGGTCCGCCCGCAGGCCGGGCAGCCGGACCCACCGCAGACCAGGCATCCGATGTCGAAGGCGACGCTCGGTTCGGTGAACGGGTAGTAGCCGGGCCGGAAGCGGGTCCGGGTGTCCGCGCCCCACATCCCGCGGGCGAAGGCCTCGAGCGTGCCCTTCAGGTCGGCGAGGTTCGTGTCGCGGTCGATGACGAGGCCCTCGACCTGGAAGAACTCGAAGCCGTGGGCTGCGTCGACCGCCTCGTACCGGAAGCAGCGGCCCGGCATGATGACCCGGATCGGCGGGCTGAGTTCCTGCATCGCCCGGATCTGGACCGGGGAGGTGTGGGTCCGGAGGATCGTGCCGTCCTCCGCGGGGCGCGGCTGGCCAGCTTTCACCGACCCGGGCTCGGCGACGTACAGCGTGTCCCACAGGTCCCGCGACGGATGGTCGGGCGGGATGTTCAAGAGCTCGAAGTTCATGAGGTCGGTCTCGATCTCCGGACCCTCGATGACCTCGAAGCCGAAGCCGTGGAAGATCTCGCGCAGGTCGCGCTCGACGGTCATCAGCGGGTGGAGGTGCCC
>DASTEQ010000094.1:0-27585 GCA_035709505.1 Candidatus Limnocylindria bacterium
CTCGATCATCTCCCGGGTGATGGTGGCCTGGCGGGTCTTGTTGTAGACGAGGGTGAGCTCACCGATGAGCTCGTTGGCGTTGTCGGTGGAGTTCCGCATGGCGATCATGCGGGCCGACTGCTCCGAGGCGATGTTCTCGAGGACCGCGCGGTAGATGTCCACCGCCACGTAATAGGGCAGGAGTCGGGAGAGCACCTCGGCCGACGGCTCGAACAGGTACTCGTCGTTTCGGATCCGCTGTCCCACGGTCATGGTCGGCTCGTGGACCGGGAGGACGCTCTTGATCGCGGGGCGTTGGACGAGGGTGCTGATGAATGAGCTGTAGCTCACCACCACCTCGTCGTACGTCTCGGCGAGGAAGTCCTCGGTCACGAGCTTCGCAAGCGGCTGGACATCCGCGAAGACGGGGCGATCCCCGAACTGCGGGAAGTGGGCGGCGATCGGGATTCCGGCCCGACGCAGGGCGTCGCGGCCCTTGCGGCCGACCGTGATCGCCGACACCCGGATCGGCCCCTGGCCGTTCCCGCTGCCCCGTTCGGCGATCCAGCGCAGGGCGTTCCGTACCGCGTTCGAGTTCAGGGCACCTGCCAGGCCGCGGTCGGTCGTGATCATGACCAGGGCGACGTGCTTCACCGGGCGCCGGGCAAGGAGTGGTTCATCGGCGTGCTCTACCGCCGCCGCGACCCGGGCCAGCACATCGTCCAGCTCCTCGGCGAACGGGCGGGCGGCGAGGATCGACTCCTGGGCCCGCTTCATGCGCGAGGCGGCGACCATCTCCATCGCCCGCGTGATCTGGGCGATGTTGCGGATGGAGCCGATGCGGCGCCGGATGTCGCGCAGGGAGGCCATCAGTCGGTTGTCCCCTCCTCGGTCTCGGTCGACGCGGCGGCTTCGGCGGCTTCGGCGGCTGCCGCCTCAGCCTTGTCATCGGTCGAGCCATACCCCGCGTCACGCCGATAGGCGAGCACCGCCGCCTTCAGCGCGTCCTGGGTCGCGTCCGAGATCGCCTTCTCGTTGGCGATGGTCGGCAGCAGGTCGGGGTGGTTCTGCTCGAGGAACCGATACAGCCCGGTCTCGAACTCGCGCACCTTGGGGGTCGGCACGTCGTCGAGGTGGCCATTGGTGCCGGTCCAGATGATCGCCACCTGCTTCTCGACCGACAGCGGCGCGAACTGCGGCTGCTTGAGGATCTCGGTCAGCTTCTCCCCCCGGGTCAGCTGGTCGCGCGTCGCCTTGTCGAGGTCGGATGCGAACTGGGCGAACGCGGCGAGCTCGCGGTACTGGGCGAGGTCCAGCCGCAGCCGGCCGGCCACCTGGCGCATGGCCTTTATCTGGGCGTTCCCGCCCACCCGGCTCACGCTGAGGCCGGCGTTCACCGCGGGCCGCTGACCCTGGTTGAACAGGTCGGTCTGCATGTGGATCTGGCCGTCGGTGATGCTGATGACGTTGGTCGGGATGTATGCCGACAGGTCGCCCGCCTGGGTCTCGATGATCGGCAGCGCGGTCAGCGAACCGCCGCCCTGCTCTTCGCTCATGCGGGCGGCACGCTCAAGGAGACGCGAGTGGGCATAGAAGATGTCGCCGGGGTAGGCCTCGCGACCAGGCGGGCGGCGCATGAGGAGCGAGACCTGGCGGTAGGACCACGCGTGCTTCGAGAGGTCGTCGTAGATGCACAGGGCGTCGCGGCCCTGCTCCATGAACTCTTCGCCGATCGCGGCGCCGGCGTACGGGGCGAGGAACTGGATCGGCGCCGGGTCCGACGCGGCGGCGACGACCACGATGGAATGCTCCATCGCGCCGTTCTCCTCGAGCTGGGCCACGATCTGGGCCACGGTCGACAGCTTCTGTCCGATGGCCACGTAGACGCAGATCAGGTCCTGGCCCTTCTGGTTGATGATCGTGTCGACCGCGATCGCGGTCTTGCCGGTCTGGCGGTCACCGAGGATCAGCTCCCGCTGCCCGCGCCCGATTGGGATCATCGAGTCGATGGCCTTGATCCCGGTCTGGACCGGGGTGTCCACCGGCTGGCGGACGATGACGCCGGGGGCGATTCGCTCGACCGGCCGGAACGAGGTGGTCTCGATCGCGCCCTTCCCGTCGAGCGGGTTGCCGAGCGGGTCCACGACCCGACCGATGAGCGCGTCGCCGACCGGGATCTCGACCACCCGCCCCGTGGTCTTGACCTGGTCGCCCTCCTTCAGCTGGGTGTAGTTGCCCAGGATGAGCGCGCCGACCGTTTCCTCCTCGAGGTTGAACGCCATGCCCATGACCCCGCCGGGGAACTCCAGCAGCTCGGAGGCAAGGGCCCCGGACAGGCCGTAGATCTGGGCGATGCCGTCGCCCACCTCGACGATCGTGCCCACGCCGGCGACATCGGTCCCCTCCGTGAACCCGGCAATCTCGCTGCGAATGATCGAGGTGATCTCGTCGGATCGAATGGCCATCCAGTACTCCTCAGACCGCGGTCAGGCGCGCCCGCAGTCGCTCCAGGCGGCTGCGCACGCTGGCGTCATAGAGTCGATCTCCGATCCGCACCGAGATGCCCCCGATGAGGCTGGGATCGACGGTTTCGGTGAATTCAACCTGGCTTCCGGCCAGGCGCTCGAGCGTGCGCTCGAGGTCGGCCCGGTCCCGGTCGCTCAGCGGCAGGGCGCTCCGGATCTCGGCGCGGGAGATTCCGCGCTGGCGCCGGACGAGCTCCTCGAAATGGCTGCGCATGGCGGGGACGGCCCCGGGCCGCCCGCGACGGATCATGAGCAGGACGAGGTTGAGCGGGCCGGTCGCCACCTCGGTCACCGCGCGACGGAGGACCCGTTCCTTGTCCCGGTACGGGATCGCGGGGTGCTCCATCACCGCGCGCAGCTGCGGGATGGCCAACGTCTCGGCCAGTGCCGCCAAGTCGGCCTGCCACCGGTTCAGCGCACCCTCGGACGAGGCCACCTGGAAGGCGGCCTCCGCGTAGCGCCGAGCGGCGGTCTCTCGACGGGCCATCGGTCAGTTCCGGTTCTCCGACAGGAACTGCTCGACCAGCCGGCGCTGGGTGGGAGAGTCCATCTCCGACCCGACCAGCTTGCCGGCCGCGTCGAGGGCCAGGTTGGCGACCTCTCCCCGGATCTCGGCCAGTGCCCGCTCCTTCTCCGCCGCGATCTCGTCACGGGCGCGCGCCGTCAGCTGCTCGGCGGACGCCTTGGCCGCGGCGAGGATCTCGGCGCTGGTCGCCTCGGCGGTCTTCGCCGCCCGCTGGACGAGCGCTTCCGACTCCTGCCGGGCCTCAGCCAGGGCGGCCTCCCGTTCTGCACGAGCGAGTTCACGGTCCCGCGCTGCGGCGGCCGCGTCCTCCAGCCCCTTGCTGAGGGTGCTCTGCCGCTCGTCGATCCGGCGCAGAACCGGCTTGAACAGGAAGCGGTTGAGCAGGAACAGCAGGATCAGGAAGTTGACGATCTGGAAGCCGAGCTTCCAGACATCTACCCCGAAGGCTTCGAAAAAGGCCATGGTCGCCGGCTCAGCCGACCGCGAAGATCAGGATGAGACCGATGACCAGGGCATAGATCGCCATGGCCTCGGTGAGCGCCAGGCCCAGGATGTAGGGCACGAAGAGCGTTCCGGACGCCTCGGGGTTGCGGCCGATGGCCTCCATGGCCCGGCTGAATCCGATCCCGATGCCGATGCCCGGACCGATGGTGCCGAGCCCGATGGCGAGACCGGCGGCGAGAAGCTGGAATTCCACGGTGTTCGGTTCCTCCACTGAGCTCCGCGGCGACGGGGCGGAGCGTCCCGATGTCAGGCCATGCCCGGGGCGGGTTGGGCCTCTGGTTCCTCGGGCTCATGGCCCGCGTGCGTGTCCCCCGAGTGTGCGTCACCCTCGCCGTGCTGCCGGTGCTCGGCGATGGCAAGGGTGATGTAGGTCATGGTGAGCAGCGCGAAGACGAGGGCCTGGACGAAGCCGAAGATCGCCTCCAGGCCCAGGAAGACCACAGGAACGAAGAGCGGCACCAGGGCGAGGATGACCGCGAGCAGGACCTCACCGGCGAAGACGTTGCCAAAGAGCCGCATCGACAGACTGATCAATCGCGACAGCTCACTGATGATGTGGATGGGGGTCAGGAGCGGGGTCATGTACGCCGGCTCGGCGATCAGCAGCTCCTTCAGGTAGCCGCCCACGCCGTTCGCCCGGATCCCCCACGCGATGAACGCCACGAACGCGATCAGCGCCAGGCCCAGGGTGAAGTTCAGGTCCGCCGCGGCGGCCCGCACGAATGGGACGAGCAGCTCCTCGCCGTGCTCTCCCTCGACGGTGATCCCGACCACGCCGACCCCGGGCAGCAGACCGATGAAGTTCGCCACCAGGACGAAGAGGAAGATCGCGATCACCAGGCCGGCGAACTCCGCCCAGCGCTTCCCGCCCGTGCCGCGCACGATGCCGGCCAGCCACTCGATCGGGAACTCGACGAGGGCCTGGAAGCGGCTCGGGACCAGCGTCCCGCGACGGGCGAGCCAGACCGTGGCCGCGAGCAGCAGGAAGCTGGCCATCAGCGCCCCAACCATGCTGTTGGTGAAGACCAAGGGGCCGATCTGGAACAGGGGTTCCGCGGCGATCTCGACGTGAACCAGGTGGCTGACCCTCTGAACGGACTACGGTTTCATCGCTCGCCGCGCGACGTCCCAGATGGTGTACATCGCAGCGGCCACCCCGAAGGCGGTGCCCACCAGGGTCAGCACGGGCCGGGTCCCGAACAGGCCATCCAGCAGCAGGCCGCCGAAGAAGCCGATCATGACCGCCGCCCCGAGCCGGATCCCCAGGTCAAGAGCGATCCCCCAGTTTTGGTTCATGGCCTTTGGCGCTTGCGGATGTAGAGCCAGATGCCGAGAGCCGAGGCCAGGCTGCCGACCACCAGTCCGCCGAGCACGAAAATCGGCGAGGTGCCTGCCTGTGCATCGAGCACGAGGCCGACGACCACGCCGCCGAGCATCGGGACGGCCATGATCAGGGTGACTTCACCGAGGATCCTTGCCGGCCCGGGGCTCGTCTTGGGCATTTCAGCTCGACTCCGGGCGATCGGACGCCGCGGCGAGTATAGCGGGTGCCTCTGGAACTCGTCCCTCGCCGCTCAGGTCCGGGTCCACGCCAGGCCGGGCACCGGGAAGCGCTCGGCGAGCAGGGCCACGCGGGCCTTCACGTCCGCCTGCGCACCCGCGTCGCCGCGGGCCGCGATTCCGGCCACGATCAGCTCCCCGATCTCCGCCATCTCCCCTGCGCCCATGCCCCGTCCGGTGACGCACGGCGTGCCGACCCGGATCCCGCTCGCCACCATTGGCGGATTCGGATCGTAGGGAATGGCGTTCTTGTTCACGGTGATGTCCACCTCGCCCAGGGCGGCATCGGCCTCCTTGCCGGTCACCCCGAAGGGCGTGACGTCAACCAGGAGCAGGTGGGTATCGGTCCCTCCCGACACCAGGGATGCGCCGTGGCCGGCGAGCGTCTCGCCGAGAGCCCGGGCGTTGTCCACGGTGCGCTGCGCGTCCGCGCGGAACTCGGGGCTCTGGGCCTGGTGGAAAGCCACCGCCTTGGCGGCCACGACGTGCATCAGCGGGCCGCCCTGGATGGCGGGGAATACGGCCCGGTCGATGTCCTTGGCCAGGACCTCGGTACAGAGGATCATGGCGCCCCGGGGCCCGCGCAACGTCTTGTGGGTGGTCGTCGTCACCACCTGGGCATGCGGTACCGGGCTCGGGTGAACGCCGCCGGCCACCAGGCCGGCGAAATGCGACATGTCGGTCATCAGGATCGCGCCGACCTCGTCGGCGATCTCACGGAAGGCCGCGAAGTCCCAGTGGCGCGGATAAGCGGTGGCGCCGGTCACGATCAACTTGGGCCGATGCTCGCGGGCGAGGGTCCGCACCTCGTCGAGGTCGATCAGATGGGTGATGCGGTCCACGTGGTACGGAACGAAGGTGTAGTACTGCCCGCTGAAGTTGACCGGCGACCCGTGGGTCAGGTGCCCGCCTTGGTCGAGGGCAAGTCCCATCACCGTGTCGCCCCGTTCCAGCAATGCGTGGAAGACGGCCATGTTGGCCTGGGCCCCGGCGTGGGGCTGGACGTTGACATGCTCGGCCCCGAAGAGTGCCTTTGCCCGGTCCCGGGCGAGGTCCTCGGCCCGGTCCACGACCTCGCAGCCGCCGTAGTAGCGCCGCCGCGGATAGCCCTCAGCGTACTTGGCGGTCAGGACCGATCCGGTGGCCTCCAGCACGGCCCGGCTGGGGTAGCTCTCCGAGGCGATCAGCTCCAGGTTGGAGCGGGCGCGGTGCTCCTCGTCCTGGACGACCTGCCAGATCTCCGGGTCCTCGGCCTGCAGCGATGCCCAGGCATCCATCGGTCCGTCTCCTCCACGCTTGGAGGCCCGAGTCTAGTCGGCAGTGAGGCCTTCCGGACCGATGTCGACGGGCTCGCCGGTTCGGACCTCGGCGAGGACGTCGGGCGTGACCACCGCGATCGGGACCTGGATGCCATACAGCTCGTCGGCCACGGCGGCGCCGATGGCCAGGATCAGGTCCGGTTCGCCGAGGACGATCCCCGCCGGCGCGGTGCCGGCCCGCGCGGCCTCAGCCAGGACGCTGGCGGAGGAGGAGGAGCCGCGCGCCGCCGGCATGAGCAGCACCCGTCCGGTGACCAGCTCCCCGTGCTGCGGGTGGCGCGGCTCGATCACGCGTCCGGTCGCGGGATCGAGTCCGCCCCACAGCGACAGCGGTTCCTCGAGGACCAGCGCGGGGGCGTGGGCGCGGCCTGGGGCGATCAGGCGGCCGCTCACGCGGAGCCCCACGTCGCGTCACGGACCACGTGCCCCGCGATGGCCGACTCCACGCATTCGCGCCGGCTGCCAAAGACGACCTGCGCGCCGATGTTCGCCGGCGCGTAGTAGGCCCACTTCCCGGAATCGGTCATCACCGGGCCATTCGGCGCGCGGAGGATGGGCGAGATGTAGGAACACGTGTCGACCAGCAGCTCGGCGCCGGCCTCACGGAGCCGCCCTGCGACCCCGTCCGCCTCCGCTTCGCTGAGCGTGTCGCGTGCGGTGGAGACGAGCAGCTCCACGCCGTCTGCCGCGTGTCGGCCGGCGAGCAGGTCCGCGACCTCGGCGAGCTCCGCGGTGGACGCGTGCGGCGTGCCCAGGCTGACGGCGACGATCGGTCCGCCTCCTTCACCGCCCAGCTCGGTCCGGGCCTGGCGCAGATCGTCCATCGAGACCACGGCCTCCGCTTCAGGCGCGGCGCCCTGGAGCGCATCGGTCAGGGTCGGCGCCTCTGGGGTCGAGCCGACGACGTGGAACAGCGCCACCGACCCGGACGAGGCGGCCGCCGCCCCGAGCGCCTTCAGCCGGTCCTCACCGATCCCGGGCGGCAGCCCGTCCACGGCGACGACGCGGCCACCGGCCAGTCGTCCAACCACGAGGCCAAGGACGGGGTACAGGGTGTCCTCATCAAGGAGCCGCCACGGCACGTCGTCCCCTAACCGGATGACGAGGCGCGCCCGACGTTCTCCACTCCGGTGCAGGCCGGCATTCGGGACGCGGCCGGTGATCGCCGCGGCCACGTCCATGAAGTCGCCGTAGCGGTTGGTGCGGGCACCGAGCACCGAGTTGGCAAAGGCGATGGCGTTCGACTCGCCCCACGCCACCTGCTCACCACGCGCCGGCCGCGCGTCGGCGAGCTGGTAGGGGGCGCAGGTGAACGTCGGCCGGCAGCCGAGCGCACGGTACCGGTCCATCAGCCGCCGGCCCCGCGACGCGAGGTCTGGATCCCCGCGCCACAGCTCGGGGTGGAGGAGGTCCACGGAGCCCACGTTCAGCGTGGTGGAGACCCGAACCGTCGCTCCGCCGTCCACCAGGCGGTCGACGAAGTCGAGAGTCGCCTGGCCGTGGTAGAGGCACGAGTCGACGTGCGCGCCGGTGATCGGAATGAGCCGATCCGCCTCGAGCACCTCCGCTGCTCGGACGATAAGCCGCATGGCGAGCGCCGTCCCCGTCCCCATCTCCCCCGCCAGCAGAGCCCGCTCGTCGGGCTCCAGGTGCAGGCTCAGCGGCCCGCCTCCTCCGCCTCCAGGGCGGCGATCTTCCCCACCCGGCGCACGTGCCGCCCGCCCTCGAACTCCGCCTCGAGGAAGGCACGGACGCAGGCTTCCGCCACGTCGACGGTCGTCACCCGGGCCCCGAGGGACAGCATGTTGGCGTCGTTGTGCTCGCGGCCCAGCCGCGCCACCTCCGGCGTGGCGGCCTGCACGCAGCGGATGCCGCGGACCTTGTTGGCGACGATCGCCTCCCCGGTTCCGCTGCCGCCGAGCACGATGCCGCGGTCGTACTCGCCACGGGCCACGGCGCGAGCCACCGGTGCGATGAAATCGGGGTAGTCGACCGGCTCCTCGCTATCAGTGCCGAAGTCGCGGTATTCGATGCCCATCGCTTCCAGCATCCGGCAGAGGAGACTCTTCAGGACGAACCCGGCGTGGTCCGATCCGATGGCGACGCGCACGTTGTCAGTCTATCGGCCCCACCAGCGCCTCGAGTCGATCCCGCCCGATCGCACCCTCGCGCAGCAGGCGCGGTGTCTCGCCAGTCAGGTCTAGCACCGAGGAGGCCAGGCCGCCCGGCGACTCGCCATCGATCACCGCCGCGAGGTCAGCCGCGCCCGCGAAAGCGATCAGCACGTCGTCGGCGGTGTAGCACTCCGGGAAGCCGTGCGGGTTGGCGCTGGTCACCGGCATCGGTCCGGTGACCTCGAGCAGGGCCTGGGTGGTCGGGTGGTTCGGCGCCCGGATGCCGAGGGTCGAGGCGCCATCGGCACGGTCTCGTGCAGGCACGATGAGGGTCAGCCCGCCCGGCCACAGGGCTGCTGCCAGGGTGCGGGCCCTCTCGTCCACGGCGAGGCCCAGGCCCGCGGCCTGCTCGATGTCCGACACCAGCCACGCGATCTGCCGGTCCGTGGGCCGGCCCTTCAGCGCGAACAGGCGCTCGATGGCGTCGGGATCGTCGGCCCGGCTGCCCACGCCATGCACCGTGTCGGTCGGGAAGGCGACCAACGCTCCGTCGCGCAACAGCTCCGCAGCCTCCGCGATGCCGTCGGGGGTCGCCGCGATGCGTTCGGTCATGGGACGCGCTCGATCCGCACGATGCGCTCGACCCCGGCAAGGTCGCGCGTGGCCGCCACCGACCACCGGCCCGGGAGTGTCGCGACGAGGTCGCGGATCGGATCAACCTGGCCCGCGCCGACCTCCAGCAGGGCGCAGCCGTCCTCCGACAGGCGCCGCGGGAGGCGCGCGATCAGCGCGCGCAGGACGCTCAGGCCGTCCGCCCCGCCGTCGAGCGCGGCGGCAGGCTCCCAGGCCAGGGACCCAGCCCCGGCGGCCACTTCGTCGCTGCGCAGGTAGGGCAGGTTGGCGATCACCACGTCGGGAGGCGGCAGCGATCCCACCGCGTCGAGCAGGTCCGCAACCACCTCCGTGACCAGGTGTGCGACCCCGTGCGCAGTGAGGTTGTCGCTGGCCAGCTCCATCGCATCCGGCGACGCGTCGCTCACGATGAGGCGAAGCCGACCGAGCGCCAGTGCCGTTCGGAACCGGCGCGCCACGGCCACCGCCACCGCTCCACTCCCGGTACCGACCTCCCAGGCGACGATCGGTCGATCATCGCGCACCAGTCGATCCGCGAGCTCCCCCACGGCCGCATCGACCAGCAGCTCGGTTTCGGGGCGCGGGATCAGCGCCCGGTCGTCGGTCGCGATCCGGAGCCCGTACCACTCCTTGAAGCCGCGGATGTACGCAATCGGCTCCCCGCGAGACCGTCGCTCGACCCACGCCGACAGGTCTGCGGTGGACTGCTCCGGCATCGGCTCATCGAGGTGGGCCAGGAGCCAGGCCCGGTCTCGTTCGAGCGCCCAAGCCACCAGCACCTCGGCGTCGAGTCGGGCCGATGGTGATCCCGCCTCGCGCAGCGCGGCGACCGCATCGGTCAGCGCTTCACCGGCGGTGCGGGCCGAGCCCGCGACGGCGGGAGCGTCAGCCGGCGACATCGGCGCCCGCCGCGGCAAGCCGTGCCGCCTGGTCGGCTTCGGCCAGCGGCTCGATGACCCGGTCGAGGTCCCCGGACAGCAGGCCAGGCAGGTTGTGGACGGAGAGACCGATGCGGTGATCCGTCACCCGGTCGTCCGGGAAGTTATAGGTCCGGATCTTCTCCGACCGATCGCCGGTCCCGACCTGGGTCCGGCGGACCTCCCCCCGCTCCTCGGCCTGGCGGGCCCGCTGCGCATCGAGCAGGCGCGCCCGCAACACGGACAGTGCCTTGGCCCGGTTCTTGTGCTGGCTCTTCTCGTCCTGGATGGCGACCACCAGGCCGGTCGGCAGGTGGGTGATGCGGACCGCGGAGTCGGTGGTGTTGACCGACTGTCCGCCCGGTCCGCTGGACCGATACGTCTCGATCCGCAGGTCGCCCTCGTCGATCTCGATCTCGACCTCCTCGGCCTCGGGCAGGACCGCGACCGTGGCGGTCGAGGTATGGATCCGGCCGCTGGCCTCGGTCACCGGTACCCGCTGCACGCGGTGCACGCCACTCTCGAACTTCAGTCGGGAGTAGGCCCCGTCCCCGGTGACCTCCGCGATCACCTCCTTGAAGCCGCCGGACCCGCTCTCGCTGGTGGACAGCAGGTCCACCGACCAGCCGCGACGCTCCGCGTACCGCCCGTACATTCGGTACAGGTCTGCCGCGAACAGGGACGCCTCGTCGCCCCCGGTCCCGGCCCGAATCTCCAGGATCACGTCCCGATCGTCATTCGGGTCACGCGGGACGAGGAGCCGGCGCAGCTCCGCATCAAGCTCCGCGGCACGCGCCTCCAGGGCGTCGATCTCATCGCGGGCCATGGCCCGGACCTCCTGGTCGGGATCGTCCAGGTGCGCACGGGCCGCGTCGAGCTCCCGGCTGGCTGCCTCACGCGCTCGCAGGGCGGCGACGACCGGCTGCAGGCGGGCCAGTTCGCGCCCGTAGCGCGCGAGCAGCGTCGGGTCGGTGGCGGTCTCCGGTCGGGACATGAGGTCGGTCAGCTCATCGTGGCGGGCCGTGAGCTCGCCCAGCTGGTCGCTCATGCCGGGGCGCGTTCCCCCTGCGGGGCGCGATCCTCCTCCAGCACGCGCTCGAGGGCGGTGATGCTCACCTCGAGCATCTCGTGGTCGGGTGGTCGCGTGGTCAGTGACTGCAGCCACAGGCCCGGCGAATAGATGGCCCGCACCAGGCGGTTGCCGTAATGCCGTGCCCCGAATCGGACCAGCTCGTACGCGACCGATGCCACCACCGGGACGAGGGCGATGCGCGACAGCATGAGCAACGGAAGCGGCACATCCGTCCGGGGAATGACCGAGAAGAACAGGATGCTGATCACGACCACGATCAGCACGAACGTGGTCCCGCACCGGGTGTGTGCGGTGCTGAACCGGTCGACGGACTCCGGCTCGAGGGGCGCATCGGCCTCGTGGGCGCTGATCGCCTTGTGCTCGGCGCCGTGGTAAGCGAACACCCGCCGAACGTCCGACATCATCCCGATCAAGGCGAGGTAGATGACGAAGATCACCAGCCGGATGCCGCCTTCGGCCAGGTTGGCGACGAGGTCGCTCCCCGCCGCCTCTTCCGCGGCTTCCGAGAGGAGGAGCGGAAGGACGAAGAACAGACCGATGGCAAAGCCGAGCGACAGGATCATGGTCACGGCCAGGGTCCCCCGTCCGATCTCGATGTCCTCCCCTTCCGCGGCCAGTGCCGCCGAGCGCATCAGCATGCGCGTGCCGAGCACCAGCGTCTCGTACAGGACGAGCACCCCGCGCACGAAGGGAACCTTCAGCCACCGACCACCACTCAGCGCTCGGGGCAGCGCCTCTGACGAGGTACGGATCTCGCCATCCGGCATCCGGACGCTCATCGCGGCGGTCGAGCGGCCGCGCATCATCACGCCCTCGATCAGCGCCTGGCCACCGTAGAAGAAGTCGGGCATCCGGTACCGGCGCGTGCCGGCCACGGCCTGGACGACGAACGGCCCGGCCGCGATCAGCTGCTCGGGGATGAGGAAGACGAGATGCGGGGCGAGCCGCGCCAGGCGGCCCGGGCTCGGCCGGTCAGGCCGGCTCAGCGGGAGGCGCGCTCCATTCGCCGCTGGAACCGCTCCACCTGGCCCGCGGTGTCGACGATGTTCTGGGTGCCGGTGTAGAAGGGGTGGCAATTCGAGCAGACCTCGACTCGGATCGACTCGGCGGTCGATCCGACGGTGAAGGTGGTCCCGCAAGCGCAGTGCACCTCGGCCTGATGGTACTGCGGATGAATCTCGGTCTTCATCGGTCAGGCCTCCTCGGCGATCACGCTGACGCGCTTCTTGTCGCGCGTCTCATGCGTGAACCGCACCCGCCCTTCCGTCGTGGCGAACAGGGTGTAGTCCCGGCCCATCCCGACATTGGGTCCAGGGTGGAACGTGCTGCCGCGCTGGCGGACGATGATCGTCCCGGCCATCACCAGCTGTCCATCGCCACGCTTGACGCCCAGCCGCTTGCCGGCGCTGTCGCGGCCATTCTTCGAAGATGAGCCGGCTTTCTTGTGGGCCATCAGTCAGTCCTCCGTGGCGGCGGCCGCGGCCTTCGTTGCCGGCTCGCTGCGGGGTTTGGCGGCTGGCTTGGC
Source organism: Candidatus Limnocylindria bacterium (assembly GCA_035709505.1). Classification (GTDB taxonomy): domain Bacteria; phylum Chloroflexota; class Limnocylindria; order QHBO01; family QHBO01; genus DASTEQ01. The sequence goes on from DASTEQ010000094.1 coordinate 12,696, forward strand.
CTTCTGCTTCGCCGCGGCCTTTGCGCCCTCCGCCTTTGCGGCCGGCTTCGCAGCGGCCTTCCGGCGAGGCGCGGACTTCTTCTCGGTGGGCGCGGTCTTCTCGGCGGAAGCGGCCTTTGATCGTCCACTGGCCGTCGCGATCTCGTCGATCCGGACCTGGGTCAGCTCCGAGCGATGGCCGGTCCGGCGCCGATAGTGGGCCTTCGGCCGGAAGCGGAACACGATGATCTTGGGGCCGCGGCCATGGGCGACCACGGTGCCGTGGACCGAGGCGCCGGCCACGGTCGGGGTCCCGACTGTGACGCCGTCCTCGTCACCAATGAGCAGGACGCGGTCGAACGTCACCGAGGCACCAGCCTCGGCGTCAAGGCGATCGATGACCAGCGTCTCGCCGGCCTCGACCCGATATTGCTTTCCGCCGTTGTCGACCACGGCGTACATGGCGTGTCTCCGTCCTGCGCGCACGGCGGGACGCCAGAAGGCATCCCACGCGGACCCCGGAGTCTATCGGGCGACCGGAGGGGTGTCAACGAAGAGGAGGCGGTCCCGGATGGCGCGCGTCATCTCCAGGTTGAGGCCGAGGGCGTCGATCACGTCCCTGGGCCGGCCGGCTCCGCTGGGGTCGAGGCGCAGCTGCATGCGCAGGTGCGCGATGCGGGTGGGCTTGTCGAAACCCAGGACTTCGAGGTCCTCCACGTACGGGCGCAGGTCGCGCTCGGTGGCGTCCGAACGACGCTCCGTCTCGCCCCGGCGCCGCATGCCGGGGAGCGACGAGGCTGCCAGGAGCTGAACCACCGCGGCCTTCAGGTCGTCAACGTCGGTGCCCTCCGGCACGCGGACCTCGACCTCGTACTCGCCACCCCGGACCTGGGAGGCCGCCGACGGGAACCCGTGCCACACCTCGCGGGCATCGACGATCGCGAGGCCCTCGGCCAGCCCCTCCCCGGCGGCCACCAGCCGATCACGCTCTACGAGCTCGTCGAACCAGACCTCGATAATGTCCCCGCGCAGCTCGAGGTTGGCGGGCGTGACCGCCGCCAGTCGGATCCGCGGCCGCGGGCGCCGGGCCGCGGTCTGGGACAGGGGCAGCTCAGCTTCGGTCAGCACGCGCTGGAACTCGTTCGCAATGTCCTGCTGACGCAGCCGGAGCGCCGGATGCGTGCGGGAATACAGGATCTGCCACCGCTGACGCGGGGTCTCGGGCTCGGCGTTCATCGTCCGGCGATGGTACCGCTCCGCTACGATCGCGCCATGGGGTTCGTCGCCCGGCACCGGCTCGGCCTGTGGGTGACCTTCGCGATCCTCGTCATCGTCCTCGCGCTGTGGCTGGCGCGCGGGGCGCTGCCGGTGTTCGGCATCGCGATCGCCCTCGCGTTCCTCCTGGATCCGCCGGTCACCGCCCTCCACCGCCGGGGCGTTCCGCGACTCGCCGGCATCCTGATCGTCTACGTCGTGGTGGTGGTCGTCGTCGTCGGCCTCGGTTGGCTGCTCCTGCCGCCGCTGTTCGAGCAGCTCCAGCGCTTCCTCGAAGAGCTCCCGACTCTCGCCGCCCAGATCCTGGCATGGGAAGAGGCCATCGTGGAGTGGATCACCAGCCTCCCGCTTCCGGATCCGATCCGCGACGCCCTCGACACGATCATCGCGAGCGGGCAGGAGGCCGTCATCGCCCTCCTCGAGACGATCGTCGGTCCGCTGCTGAGCGTCATCGCCCGCGCCGCCGGTTTCCTCGTGGGGCTGGTGATCATCCCGGTCTGGCTGCTCTACGTGCTCAAGGATCGCGATCGGCTGCCGGACGGCATCCTCGGCATGCTGCCCACCGGCTGGCGGCCCGACGCGGCCAACGGGATGGGCCTGACGGTCAGCCTCATCGGCCGCTGGATCCGCGGTCAGCTGCTCCTCGGCGCGGTCATCTTCGTGGCCACCCTCATCGGTCTCCTCGTCCTGGCAGCCATCGGCTTCCGGGAGTTCGCCGACTTCGCGGTCCTGCTGGCGCTGGTGGCGGGTGTCCTCGAGCTGGTCCCGATCATCGGTCCGATCATTGCCGCCATCCCGGCCATCCTCATCGGCGCGTCGATCTCACCGGCCGCGGCGCTGGCCGCGATCGCGCTGTACACGATCATCCAGCAGGTCGAGAACCACCTGCTCGTGCCAAAGGTGATGGGCGACGCGGTCGACCTGCATCCTGCCGTTGTCATCCTGGCTCTGATCATCGGCGGGTCGCTGTTCGGGCTGTGGGGCGCCATCCTCGCGGCGCCAGTGGTCGCCCTCGGGCGGGACCTCTATCGGTATGGCTTCCGCCGGCTCGAGGGCGGAACCCCCGATGAGGCGTGGACCTTTGCACACGCCGGTCCGGCGGCCGCGCCTCCGACGCCTCCGACGCCTCCGCCGCAACCCCCCGGCGACCCGCCGCCGGAGCCGGCAGCGGCCTAGAAGCGCTCGACCCGGGTGTGCATCCTCACGGACTGGACGATGCCCATTCCGAACAGGATCGAGACCGTCGACGACCCGCCGTAGGTGATCAGCGGCAGCGGGATGCCAGTGACTGGGAGCAGGCCGATGACCATGCCAATGTTCACCACGACCTGGAACAGGAGCATGGTCGCCAGGCCCATGGCGACCAGCCGCCCCAGGCCGTCGCGGGCCTGCCAGCCGATGATCGCGATCCGCCACAGCAGCAACCCGAACAGGGCGAGCAGGATCAGGCCGCCGACCAGGCCGAGCTCCTCGGCCACGATCGTGAAGATGAAGTCCGTGGTCTGGACCGGGAGGAACCCGAGCTGGTTCGCCTGGCCCGCGGTGAGCCCCTGGCCCAGCCAGCCCCCGGAGCCAACCGCGTTGAGCGACTGGGTGAGCTGGTAGCAGGCTCCCTGTGGGTCTGCCGCCGGATCGAGGAAGCACAGCAACCGGGCGACCTGATAGTCGGCCAGGCGGCCGAGAGCCACCGGCGTGAGCGCCACCGCCACCCCGAGCAGCAACGCCATCCAGCCGATGCTGGCCCCGCTGATGAACAGCATCCCGCCGAGGATCGCGATGAAGACGAGCGCGGTCCCGAGATCTGGCTGGCGCAGAACGAGCGCCGTCGGAAGTGCGGTCAGCAGCCCGGCGCCGACGATCGTCGACAGTCGACCTATCCGCTGGCCCCGTCCCGCGAGGAACGCGGCCAGGACGACCACCATCAGGACCTTCGAGATCTCCGAGAACTGGAAGTCGAGGCCGCCGATGGTCACCGACAACTGAGCCCCTGAGGCCGATGTGCCGACCAGGAGGTTGACCACCAGCAGCCCGAGCGTGAAGACGTAGATCGGGACGGCGAAAGTCCGGAGCCAGTGGTAGTCGACGGATGCTGCCACGACCATCAGGCTGAAGCCAAGGATCGTCCAGATGACCGTCTTCACCGGCTGCGGCACGGCGCCGGGCGCCGCGGCCTCGTTCCACATCGCCGAGGCGCCGAGGACGATGCCAAACCCGATGAGCAGGACCAGGTACAGGGTCAGCTGCCAGTCGAAGTCGCGCCACCGCCGTACAGCGGTGACCTCGATGGTGGAGACGGCGACGCCCATCGGTCAGTTGCCTCCCTGCAGGAGCCGGAGCGTCACGGGGTCGAGGCGGAGGTCCTGGTCGAGCTCGAAATACTGCTGGAGGAAGTACTTCACCACTTCGGTCGAAACGTTCCCGCGGACGACCGCGCGGTAGGTGAAGGTCATGACCGCCAGCTCCGAGTCGGTCGCTCCCGGCGAGGACGGGAGGAAGGCGACGAACCATGAGTGGAACGGAAGGTTGCCCTCGGCATTCGGGAGTCCGAACTCGGCCGTTCCCGTCTTGCCCGACAGCGCCCCCGGAAGGCGCAGCTGGCCGATGTTGTACGCGTGGCCAGTCGTGATGACCTGGCGGGCGCCGATCCGCATCACGTTCAGGTTCGACGGGTCGGCGGCGAGCTCGCGCAGCACCTGCGGTTCGTATCTCTCGACGAGGTTCCCGTCGGCGTCCGCCTCCCCCAGCACGATTTGCGGCCGCATGAGGTGGCCTCCGTTCGCCACGGCGGCATACGCGTTCATCAGCTGGAGCGGCGTGACGGCGACCGTGTTCTGCCCGATGCCGGCCTGTGCCAGCTCGCCGGTGAAGATTCCGGCGCGGCCCTGGCTGTGCGCCCACTCTGTCGACGGGATGACCCCGGCTGCCTCGCTCGGCAACTCGATTCCGGTCGGAGCGCCGAAGCCGAGCTCGTTGGCCCACCGCGCGAGCCGGTCGACGCCGAGGTGGACGGCCATTTGGTAGAAGAACGTGTCGGAGCTGCGCGCGAAGGCCTCGACCATGTTCAGGGGACCGAACCCGCGTCGGTTCCAGTCCGACAGGCAGTCACCGACCGGCGCGCCGGGGATCTGGTAGCAGCCGTAGGTCTGCCAGCGACGCGTCGGCGTGGTCACGCCCTCCTGGAGCGCGGCCAGGCCGGTGACCAGCTTGAAGGTCGAGCCCGGCGGGTAGATATCGGCAATCGCGTGGTTCCGCAGCGGCAGGTTGGGATCGGCCAGGTAGGACTGGTAGAGCTCGTCCGGGATCCCCGACGCGAACGCGTTGTTGTCGTATGCCGGCAGCGACACCATGGCCAGAATCTCGCCGCTCTGGGGGTTCATGACGATCGTGACCCCCTGGCTGACGTTGGCCTCTCGCATGCCCCACAGCAATGACTCGGTGGCCAGCCGCTGCAACCGCGCATCGATGGTGAGGACCAGGTTCCGTCCGGCGACCGGGGCCGCCGTCTCCTCGACGACCTTCACCAGCCGACCCGACGCGTCGCGCTCCCAGCGGGCCGAGCCGTACTCCCCGCGGAGGGCGGACTCGAAGGCGGCCTCGATCCCTGTCCGGCCGATCGGGTCGTCGTGGAGGTACCCCTCGTCCGCAAGCTCGTCCAGCTCGCCGGCGTTGATCGGGCCCGTATAGCCGATGATGTGGGACAGCAGCGTCCCGTCGGCCTCGCCCTGGTCGTTCAAGTACCTCCGCTGCGGGACGACCTCGAGCTCGATGCCCGGGAGTGATGGGGCTTCCTCGGACAGGACCAGGGCCGCCTGTCGGTCAACCTCGCCAGCGAGCGGGACGAGATCGAAGGGTGAACCGATGAATGCGTCGAGGCGGGCCTCCAGATCGGCAACCGCCTCCCCGGTTACCTCGGCCACGCGGCCGAGGACGGCAGCGCGACGGTGCTCGGGCAGGTCCGCGGGCCGGACCGCGACGGTCCAGGTCGGAACATTGACGATCAGCGGCCGACCCTCTCGGTCGAACACCAGGCCACGCTGGGACGGGATGGCCACCGTGACCGTGTGAGCGGCTTCGGCCTGCTCGGCGCGGACCGCGCCCTCGATGACCTGGAGCTGGAAGAGCCGCCCGGCAATGACCGCGAACAGGATGATCCCGATGACGCCGAAGGCGAGGAACCGACCGCCGTGCCTGGGCAGGTCGGGATGCTCGAAGGCGGTGCTCATCCCCAGGCCGCAGGCATTTCGGAGCTGATCCTGCTGGCCGCCGCGCGCGATGCAAGGAAGATGGCAGCCGCGAGGATCCCATTCGCGATGGCCGTGGGGAGGACGAGCAGGGTCATGCCGGCGATGCCAGTCCCGGGGGCGGAACCGCCCTCAAGGGCGAGGATGAGCACATCCGCCAGGTCCAGCACGGCGCTTCCCGCCAGCCCTCCGACGAAGGCCAACACCACGGGTCTGCGGCCGAGCGGGCGTCCGAACAGGGCAACCAAACCGGCGACGAGCAGGAGGCCAAGCGGAACGACTCCAAGAGGATCGGTGGTGAGCAGGTTGGCGGTCAGTCCCCCGACGAAGGCCCAGGTGGCCCCTGCTCCGAGTCCAAATAGGGCAGTCACCGCGACGACCGCGGCGAGAATGAGATTGGGTCTCATATCACCCATGGCCAGCAACGGGGCAAGGCTGGCATAGAGGACGCCAGTGGCGAGGGCCAGAAGGGCGCTGAAGAGATTGATCGGCTGATTCCCGGGGTCGCTGCGAGCTTGCCGTGTCGCAGCACAGTATAGGCCTGCCAGACCTCACCGACCGGGCCTTACCGGAGCACGATCCAGGGGTTTCACGTGAAACTTTGATCGCGTGGTAATCGGTGGAAAACCCCCCAAACTGGTACAATTCAGGTTGCCCGCGGGAACTCGCAACGGAGCGTTCGTGGCTAGGGTTACGGCCTGTACCAACCAAAAGGGCGGCGTCGGAAAGACGACCACCGTCATCAACCTGGCGGCGTATCTGGCCCTTGGAGGCACCCGCACTCTCGTCATCGACCTGGATCCGCAGGGCAATGCGTCGACCGGGCTGGGCGCGGATCGTTCCTCGGGCACGATCTACGAGGCATTGATCGATCGGGTCGCCATCTCGGAGATCGCACAACCAACAGCAATTCCTGGCCTTGACCTGGTGCCGGCCACCCCCAAGCTGGCCGGCGCCGAGATCGAGCTGGTGGCGTTGACCGCACGAGAGCATCGGCTCGCGGCAAGTCTCGCCGGTGTCGACGGCCGCTACGAACGGGTGCTGGTGGACTGCCCACCATCGCTCGGGCTGCTTACGGTAAACGCGCTCACCGCGGCCGATGGGGTGCTCATCCCCATCCAGGCCGAGTTCTACGCTATGGAGGGCCTCGGAAACCTGGTGAACACGATTCGCCTCATACGGAGCTCACTCAACCCTCGACTCGAGATCGAGGGCGTGGTGATCACCATGTTCGACAAGCGAACACGACTTTCCTACCAGGTGGCGGACGAAGTTCGCCGGCACCTCGATGGAACCGTGTACGACACTGTCGTACCGCGCAGCGTTCGCCTCAGCGAAGCCCCGAGTCACGGCCTCCCGATCGCCCTGTACGACCCGGCCTCCCGGGGAGCGCATGCCTACGAGGCTCTCGCGGCGGAGGTCGCAGCCCGTGCCTGACGCCCCGCCCCGCGAGTTCGGCCTCGGACGAGGCCTGGATGCCCTCATCCCGCCACCTGCGGGTGCCGAGGACGGACGCCAGATCCCGCTGGACCGCATCGCCGCCAATCCGCACCAGCCGCGGGCCCACTTCGAGGGTGAGGAGCTCAACGACCTCGCGGCGTCGATCTCCGCCCATGGCGTCCTCCAGCCGATCATGGTTCGCGGCCTCGCCAACGGGGAGTACCAGCTCATCGCCGGGGAGCGGCGCGTGCGGGCCGCCAGGATGGCGGGCCTGACCCAGATCCCGGCGGTCGTTCGCGAGCCCAAAGAGGAGGAGATGGTTGAGCTCGCGCTGATCGAGAACCTTCAACGCACCGATCTCAACCCGCTCGAGGAGGCCATGGGCTTCCGCCTGCTTATCGACCGGTTCGACATGGCACACGAAGCGGTGGCCACCCGCGTCGGCCGTTCGCGCGCCGCAGTCACGAACGCCTTGCGCCTGCTCGAGCTCGCGCCCGAGACCCAGGAAGCCCTGCTCGAAGGCCAGATCAGCGAGGGCCATGCCCGCGCCCTGGCCGGGCTCACGGTCGCCGAGCTGCAGGTCGCCGCGCTGGCCATCGTGCTCGAGCGCCACCTTTCGGTCCGCCAAACGGAGGAGCTCGTCCGGCGCCGCCGGCGACAGGCCCGGCCCGATCCAACCGCGAACCGCGAGGAGGATCTCACCGAGCTCGAGAGCCGGCTCCGCCTTCGCCTGGCGACCAGGGTGGCCATCACGCGCACGCGCCGCGGCGGCCGGATCAGCATCGATTTCGGCTCCGATGAGGAGCTGGACCGGATCATGGCCTGGATTCTCGGCAGCCCGATTGAGCCCGAGGCCATCGCGGTCGCCGCTGGTTCGGACGCGAGGCCCGAATGACCGCCCAGCCTCAGCCCACCCGGCGTCGCGCGCGCGCATCGGCCTCCTACACCGCCGCCGACATCCAGGTCCTTGAGGGCCTGCAGGCTGTCCGCAAGCGGCCGGGCATGTACATCGGCTCGACCGATGCGCGTGGTCTCCACCAGCTGGTGTGGGAGGTCGTCGACAACAGCATCGACGAGGCGATGGCCAACATGGCCACCCGGATCGACGTCACCATCGGAGCCGACGGGCACGTCGAGGTCATCGATGACGGCCGCGGCATCCCGGTCGACCGCCACTCGACCGGCAAGAGCGCGCTGGAGGTGATCATGACCGTCCTCCACGCTGGCGGGAAGTTCGGGGGTGGCGGCTACAAGGTCTCCGGCGGCCTCCATGGCGTCGGGGTGAGCGTGGTCAATGCCCTGTCGTCGGAGATGCGCGTCGAGGTCCTGCGCGATGGAAAGCGCTACGTCCAGGAGTTCCATCGCGGCGCACCGCTCAAGCCCGTTCGCCAGGACGGCGGCGAGACGCAGGCCAACCGGGGGATCGACTGGCCGCGGCACCACGGGACCCGGACCCGGTTCACTCCGGATGCGGAGATCTTCGATGAGGTCGAGTTCAGCTGGGAGACTATCGCGACTCGTCTGCGTGAATCGGCCTATCTCAACAAGGGGCTCTGGATCCGCCTCGTCGATGAGCGGGACGACCGCGAGAAGAACTTCCTGTTCCAGGGTGGGGTGACCTCGTTCGTGCGGCACCTCAACCGGCACCGCGAGCCTCTGCACCAGGTGCCGATCTACGTCGAGCGCGTCGTGGACGGCACGAGCGTCGAGGTGGCGCTGCAGTACAACGACGGGTTCGCAGAGACCGTCCTGCCCTTCGCGAACAACATCCACACCGTGGACGGGGGAACGCACGTCACGGGCTTCCGGGCCGCGCTCACCGGCTCCCTGAACGACTGGGCGCGCAAGGCCGGGGTGCTGTCCGAGAAGGACACCAACCTCAGCGGTGACGACGTCCGGGAAGGCTTGACCGCGGTGATCAGCGTCAAGCTGACCGACCCGCAGTTCGAGGGCCAGACCAAGGCCAAGCTCGGCAACGCGGACATCAAGGGCATCGTCCAGACGGTTGTCTCGGACGGCATCGTCCAGCACCTCGAGGAGAATCCCGCCGACGGGCGGCGGATCATCGAGAAGTGCGTGACCGCGGCCCGCGCCCGCGAGGCCGCGCGCAAGGCGCGCGACCTGGTCATTCGCAAGGGTGCGCTGGACGGGATGGCGCTCCCCGGCAAGCTGGCCGACTGCCAGGAGCGTGATCCGGCCCTCAGCGAGCTCTACATCGTGGAGGGCGATTCGGCAGGCGGCTCCGCCAAGCAGGGCCGGGATCGGCGAAACCAGGCCGTTCTCCCGCTTCGGGGCAAGCTCCTGAACGTCGAGAAGGCGAGGCTCGACAAGGTGCTGTCCAGCGAGAACGTCCGACCCCTGATCATCGCGCTCGGTGCCGGCATCGGCGAGCAGTTCGATATCGCGAAGCTTCGGTACCACCGCATCTGCCTCCTCTCGGATGCCGATGTCGACGGCGCGCACATCACCACGCTGTTGCTCACCTTCTTCTACCGCCACATGCCCGATGTCATCGAGAACGGGTACCTCTTCCTGTGCCAGCCCCCGCTCTACCGGGTGAGCACCGGCAAGCAGACGCGGTATGCCAAGGACGAGAAGGGGCGCGACCTTGCCGTCAAGGAGCTGTCCCGTGACGGGAAAGCCCGCAACGTGAGCGTCCAGCGTTTCAAGGGACTGGGAGAGATGAATCCAGACCAGCTGTGGGAGACGACCATGAACCCGGAGACCCGCACGTTGCTCCAGGTCAGCGTCCGAGACGCCGCCGATGCCGACGAGACCTTCAGCACCCTCATGGGCGAACGCGTCGAGCCACGGCGGGACTTCATCCGCGGCGAGGCCCGCAAGGTCCGCAACCTCGACATCTGAGAGGGGACGCCCATGCCATCTCGTCATTCCGCCGACATTCGCCAGGTCGAGGCCAAGACCGGCCGGACGCTGGAGGATTGGTGCTCCCTGCTCGAGGCCAACGGCATCGGGGACCGCCGCGAGGCCGTGAACTTCCTGCGTGACGGGTATGCCGTCGCCCACGCGTTCGCACTCGCGATCGCTGATCACTGCCTGCGCGGGAGTCGGGATTCCTACGGCGACGAATTCTGGGACGACGAGGAGACGTGGTGACCGAACGAGCGGAGCCCCGCTACGGGTTCGCCGACCACCACTGCTTCGCCTGTGGCGACACCAACCCGATCGGCATGGGTCTGCGAATCGAGCTTGGCGAGAGTCGCGCGAGCGCGACCTGGGTGCCGGGCGTGGACTACGTCGGCTGGAGCGACCGCGTCCATGGCGGGCTGGTGGCCACCGTCCTCGATGAGGTCATGGCCTGGGCCCCGTCCAGCGACGACGCCTGGGCGGTGACTGCATCGTTCTCGGTCCGCTTCCACCAACCTGTGCGTCCGGGGGAGGAGCTGCGGGCCGAGGGTTGGGTCGAATCCCGGCGCCGCCGGATCTACCAGGTGCGCGGCGAGGTGCGCTCCGGCGATCGGCTGGTGGCTGAAGCCACCGGAACCTACCTTGGCGCGTCGCCGACCCAGAAGGCAGAACTGAAGGAGCGATACGGCTGGCGGCCGACGGGACCTGATCCAGCCGTGATCGAAGGAGTCGTCCCGCAGTGAGGCGACAGACGCGACAGACGCGACACACGACTACGAGGGTGAGCTGAGCGTGGAAGACAACCTGGGCGCCGTGCGCAACGTTTCGATCGAGGAGGAGATGCGCTCGGCGTACATCGACTACGCGATGTCGGTCATCGTCGCCCGCGCGTTGCCGGACGTCCGGGACGGCCTCAAGCCGGTCCACCGCAGAATCCTGTACACGATGTCGGAGATGGGCCTGCGGTCCACCTCGGCATATCGAAAGTGTGCCGGCGTCGTGGGCGAGGCGCTCGCCAAGTACCACCCGCATGGCGACGTGGCCCTGTACGACGCCCTCGTGCGGCTCGCCCAGGACTTCAGCCTGCGCTATCCGCTCGTCGATGGCCAGGGCAACTTCGGGTCCATCGACGGCGACCCTGCGGCCGCCTATCGGTACACCGAGGCGCGGCTGGCTCCGATCAGCGACGAGATGCTCGCGGACCTCGACCGGGGCACGGTCGATTTCATGGACAACTTCGATGGCCGCCTGCAGGAGCCTACGGTTCTCCCAGCGAGGCTGCCGAACCTGCTGGTCAACGGCTCGTCCGGTATTGCGGTCGGGATGGCCACCAACATCCCGCCTCACAACCTGGGCGAGATCTGCCGCGCGGTCGAGCGGCTGATCGACCAGCCCGAGGCCACGGTCGACGAGCTGTGCGAGATCGTCACCGGTCCCGACTTCCCGACCGGCGGAACCGTCTTCCGCTACGCGGACCAGCGCTCGATTGCCGGCGAGAAGGAGCGGATCGACGCGATCCGTCACATGTATGCCACCGGGCGGGGACGGATCGTCATGCGCGGACAGGTCGCCCTGGAAGAGGTCCGCCCGGGCCGGATGGCGGTCGTCATCACCGAGCTGCCGTACCAGGTCAACAAGACCACGCTCATCGAGAAGATGGCGGACCTCGTGGGCGCCAAGAAGATGACCGACGTGAGCGACATTCGCGACGAATCCGACCGAGACGGGATGCGCATCGTGGTCGAGGTGAAGCGCGATGGCTCGCCGCACACCGTGATGTCCCAGCTGTTCAAGCACACCGCGCTCGAGTCGAGTTTCTCGACCAACATGCTGGCGCTCGTCGACGGCCAGCCCCAGACCCTGGGACTCAAACGGCTCCTCGAGCAGTACATCGCCTATCGCCGCGACGTCATCCGTCGCCGCACCGAGTTCGACCTCGCGCGGGCCCAGGAGCGGGCACACATCCTCGAGGGACTGAAGATCGCGCTCGACCACCTCGATGAGGTGATTGCCACCATCCGCAAGGCGGCCGATGCCGATGACGCTCGCGAGGCCCTGATCAAGCGGTTCAAGCTCAGCGAGGCACAGGCCAACGCCATCCTCGAGATGCAGCTGCGCCGCCTCGCGGCCCTCGAGCGCAAGAAGATCGAGGACGAGTACGAGGAGGTCATCCGGCTTATCGCCCAGCTCGAGGACCTGCTCGCCAATCCGCGCAAGATCCTGCAGGTCATCAAGGACGAGCTCGCAGACCTGCGGAAGAAGTACGGCGAGGATCGGCGGACGCGGATCTGGGACGACGCGAATCGCGAGCTCTCCGCGGAGGATCTGATCACCGCCGAAGACGTGGTGGTGACCCTCTCGCAGCGGGGCTACATCAAGCGCCAGCAGATCCGCACCTTCCGCTCCCAGCGACGCGGCGGGAAGGGCAAGCTGGCGATGATCACCCGCGAAGAGGACGCGGTTCGGCACCTTGTCGTGGCCAACACCCACGACAACATCCTGTTCTTCACCAACCGCGGCCGCGTGTTCATTACCAAGGTCCACGCCATGCCCGAGGCAAGCCGGCATGCCAAGGGGCTGCCGATCATCAACCTGCCTGGCGTCCAGGTGGAGAGCGGGGAGTACGTCAGCGCGATCATCGCGCTCCCGCGCTTTGAGCCCGACCACTACCTGGTGATGGCCACCCGGCGCGGGCAGATCAAGAAGACCTCGCTGGCGGAGTACGCGCGGATCAAGGCCAACGGCCTGATCGCGATCAACCTCGTGGATGGCGACGAGCTCCGCTGGGTCGACCTGTCGGACGGCTCGAACGACATCATGATCGCCACCCGCAATGGACAGGCGGCCCGATTCAGGGAGACCGAAGTCCGGGCCATGGGCCGCGACACGATGGGCGTGACCGGCATCCGGCTCAAGGGGGACGACGAGGTCATCGGGATGGAGGTCATTCGCGACCAGGCACAACAGCTGCTGGTCGTGACCGAACAGGGCTACGGCAAGCGGACCGATGTGAGCGACTTCCCGATCAAGCATCGGGCCACGGGTGGGGTGATCGCGAACTCGCTCAACGAGGACACGGGCAAGGTCGCCGCGGTTCGCTTGGTGGGCCGCGAGGACGAGGAGGTCATGCTCATCACCGATGGCGGCACGATCCTCCGAACCCAGGTGGCCGGTGTGAACAGCTACCGGCGAGCCTCACGCGGGGTGACCGTCATGAAGCCGGCTGAGGACGATCGGATCATCTCCATTTCGGTCTTCGTCGACGAAGGTCTGCCCGAAGATCAGCCCGAGGACTCCGAATCCGAGGGATGACACGCTAGAATCGGCCGGCCGGGGTCCTGTCCGGTATCGAGCGAGGAGCGAGCCGCTGTACGCCGACGAGTTCAGCATCTACTCGGGCAACGCCAACCGGCCGCTGGCGGAGAACATCTGCCGCTACCTCGGTACCCGGATGGGTGAGGCGGACGTCTTCCAGTTCCAGAACGAGAACATTTTCGTCCGCATCCTCGAAAACGTCCGCGAGCAGGACGTGTTCCTCGTCCAGCCCACCTGCCGGCCGGTGAACCACTCGATCATGGAGCTGCTGATCATGATCGACGCCTTCAAGCGGGCGAGTGCCGGGCGGATCACCGCCGTCATGCCGTACTACGCATACGGCCGCTCCGACAAGAAGGACCAGCCTCGGGTTCCGATCACGGCCCGCCTTGTCGCGGACATGGTGACCGTGGCCGGCGCCGACCGGGTGCTGACCATGGACCTCCACCAGGGGCAGATCCAGGGCTTCTTCTCGATCCCGGTGGATGAGCTGACCGCGGTGGACATGCTCGCTCGATACGTCATCGACCTGGACGAGATCAATCCCGAGAACCTCGTGGTGGTCAGCGAACTCGGCTTCGCAAAGAAGGCTCGGAGCTTCGCCGAGAAGCTCGATGCGCCCCTGGCGATCGTCGAGAAGCGACGGACCGGCAATGACGACGCGGCCGAGCTGAAGAACGTCATCGGTGAGGTCGAGGGGAAGACTGCGGTCATCATCGACGACGAGATCAACACCGGCGGGTCCCTGATCGAGACGGTGAACGCCCTGATCAGCGAGGGCGCCCGCGACGTCTACTCGTGCGCGACGCACGGCATCTTCTCGGGCGCGGCAATCGACCGGATCAACGCCTCGGCGCTGAAGGAGGTCATCGTCACCGACACGATCCCGCTCCCGGAGAACGCCGAATCCGATCGCGTCACCGTCCTGTCGGTGGCGCCGCTCTTCGGTGAGGCGATTCGCCGCATCCATCGGGGCGAGAGCGTCGGCGCGCTGTTCTCTTCCGAGGTCGAGCTCGTGGAGGAGATGACCTTCTGGGGCGCGCGCGGCGAGGACGAGGAGGAAGCTGAGCCGGTCGTCGTCGAGCGCTGACCGGCGGTGAGTGAGGTTCGGCTGGGCATCCTCCCCTGGGGGCAGGCCATCGACTGGGAGTCCCTCGAGTCGGTCGCGATTCGCGTCGAGGAGCTCGGCTACGAGCACCTGTGGGCCTGGGACCACCTCCACGCCATCTTCGGCGAACCCGACCAGCCCATCTTCGAGGGATGGATGACACTCGCCGGCTGGGCCGGCGTGACCCGCCGCGTCCGGCTGGGGCTGCTGGTCGGGGCCAACACTTTCCGCAATCCCGGCGTGGTGGCGAAGATGGTGACGACCCTCGACCACATGTGCCGTGGCCGGGCGATTCTTGGCCTGGGCGGGGCGTGGTTCGCGCACGAGCACCGCGCCCACGGGCTCGACTTCGGCAGTGGGCATGGCGAGCGCCTGGGCTGGATGCACGAATCGGTGGCGGCCATCCGCGCGGTGCTCGACGGAGAAGCCGTGACGAGCCCGGCAGGCGGCCGATATCGGTTCGACGGCCTCCGCCAGCTGCCGCTGCCGGTCCAGCCCCATCTGCCGATCATGATCGGCGGATCCGGGGAGAAGAAGACGCTCCGGACGGTGGCGATGTACGCCGACATGTGGAACGCGATGGGGAGCACCGAGTTCCTCCGTCGGAAGGTCGAAGTCCTGCGCGAGCACTGCGCAGCCGTTGGGCGGGACATTGCCGAAATCG